>JAFLCL010000001.1 GCA_017303575.1 Deltaproteobacteria bacterium
CGACGCTCGATGGCGGCGCGGAGCCGCCGCACGCACGTCGCCGCGCTCGCGCGGAACAGCGAGACCACCTCGACGACGAAGCTCGGCCCGAGCGACTCGACGACCGAGAGGGTCGTCGGATCGAGGACCTCGTGCTCCGCAGCCCTGGGGGGCAGCTCCGAGAGGCCCGCCGCGAGCGGCGCTTCGACGAGGAGCGCGCGCAGCACCCGCACGTCGATGGGCTTGGTGACGTAGTCGTCCATGCCCGCCGCGGCGCACGCCGACTGATGCTCGCGCGTCGCGAACGCAGTCATCGCGATGATGCGCGGCTGTCGCCTCACGGTGGTGTCCGCTCGGATGCGTCGGGTCGCCTCGAGCCCGTCCATGTCGGGCATCGCCACGTCCATCAGCACCACGTCGAAGGCGCCCTGCCGAACGGCCTGCACCGCAGCGCGTCCGTCGCCCACGATCTCGGCCTCGTAGCCCCAGCGCGCGAGCAGTCGGTGCGCGACCTGCTGATTGACCACGTTGTCCTCGGCCAAGAGCACACGCAGCGGCCGCGTGCGGGCGAGCCGTTGCGTCGAGGTCGCCCGCCCGCGTTTCGGCGGCGCGTCCAAGCCGAGCGCGTTGGCCAGGGCGTGCTCGAGCGCCTCGAGCTTGATGGGCTCCGCGACGTCACCGCTCGCCCGCGATCCGATGGGGCGGATGCGGAGGAATGGCACCGTCGCGCGTGACACCTGGGCGCTCGAGAGCACCACGTCGATCATCGGGGTCCGCGCCATGCGGAGGAGCAAGGCATCCACCGACGGCGCGATCTCGGCGACGGCACCGAGGCTCCGGATCATGCGAGCGATGCAGTCCACGACGATCGCGCTCGCGTGGTGCACGAGCACGCGCCGGCCCGCGACGACGCTCGTGTGCGCCGCGCGCTCGACGCTCGGGAGCTCGAGCGAGAACACGAACGTGGACCCCTCGCCCAGCTCGGAGCGGAGATCGAGCGAGCCGCCCATCAGCTCGACGAGCCTGCGGGAGATGGCGAGGCCCAGGCCCGAGCCGCCGTGTCGACGACTGGTGGAGGAGTCGAGCTGCTCGAACGGCTCGAACAGACGATCTCGCACCTCGGCGGAGATCCCCGGCCCCGTGTCGGTGACTGAGAAACGAAGCCGGCCTGCCACCCGCTCGACGTCCACGAGCACGTGCCCGCGCGCGGTGAACTTCACGGCGTTCGAGAGGAGGTTCACGAGCACCTGGCGGCAGCGCGTGACGTCGCCCCGCACCGCAGTCGGCACGTCCTCACCGATGCGGTAGCAGACCGGCAGCCCCTTGGCGCCGGCGGCCGCGCTCACCAGGTCGATCGACTCCTCCACCACCTCGCGCAGGGAGAAGGGCTCGGCCTCGAGGTCGAGGCGACCCGACTCGATCTTCGAGAAGTCGAGGATGTCGGTGATGAGCGCGAGGAGCACCTCGCCGCTCGTCTCGATCGTGCGCGCGATCTCTCGTTGCTCGGCATCGAGCGCGGAATCGAGCAGGATGCGCGTCATCCCGATCACGCCGTTGAGCGGCGTCCGGATCTCGTGGCTCATGCTCGCGAGGAAGGCGGACTTGGCATCGGTGGCGGCCTCGGCGCGCGTGCGTGCCTCGCCCAGGTCCTCGACGAGCGTCTGGAGCCGTGCCGCGCTCTCTGCGAGCGCGTCGTTCCTCTCTGCGAGCCGCGCGTTCGCTTCACGCAGCGCCTGCCGCTGCGCCGCGAGGGTGTCTGCCAGCTGCTCGGCTTCGCGAAGAGCCGTCGTCTGCGTCTGGAGCGCGAGGAGGAGATCGCCGATGGGATCGTGGGTGGCGAAGTCCGAGAACGTGAGCCCCAGATCACCCAGCTGCTCCACCCTCGTGAGCCACGGTCCACCGAGGAAGACGAGCGCCCCGTCGACCTCGATCAGCTCGCCGCGGAAGGGCGTGCCCGAGGCGACGTGCTCGAACGTCAGCAGAGTGCCCACGTGCGCACGCAGGCTCTCGAAGCTCGGGGTCAGGCGCGGCCGGAGCGGCCGGAAGAGGTCCTCGAAGCGCGCTCCTTCACGCGCATCGGGGCAGGCGCGAGCGAGCGAGCGTCCGACCTCGACCACGCGCCCGGCGTCATCGAGCACGAAGTGGAACGGGAAGGCGGACGCGAACGCCGCGGGACCCAGCGCGTAGCCAGCGCTCACGACGGGCTCCGTTCGTCCCACACGATCAGGAAGATGTCGTGGCCCACGACCTCGGCGCGCTGCTCGTGGAGGACGGTGACGCGCTCGCGGTAGTGCTCCGCGAGCCCGTCGAGGAGGCCCTCCACGAAGGGCACGAGCCCCTTGCGCTCCGACTCGTAGCGGAGGCGCACGTGGGTCGCGGACTCGTCGAGGACGGTGAACGTCGGAGGGCGCAGCGCGGGCAGCGAGAGCGAGACGCGGGTGTGGAACGTCGGCAGACTCTGGAGGAACGCGTGCAGGCTCGCGCCCGACGCGTCCAAGAGCGGCCCGTAGCCCTCGCGCGCGGTGGTGAGGATCCAGAACCGACCGAACGCGAAGAGCACGTCGCGCACCGGCAGCCCGAGCACGGACGACGCCGCGCCCACGAGCGCGTACGTGACGCTGTCGTCGTAGCTGCGGTTGCTGACGAAGGTCTCGGCGTCGAGCTCGGCGCGCTGCGCGACGGCGCTCCAGGCGGCTTCACCGTGATCGCGGACGATCATCCCGTGGGTCGCCTTGTTCACCATCCCGTACACCACGACCTCCGTTCGGGGACCCGAGGCGCTCGGTGCTGCGAGCCGCGACACGAGTCCCCGGTCGTCCATCGGACGACGCGCGTCAGAGCCTGAGGACGATGCAGCGCTGCCGACCGGGGCGGAGCGACGGTGTGTGGTACAAACGCTCGGCCATGCCCGAGTCCCCCCGCGAATCGGCCAGACGGCCGACGTCGACGAAGGTCGAAGGAGCGGGATCTGGCGAGCAGCCGCGTCGGTCGCGGAGCCGCGGGCCCGCCGACGAGGATCACGAAAATCCTTTGAATGGGGCCGGTTCCGAGGCGTCTCACGGCTCGGATGACCCGCCCGAGGCACGCCACCCCGCGACCGAGCCCGAAGGAGACGATCCTTCGTCGGGCGATCGCGACGACGCCTCGACGGCAGACCGCAGCGTCAGCGAGCTCTTGCTCGACGACCTCGTCCCCGACGACGCGCGTGTCCTCCATCACGGGCCCGAGGATCGCGAGCTCGACGCAGAGCTCGTGCGCAAGGCACAAGGCGGCGACCACGCGGCGTTCCGTCAGCTCTTCGACCGCTACCACAAGCGCGTCTACGCGGTGGCGTTCGGCGTCCTCAAGAACCGCCACGACGCCCTCGACTGCGTGCAGGAGGGCTTCGTCAAGGTCCACCGCCACCTCCCCAACTTCCAGGGCAGCTCGTCCTTCTACACCTGGCTCTACCGCATCGTCATGAACCTCGCGATCGATCAGCTGCGGCGGCGCAAGACGTCCAAGCCCGTCGAGTTCGACGACAGCTTCCGGCGTGACAGCCAGGAGCCTGGCGACGACGTGATCGTCGCGCGCCTGCTCGACGAGAACCCGCGCAAGGCTGTCATCCGCCGCGAGCTGCTGGAGAAGGTGCAGGCCGCGCTCGCCGAGCTGCCCGAGTACCACCGGCAGGTGATCCTGCTGCGCGAGATCGAGGGCATGTCCTACGAGGAGATGGCCGAGGCCCTCGACGTGCCCAAGGGCACGATCATGAGCCGGCTGTTCCACGCGCGGAAAAAGATGCAGGAGGCCCTCAAGTCCTACGTCGACGGAGACCTCGAGATCGAGGAATGACCATGGCTCCCCCTTCACAGAACGACGGCAGCGATCGGGACCTCCATCGTCTCTTCGATGGTGATCTCTCGCCCTCGGAGATCGAGGCGCTGATCGAGGCCGAGAAGAAGCGCGACGCGCAAGGGATCTCGGGCACGCGCGCGAAGCTCCAGGCCCTGGGCGATCTGCGCGCGGTCATCCGGGCTGCGACCTCCGACGAGAGCGATCCGATCGACGCCGACGCGGCGTGGGCCCAGATCGCCGCGCGCATCGAGGGCGCCGCGAGCGAGGAGACCGACACGCGCACGAGCTCCTCCAAGATCGCCGCGCAGCGCCCCGCGCTCCGCGTGATCGAGGGTGGCCTGAGCGAGAAGGCGCAAGCGCGTGACGAGGCCGAGCGACCCATCGAGCGCGCCCAGGAGCGTGCTCAGGAGCGGGCCCAGGAGCGTGCAGAGAGCGCACCGCCCGGTCTGCTCCAGCGCATCGACCGCGCGGCGGCCGATCGCGACGAAGAGACCAAGCGACGCGAGCGTCAGGTCCGTCAGCGTCGCTCGATCATCATGGTCGTGAGCGGCCTCGCGGCAGCCGCCGCGGCAGCGATCGTGCTCTTCGGTCCCGGCGATGGTGGCACCGACCCGATCGCGGGCACCTCGCCTCCGTCGACCACGACGACGGCCGAGGTCGTCCACGACCCGGCCGCCGACGAGCAGCTGAACCGCACCGAGGTGATCGCCGTCGACTTCGGATCGAACGTCGGCACAGTGTTCTCTGTCGAAGGCACCGAGGGATCCCGCTACGCCGTGGTGTGGCTCGCGGACGAGGTCGACAAGGCCGCCGACCCCGAGGACACCGAGGAAGCCCCCGCGCCCGAGGGCGACGACACCGCGCAACTCTGACGGACGCACGACGACCGATGACTCGAACCCGCACCCACGTCCTCCGACCTCTCGCGTCGATCGCCACGATCGCGAGCATGCTCGCCGTGACGCCGGTGGGCGCGCAGCCGAACCGATCCCAGCAGCCGCAGGCCACGGGCGGCCAGTCGCCGACCCAGCGCGTGCTGCCGAACGAGGTCGCGGGCGAGGTGTTCGTGATCCTCGCCAGCGAGCGCGACGGTGAGATCGATCCCGCGCTCTCGAGCATGCAGGCGCTGCGGCAGCCGCCGTTCAACGCCTTCCACTCGATGCAGCTGCTCGCGCGCCCCTCCATCCATCTCGCGATCGGTGAGCCCCAGAACGTGCCGCTGCCGAACGGCCGTGTGCTCCAGCTCGCGCTCGACTCGGTGACGCCCGAGGGCCGCTACCGCGTGCGTGTCTCCATCAACCGCCCCGAGCAGCAGGACTACCTCCCGCTGCTCGAGATCGTCGCACCGCCGGGCGATCCGTTCTTCCTCGCAGGCCAGAGCTTCATGGGCGGCACGCTCGTGATCGGCGTGCGACTGGGCGAGCGCGCCGCCCGCTGACACGTGCGGTGAACGCGCCGCGCCCTCAGCGACCTTGGACCCGTCTCGGCAAGTGGTCCCATCGCGGGCGGGTGTTTCCCGCGACGTCGGTGACGAGCTCCACGCGATAGAGAGGCTGTTCTTCGGTGCTCGTCTCGGCAGACATGCAGACCGGTGCCTCCTCGGGTCCCCGCCAGAGGACGTGAAGCGGGCCAGCCCTCTCGAAGCTCGTCTGCGTGAGCGCCAGCCACTCGAGGATGAGTCGCTCGGGGGTCTTCGGGTCCATCCGACTGTGCGTCTCGCGCACGCGCATCAGGTCGCGCAGCCGTGCCCACCGCGTGACCTCGGGCCGCATCGAAGCCTCGGCGAAGCTCAGCGTCTGGGCTCCATCGCGGTCTTCGATCACGACCGAGCGCAGGCCATACACGATCTCGACGTTTCGCCGGTTCCACGCGTAGTCCCGAGCAACGGCGCGCCACATGTCGACGGCCGCCCAGGTACCCAGACCTCCGAACGCGATGCCGATCACTCCGAGCAAGACCGAGTGCTGGAGGTTGTAGAGCGAAGCGAGGAGCAGGGGCGCGGCGAGCGAGAAGAGCACGGCGAGGAAGATCGGCGGCTCTCGCCTGTCCGTGCGCACGATCTCCTTGCCCATCGCGCGGTGATCGAGATCGGCGAACGTCGTGGCTCGATGTCGCTTCGCGCCGCGCGACCGCTCACTCTTCTCGTTGGCCATGCTCGAGCTCCCGTTCGTCGTGGCCGGCTGTACTCGGGCGGCGCGCTCGATGCCACCGGCGTGCGATGGGCGTCGGGGTCACCCCGACGGCTTGCCTGTCGCCATATCCGTCCGTCATCCTCGATGGATGGTGCAACTGGGGAGGATGGTGGCGGCCGCTTGGATGATCGCGGTGGCGGCATGCGAGTCGAGCCCTTCGCTCGACGCGGCGATCGACGTGGGTCCCGTGTACTTGCGAAACGAGGGCGCCTGCGAGTACCGGGATTACGGCTCCACGTGCGACGTCGCCTGCGACGTGCCTCCCGACGTGCCCATCACGGTGACCATCACTTGGAGTGGGCCGTACTGCTGTAACTACCCGCCCGAGATCGCGCCACCGCAGGAGTCGTTCGTCGACTGCCGCTGTGAAGCAGGCTCAATCGTCTGTCCTCGCAGCGTCGGGGCGACGATGCGCTCTCTGCCGGCGAGCAGCTGCGAGTTCTGTCCCGGTACTCCCTCGGGGTCCTAACCCGACGCGTCACGCCTCGACGCAGGCTCCGTCGTCACGTTCGACGCCGGGCCGATGGACGGCGACGCGGGCTCGTGACGGGGCCGACACGTCGCTCGCCTCGACAGCGTGCGTCGTTCCTCGTCACACTCGACGGATGCTTCGACAGGGGATGATGGTGGTGGCCCTCGTCATGGTGGGCTGTGGTGGGAGCCACGGTCCCGAGGAAGACTCGGGCACGGGGTTCGATGTTGGGTCTACGGAGGCGCACGAGGCCGGCATACCGAGCGACGACGCACCCATGCCGAGCGACGACGTGCCGGGCGTCGTGCGACGGGTCGAGTGCGCCTACTCGTATGGTGCCGAGTGCCGTGTCGCGTGCGAGGAGCCGCCCGAGGTTCCGATCGAGCTCTCCATCGACTGGTCGTCTCCCTACTGCTGCGCCGACATCCCTGGTCCCATCGACGATCGGCACTTCCGAGACTGCCGGTGCATCGACGGCCTCATCCACTGCTGGTCGCCATACGACGTCTCCGCGCCGACGCGGATGCGATCGGTGCCGATCACGTGGTGCGATCTCTGCGGCATCCCCGGCTCGCGCGGATTCGACGCAGGCACCGACGCCCGCTGAAAAGGACGATCAGCGGGGATCGAGCCAGCCGCGGGCGCCGAGCAGGCGGGCGATCTCGCGGAAGCCTTCGTCGCGGCCTGCCTGGACGATGTGACCACCGGGGAACGCGATCAGCTTGCCCTCCATGTGCGCGGCGAGCTTCTCCGCGTGCGCGATCGGGGTGATGCGATCGGCCTCGCCGGCGAGCACGAGCACGTTCTCCTTCGGCACGCGTGACGGACGCGCGAGCGGGCTCACCACGGCATGCGCGCGCTCGAGCGCATCGTGCTGCTCACGTCGCTGCGTCGCGGTGCCCACGAGCCGATCGCGATCGCGCGCAAAATCCGCGATCGACGCGAGCGGGATCATCGGAAACGCGAAGTCGAGCGGCTCGACGGTGGAGAGCAGCGCCGTGGTGTAGCCGCCGAGGCTCATGCCCATCGCGCCCACGGCCACGCTGCCGCGCGATCGCAGCCACCACGCGAGCGAGCGCAGATCGACGATCCCATGACGAAAGCCCTCGATCGTGAGGCGCGGATCGCTCGCAGGAAGGAGCGGCCTCTTGCCGGACACGCCGCGCTTGCCGTGGTGCGGCATCAAGCCCAGCACCACGTCGAGGCCGCGATCGAAGAGCCACTTCACGGGGAACGCGCGCTCCTCGACGCGCACGTCACCGCCGAGGTAGCCGTGCAAGAGGATGATCGCGGGGCGCGGCGCATCGGTGTGGAGGAACGCGCGTGCGTGCGCGATCTCGTTCACCGAGGCGCGCGAGCGCAGACGCCGCGACAGCTCGTCGTCGAGGTGCAGCGGCGGAAGCGCGGAGGGCCAGCTCAGGTCGATCACCGCGCCCCGACCGCCGAAGTCGCGAACGTCGGCGCGCGCGATCGAAGGCCTCACGAAGGGGAAGAACGCATCGGGATCGGAGACGTACGGCGCGTAGAGCGCCTCGATCTCGCCCAGGCGCGCGACACGTTCGCTCGGTCCCAGCGACTCCGCCGCGGACGCGCTGCGCGAGCTCTCGCTGCGTCCGAAGATGACCTTGCTCAGCGCCTGATCGACCGTGGCGGCCACGCCCGAGGTGAACGTTCGCGCGACGCGGGCTGGGAGGGTGGGCACGGGCACGATCGTAGGGCAAAACGCCGCCCCGTGAAGCGTGACGTCCCCGAGGTCGAGGAGCTCGGCCCCACACCGCCGCTCGAGCACCCTGCGCGAGACATCGTCGAGATCCTCTCGCCGATGGTCACCGACGATCGGCTCGCGCGCTTCGTGGGCGTGCTCTCGCGACGCACGGGCTCGCTCATCACGGTGCTCGATGGCCTGAGCGATCCACACAACGGCGCCGCGGTGCTGCGCTCGTGCGACGCGTTCGGCTGCCACGAGGTGCAGACGGTGCGCGGCCGCTGGCCGTTCGCGTTCTCCTCGCACGTGAGCCGCGGCACCGAGCGCTGGCTCTTGCATCGCGCGTTCGAGGACGCCGAGTCCTGCTGCGACGCGCTCGAGGCGCGCGGCTTCGGCGTGTACGTGGCGGCGATGGAGGGCACGCTCCGCCCCGAAGATCTCGCGCATGTGCCCAAGGCCGCGATCGTGGTGGGCAACGAGCACCGCGGCGTGTCCGACGTGTTCCGCCAGCGCGCGGCGGGCATCTACCGCATCCCGATGGTGGGCTTCGTCGAGAGCCTCAACGTCTCCGTCGCCTCCGCGATCACGCTCTACACGGCCACGCAGGGACGCCACGGCGATCTCTCCGCGGCCGATCGCGAAGAAGCGCTCGCGCACTTCCTCCTCGCGCAGGTCCGCGACTCCGATCGCATCGTGAGAGACGCGCTCGCCCTCCGATCTCGCTGAGCGATCGACGGGGCACGAAGTGCCCGCGCCCGTTCTGCCCTCTGCCACCACACGATCCAGCCGCTCCCGCGCCCGCTCTGCCGTGTCTTCCGGCACCTGTCCGCGCCGAGCGACGATGTGCACGACGGCAGCAGACTCCGTCGCCGAGCGCCGCGTCATCCGATAGAAGCGCTGTTTCTCCGCGATGCTGAACTCACCCGCACCCTCCGCGATGTTCAGCACGATCGAGGTGGCAGCGCGATCGAGTTGGTCCTTCAGGTGCGCCCGGCCTTTGGGCATCTGGGCGATGACGAGATCGCACGCGTCGAGGGCTTCGAGAGCGCGTTGATAGACGTCGAGTCGTTCGTGTTGGAACTGCATCGCGTGTTGTCGGCCTTCGGCCTGGCTCGGCACTCCGTGCCTGGCGCGCGGGCAGAGCAGAAAGGGCGCGGGCTTCGCCCTGGCTCGGACCTGCGGTCCTGGCGCGGCCTTCGGCCTGGCTCGGCACTTCGTGCCTGGCGCGGGACAGTGGCGGGCCACGGGGCCTACGTCGTCAGGGGCGCACCGGATCGATGTTCGACGACGCGCTCGGTGAAGGCGCGCCGCAGTGGGGGCACTTCGGGAGCTCGGCCGCGTACGGGCCCTTGCAGTACGTGCAGATCAGGCGGCCGCCGACCACACCCGGGAGCTTCTTCATGTCGGGGTGCAGCGTCTCGAGGGTGGCCGTGCTCATCAGATCGCCCTCGTCCGCGGGCAGCCACGAGATCTCGAGCGCGACGAGGCTCTGCACCGTCATCGCGCGCAGATCGTCGAGCACCTTGTGGATCTCGGCGCGACTCGTGGCCTGGAAGTCCACGATCTCGCGGCTCGCGGCGACGATCAGCGTGACGACGATCACGCCGTCGCCCTCGCGTTCGCGCGATCGCACCACGCCGTGGCCCTGCCCTTCGCGCACCTGACCGCTCGCGTCCTTGCGGATCAGCTCGTGGGTGAACTTCGCGCGCGCCTCGTTCGCGAGCCTCGTGAACGCGGCCTGCGCGAGCACCGTGGACATCGGATGGAAGTTCTTGGCGCCCGCGTAGATCCACGCCGTCTCGCTCTGCTTCAGCGCGCGCACGACGATGTGCAAGAGCGAGAGCAAGCCCGCCTTGGTGCGCGTGTCGGCGCGACGGCCCTGCTCCATCAGCTCGCGCTGGAGGAACGCGCGCGCATCACCGGCGAGCGCGATGCGCACCTCGGTGATGTCGGCCTGCATCCACGTGCGGTTGGTAGGCGAAGGCACCGCGCTGCCCACGCTGCCCGCCTCGGTGTGGCCCGCGTTCTCACGCTTGGCCCACCACACGCCGTACGCCATGAACGCGACGAGCCCCGCGACGCCGAGCAACGGATGCACCTGGAAGAGAAAGATGAACAGCTGAATCAGCGCGAAGACATCACCGCTGTCCGAGTCGCTGCTGCTTCCTCCGCCGCCTCCCCCACCTCCACCGCCGCCGCCACCCCAGTCGCCCCCACCGACGCTGCCGCCCGTGAACTGCGCCTCGACGAGCGGGGCGTACACGAGCGCGATCGCGCCGAGGAGCAACGCGACGGGCACCACGAAGATCGCGGGCCCACGAACGAGGCGCGTGAGGCGCGCGAGGACCGAGTGGAGACGAGGAGACATGCGCGGTCGAAGGATCGCCAATCGACCCCACGGCGTCACGCACGGAGGCGAGGCCAGAGACCCTTCGCGCGTCGTTTCTGCGCCGTGCCGTCGAGGGGTCGCACCTCGACCCGTTCGTTTCCGGTGGGACGCCAGTGGGTCCGAGCCGTCCAGAGCGTCCTAGTCGCGGCACGACCACCGTCCCTCCGTCGATGAGATCCAGGCGTCGCACCGTGTAGCGGGAATGCAGCGACCAACAAGTTCCCTCGCCGCAGGTGCCGCCACTGGGTGGACGCAAAGATCGGTTCCGCACGCGTCGTCTGGCCCGGGCGAGGAGCACGGTGACCACGGGTCCGTGCAGACGCCGAGCCCCTGCTCCTCGCTCAAGCCGAAACAACTCTGCTCCCCACAGTCGCACATCGCGCTGCACAGGCCGCGCGCTTCGAGCTCGGAGCAAGGCGTATCGTCGATGGCCAGCTCGCCCGAGACGACCCGCGTGAGGTCGGGGTAGTCGCAAGCCGGCGCTGCCCCGATGCGCGCGGCCAGCTCGACACACATCCATCCCGGTAGGCAGCTCCCCAGGTCTGATTCGATCGTTCCGCCAGGTCCTGTCATGAGGGCGAGGTCGGGGCGCGCAGTGGCGCAACCAAACGGGTTGAAGCCCTCCTCATCATCCGGCAGGCAGACTTGCACCACCCGACCTGCCCAGGGATCCGCGCGGCCGGCAAGGACGCGAACGGTGGGACCAGGGACGCTTCCTGGCGCGCAACGACAATTCAGTTCGGGAAACTCGATGCCGAAACTGCCGAACTCGCAGACGCGGCTCGGCGAGTCGCAGCCTCCGACGACGATGGAAACGAACGATGCGATGACGAGCGTGCGCTTCACGGCGGAGCGGCGCGCGACCGCAGCGTCACGCATCGATGCGTTGCTCGTTCTCGTTCGCGCGGGGCGAACGCGGAGCCACGAGCTCCTCCGTGACCTGCTCGTCCGCTGGTGCAGCGGCGGGACGCTTCGGGGCGAGCGAGGGCCGATGGCGGCCTGCCACGCTGCACGCGCTGAGCGCGCTGGCGAGCGCTCGTCCGTCGGCGAACCGATCCTCGGGCTCCTTCTCCAGGCAGCGCATCACGATCGCCTCCACGTCGGCGGGGATCGGCCGCGTCGCGAGCTCGCTCGGGGGCACCACGGACTCGGTGAGGTGCGCGCGCAGCGTCGCCTCGCGGTGCTCGCGCTCGAACGGATGACGGCCCGTGAGGCAGAAGTAGAGAACGGCGCCCAGGCCGTACACATCCGCCTGCGGCCCTGCGCTCTTGCCCGCCACCACCTCGGGCGAGACTGTCGAGGCTGTGCCTGCGATGGCGCCCGGACGCGTGAGCGCCGTGCCTTCCTCCCCGACGTCGCGCGCGATGCCGAAGTCGAGGACCTTCACGAAGTCCGGCTCGCCGCCCGAGTCGCTCACGAAGAGGTTCTCGGACTTCACGTCGCGGTGGACGATGCCCTTGTCGTGCGCCTCGCCGAGCGCCCGCGCGGCCTGCTCGATCAAGTACACGGCGCGCTCGGGTGGTAGCGCGCCCTCGCGTCGCACCACCGCGCCGAGGTGCTCGCCCTCGAGCAGCTCCATCGCGTAGTAGAGGACGCCGTCGTCCGTCGCGCCGTAGTCGAACACGCGCACCGTGTGCGGGTGACGCAGCTCGCACGTCGCGCGCACCTCGCGCTCGAAGCGCTCGCGCGCGATCGGATCGGCGTGACCGCCGTCGAGCATCTTCACCGCCACGTCGCGGCGCAGGCCCTTGTGGTGTGCGGCCCACACTTCTCCCATGCCGCCGCGACCCAGGCGCTTGCGCAGGCGGTACTGGCCGACGCGCTTGTTCTCGAACGACCCGCGGCGCAGCGACCACGCGAGGTGGCTGATCACGACGGCGATCGCCGTCGAGAGCACGATCATCGTCACGTGCAGCGCGAGCTCGAAGACGGCGAGCGGATCGGACAGCTGCTCGTGCGAGGGCCCGCCCGCGAGCGTGATCGCGAGCACGATCGTCGGATAGAGCAGCGCCGTGAACGTCGCGAGGGGCAGGTGATCGCGCCACCGCTGGGGGAACACGCCGAGCGCCGCGCCGATCAGGATCGCGCCCGTCGCGATGTGACTGTGGAAGCCGCCGAGGAACGTGGACTCGATCGCGAGGGCGCCCATGCCCGTGCCCACGAGCAGGTAGCGATGGAGCGAGAGCTCGCGGGCGGTCATCTCGGTCGCGCCACGGAAGCGCGCCCACATCGCGAGCACGAGGACGAAGCCGATGCCGCGCGTGACGAGGATGGGTACCGTCGCGTCCACGCCGAGCAGCCACGCGTAGGTGAAGTCCGCCGGCAGCGTGCCGAGCCAGGCGACGATCATCATCGTCATGCCGCTGCGCGCGCGATGCAGCTCCTGCCGCTCGGCGCGGGCCTCCGTCTCGCTCGACTCGATCGACGAGGACGACGTCGACGCCTCGCGCGCCCGCGACGCGCGACGCTCGCGCTCTCCCGCCATGGAGCCTTCGCTCACCGACACGAGGATAGACCAGGCTCGGCCGTCGTGGATTGGCCCCCCCATCGCGCGATGCGCGCGCCTTGCGTGCACACCAGCCATTTGCGACAAGGAGAGTCCCAAGGAGGCCTGCGCCATGACGACGAAACGGACCCTCTCCATCGGCCTGAACCGCGACGGTCGCCTCGAAGTCTTCTACGTCGGCAAGGACGGCACGCTGCGTCACAACTGGCAGAAGAGCCCGAACGGCCTGTGGGCGAACGAAGAGACGCTCGCGCAGAAGGCGGTGCACGTCGCCACGGGCGTGAACGCGGACGGTCGCCTGGAGGCGTTCTGGATCTCGCCCGACGGAGAGCTCTTCCACGACTGGCAGAAGAGTGCCGGTGGCAAGTGGACGGGCGCGGCCGCGCTGCACGTCGACGGCGAGGGCAAGAAGGGCGCGCGCGCCAAGGCTCAGACCGTGTCGGTCGCCTCGAACCAGGACGGTCGCCTCGAGGTCTTCTACATCGACGAGCACGGGCACCTCGTGCACGACTGGCAGCTCTCGCCCAACGGCGACTGGCACGGCGCCGAGCGCTTGTGCAGCGATGCGACCTGCGGCGGCGCGTGCACCGCCGTCGACGTGGGCAGGAACCAGGACGGCACGCTCGAGGTCTTCTACGCGACCGGCGATGGAACGCTGCTCCACGACTGGCAGACGGAAGCGAACGGCGACTGGCACGGCGCCGAGGCGCTGAACGGCAAGGCGATCGAGGTGAAGGTGGGCAGCAACGCCGATGGCCGCCTCGAGGTCTTCTTCCGCGATCCGATCGGCATCGTGTGGCACGACTGGCAGACGAGCCCGAACGGCCAATGGCACGGCCTCGAGAGCCTCGGCGTGCGCGCGCGTCGCCTCGACGTCGCCAAGAACCGCGACGGTCGCCTCGAGGTCTTCTTCGTCGACGGCGACGGACAGATCCGCAACACGTGGCAGGCGAGCGCGAACGGCGACTGGGGCACCGACGACGAGGTGCTCGGCGAGCACGCGACGGACCTCGCGATCGGACAGAACCAGGACGGACGCCTCGAGCTCTTCTACTGGGGCAAGGGCGAGGACGTCTGGCACAACTGGCAGCCGCGCGCGGGCCAGGGCCCGTGGAACCCGATCGTGCAGTACGGGGCCGAGTCGGTCGGCTGATCGCTCTGCGATCGAACGACGGGGCCTCGGATCGTCGCGATCCGAGGCCTCGTTCGTTTCCGTCGTGATCGACGATCACGCAGGTGGCGGATCGACCACCTCGCCCTCGAAGCGCGCGCGCACCGAGCGCTGCAGCAAGAGGATGATGGTGAGCAGCCCGAGGATGGTGCCGAGCGGCGCGAACAGCGCCTCGAGGAACGCGACCACGAGGCAGAACGTGTGGAAGCGACGCTTCGCGAGCGAACGACCGACGACGATCATCGACGCGCCGACACCCCAGAAGATCACGATCAGGATCGACGCGATCGCGACGAACATGCCGCCCACCATGCCGAAGAGGCCTTCGGGCGGCGGCGCCGAGCCGGGCTGGACGGGGAAGTCACCGAACAGCATGCCGAGCCCGACGGTCAGGTGGATCAGCGGGAAGCAGCCGATGAGGATCACCGGCACCGCCATCACGTAGTGGATGATGGAGAGGACCGTCAGGTACTTCTCTTCGTCGGCGGGCGTGAGCGTCACGGCGTCATCCTACGCGCGGGAGACCTCGTCTGTTCCGCGCGGACCGACGAAGCCGTGCCAGGGCGGTGCGCCATCGGCAGGTGCCAGCAGCGCTGGCGTCTGCATCTCCCCGAGCGCGACGACGTGTGCTGCGCGCGGTGCGCGCGCGCTCCACGCGTCGACGTCCACCACCCCCAGGCACTTGAGCCGAGGGCCCAGGCGCGCGAGGAGCGTCTCGATCGCGTGCTTCGACTGCACGTGCACGGCCACGTGTCTCAGGCCGGGTGAGTCGCGGATCGCCCCCAGCTCCGCGGAGACCGCGTGGTGCTCGCCGACGCCGATCCACTCGCCGATCGCCTGCGCCGTGTCGCGCCACGCGCGCACGCGCGCGAGCTCGCCCTTCTCCACCTTCCCGCGAGGCCACGCGGCCTCGAGCCCGGAGAGCGCGTCGTAGAGACGCTCCGCGAGCGTGGGCGCGTCGATCGCAGCGCCCTCCTCGAGCAAGACCGCCGCGGGCGAGAGACATCCGCGCTGATCGTGTCGCGCCACGTCGCGCGCGAGCGCATCGACATCGAGCGCGCCCGCCTCGTCGCGCGTGATCACCGCCAGCGAGAGGCCGCTCCCGTGCGCGACGACGTCGCGATCCATCGCGGTCGCGAGCGAGGTGATCGTCTCGTCGTGGCCCCACGCGTGCACCACGTCGGCCCACGACGACAGCGCGGCGAGCGAGGTCGGATCCTCGCGATCGCTCTCGAGCACCGCGAGCGCGAGCCCGAGGGAGCGATCTCGATCGAGCAGGCGCTTCACGAGCGCGCGCGCGATGCCGGGACAGCGCGACGAGACACGCATCGCGATCGCGTCGCGTGCGAGCAGCGCCCAGATCAGCGGGCGCACCACCGCGGTCTCGACGTTCGACGGCAGGACCATCGCGACGCGCCCGATCGGCGCGCGTCCCGCGATCGCACGCGACGCCTCGCGCAGCGCGTCCTCGGTCGGCACCGCGGTCTCGAGCGCGTCCGCCAGCATCGGCTCGGAGAGGCGCGTGCGGAGGGCGCGACGCGTCAGCGTGCCGCGCTCGACGTCGCGCACCAGCGCCTCGAGCGCGCCGTGGATCCACGTGATCACGCGATCCTCGTCTGCGTCGCGCAGCGCTGTCGCGTCGATCGCCGCGAGGGTGTCGGCGAGCGAGCGCTTCTTCGCGCCCGCGGCGCTTCGCTCGAGTCGCTTCACGGCGCTTCGCTGGGCCTCCAGCCGTAGGCCTTGAGGCGCGTGTAGAGCGTCTTGCGATCGACCTTGAGGATCTCGGCGGCGCGCGTGCGGTTGCCGCCCACGGCCTCGACGACGCGGAGCAGATAGCGACGCTCCACCTCCTCGAGGCTCACGAGCTCGGAGGGGTCGTCGGACGCGAGGAGCACGTGCTTGGGCTCGAAGGCCTGCACCTTCTCGGGAAGGTCGGCGACGGTGATCTCGTCGTACTCGGCGAGCGCGACCGCGCGCTCCATCGCGTTGACGAGCTCGCGCACGTTGCCCGGCCACGAGTAGGCCACGAGCTTGCGCGCCGCGTCCGCCGCGATGCCCACGACTGGTCGCTTCGAGCGCTCGGCGACCTTGCGCAGGAACTCGTGCGCGAGCACCAGCACGTCGGAGCCTCGCTCGCGGAGCGGCGGTAGCGCGATCTGGACGACGTTGAGGCGGTAGTAGAGATCCTCGCGGAAGCGCCCGTCGGCGATGCCCGACTCGAGGTCGCGATGCGTCGCGGACACGATGCGCACGTCGACGTCGACCTCGCGATCGCTGCCGATCGGACGGACCTTGCGCTCCTGGAGGACGCGCAGGAGCTTGGCCTGGAGCGCGAGCGGCATCTCGCCCACCTCGTCGAGGAAGAGCGTGCCGCGCTTGGCCTCCACGAAGAGGCCCGCGCGCGCGTTCTTGGCGTCCGTGAACGCGCCGCGCGTGTGGCCGAAGAGCTCGCTCTCGAGCAGGTTCTCCGGCACGGCCGCGCAGTTGATCGCGACGAACGGTCCCTTGCTCCGCTCCGAGCGCGCGTGCACGGCGCGCGCGACGAGCTCCTTGCCCGTGCCCGTCTCGCCGGTGACGAGCAGCGGCGCTTCGGTCGCCGCCATGCGATCGATGAGCCCGAACACGCGGCGCATCGCGGGCGAGTCGCCGATCATGTCGTCGACGCGTGGCTTCTCCTGCACGTCGCGCAGGCGCTTCACCTCGACGCGCAGCGCGTGCAGCTCGGTCGCGCGCTGCACGCGCAGCGCGAGCTCCTCGACCTCGAACGGCTTGGGGAGGAAGTCGTGCGCGCCCGCGCGGATGGCGGCGATCGCCGTGTCGAGATCGCCGAACGCCGTCACGAGGATCACGGGCACGTCAGGCCGCTCGAGCGTCAGGCGCTCGCAGAGCTCGAGCCCCGTCATGCGCTCCATGCGCACGTCCGAGACCACGGTGTCGAAGCGACGCTCGCGCGTGATCTCGAGCGCAGCCTCGGCGCTCGGAGCGCGCGTCACGCGGAAGCCGCGCTGCGTCAGGCCTCGGTCCACCAGGGACGCGAGGGCGATGTCGTCCTCCACGAGGAGCACGTTCGGAGAGTCGGTCATCGGGTTGCCATTGTAGCGGAGGGTCTTCGACTCGCCCGGTGCGGGCGCGGGCTGCGCACGGCCGTCAGAACGCGCTCGCTGCGGCGTTGACGGCGAGCGCGAGCAGCGTGGTGTTGAAGAAGAACGAGAGAATGCCGTGCACGACGGCGAGACGACGGAGGCGATGCGACTCGATCGCTACGTCCGCGGTCTGCGCGGCGATCCCGATCACGAACGCGAAGTAGAAGAAGTCGAGGTCGTCGGGCGGCTCCGTCCCAGGGAAGCGGAGACCTCCGCTGCCGCGCGCGATCTCGTGCTCGTGCACGTGGACGTAGTGGAGGGCGAACACCGTGTGCATGAAGGAGAACGAGAGCACGATCGTCAGTGCGCACACGACCACGTGGAGCACCGAGGCCTCGCCGCTCGCGCGCATCGCACCGAGCTCGGCGACGATCGCGACGATGCTCGCGACGGTCGCGGTGACCGAGATCAGCACGATGCCGAGGCTGCCGGGATCCTGGCCCGCCGCGCGCTGGTGCCGCGAATCGTCCTCGCGATGCAGCGAGGCGATCGTCCCCGCGAGGTAGGCGATCACGCCCACGTCGAACGCCACGAGCACGTGCGTGGGGATCTCGAAGCTCGGCGGCGCGAAGAGCCAGCTGGCGAGGCCCGTCGACAGCGTCGCCACGCCGCCCAGCAAGAGATGCGTGCGGGCGCGTGGCGCCCGGCGGCTCGGCGTCGCGGTCATGCGCGGAGTATGCGGAAGGTCGCGCGCGCGAGACATCACGCATCCGAGGAGCGCGCGTGCTCACGAGCGAGCGTGGCGACGAGGGCCACGAGGACGTCGAGGTCGAACGGCTTCGCGAGCACGGCCGACGCACCGAGCTCGATCGACGCGCGCGCGAGCGCGTCGTCCATGAACGCGCTCATGACGAGCACCGGCGCGTCGGGACGATGCGAGGCGAGCACGTCGATGCCGCTCGCGCCGCCCATACGAACGTCGGTGACGACGACGTCGGGCAGATCGCCGTGGCACGCAGCGAGCGCGTCGATGAGCTCCTCACCGTCGTACACGCGATCGACGGTCCAGCCCTCGAGCTCGAGCGCGAGGCCGAGGAGCACGGAGAGCTCGCGATCATCCTCCGCGACGAGGACGCGTCCACGCCATGCCTCGGCGCTGGCGGGGAGCGTGTCGCGACGTGTCGGGTCTTGGGTCATACCGGTTCCTCCTTCGACGCGGCGAGGCCGCGTGATCGATCTCCGTGCATCACGCGGACGCCGAGCGCTCCGCGTGGCTCGGCAGCCAGACGCGGAACGTGGCGCCACCGCCGGGCGTCTCTTCGTGCTCGAGGGAGCCTCGTCGCTCGTCGACGATGCCTCGCACCACGGACAGGCCCAGGCCCGTGCCCTGATCGCCCGGCTTCGTGGTGAAGAACGGCTCGAAGAGGTGCGGCAGGATCGACGCGTCGATCCCCGGTCCGTGATCGACGACGACGAGCTCCACGCCCTCGGCCGTGTCGCGCGCGACGCCACGCGCGAGGATCTCGACCCGCACCCGCGGCTCGCACGCTTGGATCGCGTTGATCGCGAGGTTCGTGACGATCTGCACGACCTCGTCGGGCCCCGTGATGCGCACACCCTCGAGCGACGCGAGCCGCGTCTCGAGCAACCCTGCCGTGCGCACCCGATCGGCGTGACGCAGCGACGCCTGGAGGCTCGACCGATCGGACTCGAGGCGCGCGAGCTCACCACCGGCCGCGACGAGCTGGTCCGTCATCTCGTTCATCGCGTCTGCTAGGCCACCGAGCTCCGTCGCGTCCGGCAGATCGAGGCGCATCTCGAGGTCGCCTGCGCCCACACGGCGCGCGTGCGCCACGAGCGTGTCGATCGGCCTCGCGACGAGCTGTTGGACGAGGATCCACGTCACGACCGCCGCCACGAGGAGCAGCGCCACCGAGGATCCCGTGATCGCGACGCTGTGGAGGAACGCCAGCTGCTGGCTCATGGCGAGAGGCTCGTCGAGCTCGATCAAGAGCGTGCTTCCGTGCTGCGTGACCGGGATCAGCGTGCGCAGCTGATCCCCCACGGGCGCGGCGGCGACGCGCCCTCGACCGAGACGCTCCCGCTGATGGCGTGGCATCGCAGCGGCGCGTGCGTGTGCGGCCTCCATCGAGTCGATCGCGACCGAGATGTGGCGCGCGCGGACGAGCGGATCGGCCTCGAGCGCCTGGACCATCCGATCGACGTCGCCCTCCGGCGCGCGCGAGAGCATCGCCAGCCACGACTCTCCGAAGAAACGTCGGTCGCGGACCATCGTCGTCGCCACGAGGTCTCGCTCGGCCACGACGCGCAGCAGGGTCGTCGTGCCCAAGACGAGCAGCGTGCCCAGCGAGAGCGCGGCCCAGAGACGCGCCGCCAGCGATCGCCGTACGGCTCTCACGTGGTTCCGTTCGGCGGCGCCTCGTTCGCGGCGTGCGCGTCGTGGACCGCACGCCAGACGACCTCGGCGAGCGCGTCGAGCTCGAAGGGCTTGGCGAAGCACGCGAGCGCGCCGAGCTCCATCGCTCGGTCGTGGACGCCGTCGTCGGGGAACGCCGTCATCAGGATCGTGCGCACCTCGAAGGGTGAGCCCGCGAGGCTACGGAGGAGCGTCATGCCGTCGAGGCCGGGCATGCGCAGGTCCGAGATCACCACGACGCGCTCGTTCGGATCGGGGCCGAGCGAGCCGTACGACTCCACCATCGCGAGGGCTTGCTGCGCGTTGCTCGCGGAGACCAGCGTGAGCTGCGCGTCCCACTTGCGGAGGTACGCGAGGATGACGTCGCGCATCGCCTCGACGTCGTCGACGACGATGACGGTCCCGTGGGCCTGCGGCATCATGGTGCGAGGCATCGCAGTGTCCGTGCCACCCGCGGCAACGCGAGAACCGCGGAGAACGCCGCGTCGGGGCGGGGCGAAAGCGGACATCGGGGCGCGCTTCCTTCGTCGTCGAGCTCGCGTGGACCCGCCCGGGACGGTCGGACAGAGTCGCGCGCATGTCGATCGCGGTCCGGCTGTGGCTCTCGCTCGTCGCGACCTTCGTGCTCGTGCTGGGCCTCGGCGTCGCGGTGCGCGTCGATGAAGAGCAGCGCCTCTTGCTCGAGACAACGCTGCGCGATCGGCGCTTCTTCGCGCACGCGCTCCACGCCGCGCTGTCGCACGAGCGACCGTCGCGCGATCCGGTCGCCGAGGCCGAGGCGATGCTGCGTCGCTCGGAGGTGGCCGAGGCACACATCGTCGCGCGTCTCGTCTCGCCCGCGCGCGAGGGTTTCCCCACGCCGCTCCTCCCCGGCATCGCAGCGGACCTCGTGCGAGGCGAGATCGCCGTGGGTGTCCACGAGGACGAGATCCTCACGTACATCCCGCTCGACGTCGGTGAGGACGTGGTCGCCGTCGAGCTCGCCGAGCCGCAGGCGGTTCCGCATCTGGTCCAGCGCATCGGCTTCCTCTCGCTCGCGCTCCAGTCGCTGGCGCTGGCGACCGTCGCGGCGCTCGTGACCTTCTTGCTCGTGCGTGCGCAGGTCGGTCGACCGCTCGCGCGTCTGGCCTCCCTCGCGCGACGCATCGGTCGCGGTGAGCTCTCGGCGCGCGAGACGCTCGAAGGTGCGCACGAGGTCGCCGAGCTCGGACGCGAGATGAACGCGATGGCGCACGAGCTCGAGGCCACACGCAAGGCCCTCGACGAGAGCGAGATCGAGCGAACGCAGGCGCTCGAGCAGCTGCGTCACGCCGATCGGCTGCGCACCGTCGGCCAGCTGGCGTCGCAGCTCGCGCACGAGCTCGGCACGCCGTTGAACGTCGTGAGCGGGCACGCACGCTTGATCGAGCAGGACGCGGGTGTCTCGAGCGAAGTGAAGGAGAGCGCGCGCACCGTGCTCGAGCAGGCGGCGAAGATGACCAAGAGCATCCGTGGCGTGCTCGACTTCTCGCGTCGCAAGAGCGATCGGCGGGTGGTCGATCTCGTCGAGCTCGCCGAGTCGGCGCAAGCCACGCTCTCTCCGCTCGCACGCAAGGCACGGGCGCAGGTGATCGTCGAGCGTCGCGGGACCGTCGCGCACGTGGAGGCGAGCGCGCAGCAGATCCTCCAGGTCCTGACGAACCTCCTCGTCAACGCATTCCAGGCCATGAAAGACGGGGGCGTCGTGCGCGTCAGCATCTCGGAGCGCGACGCGAGCCCGCCTCCCGGCACGAACGCTGCGCCTGGGCGCTTCATCGTGATCGCCGTCGCCGATCAGGGCAGCGGCATCGCGGACGAGGACAAACCTCGCCTCTTCGAGGCGTTCTTCACGCGCAAGGCCGAGGGCGAAGGCACGGGGCTCGGGCTCGCGGTGGTCGATGGCATCGTGCGAGACCACCGCGGCTGGGTCAGCGTCGAGAGCACGCTCGGCAAGGGCACGACGTTCGAGGTCTTCTTGCCGGCGCGCCGCGACAAGGACGCGAAGCGCTGATGGAGCGAGAACAATCCCGCTTCGGAATCGGGCCGCGGCGGAGGGGGCCCGATGCTCGAACATCCTCGGCCTTCGGCCCGCGGAGCTCGCCCACCGCCGCGTCCCTTCAGGTCGTGAATCGATCGTTTCTCGGTCGCTGAGTCATCGGCTCCCAGCCGCTCGGCTCAGACGGCTCGACGCGCCATCGCGAGCGGGTGCTGCGAGGAGCGTCGGTGCTCGCCGAGCCCGGCGATCCGCAGCGTGCGCCCCGCGCGCTTCCACTCCGCCTCGAGCGCGTGGAGCTTCTCGAGCACCGTGTGATCGACGAGGCGCGTCTTCGAGAGATCGACGACGGCCTCGCCACCCGCGGGGATCCGATCGAGGTGACGCTTGATCGTGAGGTAGTTCGCGAACACCGCCTGCTGCCCCACGCGCAGCGTGGTGACGTTGCCCTCCACGGTGGTGCTGATGCGCGGGCGAACGATCTCGGTGATCGACATGCCGTTCCACATGTGGATCGCGATCTTCATCGCGATGCCCGCGAAGACGCCGACGAGCAGGTCGGTCGCCAGTGTGACGATCGCCGTCGTCGAGAGGATCACGAGCTGCTCGGGGCCGAGCTTCCACGCGTGCTGGAACTCCTTCGGCGATGCGAGGCGCACTCCCGTGTAGATCAGCATCGCGGCGAGCGCGGCGGTCGGGATGCGGTGGAGGAGCCACGGCGCGGCGACCACGAACAGGAGGAGGAAGCACCCGTGGAAGAAGTTCGCCCAGCGCGACCTGGCGCCGGCGTTCACGTTGGCAGAGCTACGCACGATCTCCGAGATCATCGGCAGGCCGCCGATGAGGCCGGCGAGCGTGGTGCCGACGCCGGTCGCGAGCAGATCGCGGTTGATGTCGGTGCGCTCCTTCTCCGGGTCGAGCGTCTCGACGGCCTTCGCGCTGAGCATCGACTCGATCGAGCCGACGAGCGCGAACATCACGATGAACTTGATCGACGTGCCCGAGGTCACGACGGACCAGTCGGGGAACACGATCGCGCTCGACAGGTGCTCGGGGAGCGTGACGAGCGAGCGAGGCGTGATCACGTAGTCGTGCGCCCAGAGCGCGTAGTGGTGCTCGTGCTCGAGATCGAACAGGTAGCCCATGCCGATCGCCACCACGACGACCACCATCGGCACCGGGATCTTCTTCACCCACGGGACGGGGATGAACGGGACACCGACGAGCAGCACGAGCGACACGAGACCGATCGCGAAGATCTCGGGGTTCAGCGTCATCACGCTGTGGGGAACCTGGGCCAGGAGCTCCAGCGGCTCGCCTGGCTCCGGCGTGGCGCCGAGCAGCGTGTGGATCTGCTTGCTGACGATGATGATGCCGATCGCGGCGAGCATTCCGTGCACGACGGATGTGGGGAACACGTCCCCGAGCACGCCCGCGCGCACGAGCGAGAACCCGATCTGCACGAGACCGGCGACGACGATCACCGCGAGCGCGCGGCGGTAGCCGAGCTGGAGATCGCCCTCGCCGAGCTCCGCCACCGCCGTGAGCGCGATGGCGATGAGGCCAGCGGCCGGACCCTTCACCGTGAGCTTCGCGCTCCCGAAGAAGACGGTGACCATGCCGCCGATGATCGCGGTGAGGATGCCGGCGATCGGAGGGAAGTTGCTCGCCATCGAGATGCCCAGGCAGAGCGGCAGCGCGATGAGGAAGACGATGAAGCCGGCGCGCAGGTCTGCGAGCCATCGATCGCGGACCGTCGCGGGCTCGGGCGAGGCGCCGGGCGCGAGCGCGGGGGCGGAGCTCGGATGCGCGCCCTGTTCGCGGTCGATGGAGTCGGTCATGTGCCGGCGCTGAGCAGCGAACGTGCCGAGCCGACGGGACCCAGATCGAAAGGAAACCCGCCACCGGCGCAGTCGTCGCCAGGTGGTGAATCACCCCGCGGGGTAAATCTCCCCGGGAAACCCCGAGCGCTCGCGTGGTTCTCGCGGCGAAACGGGGCATGTTGCATGGCACTTCCGATGCAGAGATGGCGAGCCGCGTGCGCCCAGCCGCTCTACGGCCGCGTGCCCTGACCCGATGTCCAGCACCCACGACGCCTCCCCTCCGCACGACGACACGGACGTTCTCGTGCAGGTCGATCACGCGCTGACCTACGCGCGTCACGTGCTGCCGAGCCAGGGGCCGCTCGGCGTCTTCGTGCACCACAACACGCTGCACGCGTTCCAGTCGATGCCGTTCCACGACGCGATCGCGGTGGCGTGCGCGCTGAACGACGGTGAGGGCTATCTGTCGGAGCCGCGCTTCCGCGAAGAGCTCGCGCGCGGTCGCATCGACGAGATCGACCTCGCGCATGCGCTCGCGCGCCGTGATCGCGTGCGGCCCAACACCGCGCTCGCTGCCTTCGAGGTGAAGGACGTGGAGCGGCTCATGCTCCGGCACCCGACCGAGAGCGTGCCGTCTGCGATCCGCTTCGCGATCGACGAGGGCGGTGCGCTCGAGGACCCGGGCGCACGCGCGCTGTTCGAGGCCTGCGAGCGTGTGGTGCGCGCGACTCCGGAGCGCACGCGTGCGCCGATCGCGACCGTCCGAGATGCGCTCCTCGAGCTCGGCACCTCGGATCCAGCGCTCGTCCCCAACGCCTTCCTCCAGCGCTTTCTCCTCGCGTACCTCGACGAGGGCATGGCGCGGTGGGCGATGCCACACCGTGAGCGAGGCCTGCTCGTCTGCGCGCGCGAGGTGCTCCGCACCGGCCGCTGGCTCGAGCACCCCGTACACGCCGAGGCTGCCGCGACGATCGAGCGCCTCGAGGCGCGTGGCCTCGCCCCGCGCGAGATGATCGCGGAGCTGTGCCGTGAGCTCGGGTACCTCGACGACCCACCGATCGCGCGCGACGAAGACGGTCACACCGCGCGCCCGCTCGATCAGCGGATCGCGCGACACCTCCTCCTACTGCCGGGCTTTGCCGGCATGATCGCGCGGCTCGAGTCGACGCCCGACGATCGCGCGGACGACGCGCCTCCCGCGTCGCTCGAGCAGCTCACAGTGCTCCGCCTCGTGCTCGATCTCGCGAGCGCGCGTCAGCTGGCACGATCACTGGACGAGCGCGACGCACCTCGCGCGGACTCGCCGAGCCTCGCGCGTGAGCTCGACGCACGGGTGCAGTCGCTGCGTGCCTCGCGCGCTTCCGAGCGGATCACCACGCGGACCTTCCAGCTCTTCGAGGTCGCGCGGCGCCTCGAGCTGAGCGCGCACGACATCGCGGCGTTCGATCGCCCCAACACCACCGACGACAGCGCCAACGCTCTCTTGCTCGCGATCGAGTCGTTCGACGCGCCCACGCGCCAGCGAACGTTCCACGAGGCCTACGAGCATCATCACCTACGCGAGATCGTCTCGGCCGTCGCAGAGAACCGCGAGCTCCCCGCCGCGCCCGCCTCCGCCCTGCCGCGCTTCCAGGTCGCCTTCTGCATCGACGATCGCGAGGAAGGGATCCGTCGCCACTTCGAGTCGCTCGGGCGCGATCACGTGACGTTCGGCGTCGCCGGCTTCTTCGGGGTGGCGATGCAGTTCACGTCGCTCGACAACCCGTTCGCGCGAGCCCTCTGCCCGGTGGTGGTCACGCCTGCGCACGTCGTCAGCGAAGCGAGCGACCCCGCCCACGCGCACCTCGAGTCACGCCGTCGTCTGCGCCGCGCGCTCTGGGCCCGCGCTCGCTACGAGACCCTCTACGCCTCGCGCTCGCTCGCACGCGGCGCGATCTTCACCGCCGTGCTCGGCTTCTTCGCGATCGTGCCGCTCGTCCTCCGCGTGACGTTCCCGCGCGCGACCGATCGCTTCACCAAGCGTCTCGCCTCGTGGCTCTTGCCTACGCCGCGCACGCAGCTCGCGCTCGCGCAGGACGAGGGCCCCGAGACGAGCGGCGCGCCCTCCGCCCCGCGCATCCTCTTGCCGAGTGAGTCCGCCACGTCGGAGCTGCCGCGCGGCTTCACGCTGCGCGAGCGCGTGCTCCGCGTGAAAGGCACGCTCGAGAACCTGGGGCTCACGACGGGCTTCGCTCCGATCGTCGCGCTCTTCGGGCACGGCGCATCCTCGGTGAACAACCCACACCAGTCCGCGTACGACTGCGGCGCGTGCGGCGGACGGAACGGCGGCCCCAACGCGCGCGCCTTCGCTGTGCTCGCGAACGATGCCGAGGTGCGCGCGCGCCTCGCGGAAGAGGGCATCACGATCCCGGACACCACGTGGTTCGTCGGCGGCTTGCATGACACGACCACCGACGCGATCACGATCTTCGACGAAGACGACGTGCCCCCGGCGCTGCGCCCGGAGCTCGCCGCCCTGCGTCGTTCGCTCGATCGCGCGCGCCAGCTCTCGGCGCACGAGCGCTGCCGTCGCTTCGAGCACGCACCGGAAGGCGAGAGCGTCGAGGCCGCGCTGCGACACGTCGAAGAGCGCGCCGTCGATCTCAGCCAGGCGCGACCCGAGTACAACCACGCGACCAACGCCGCATGCATCGTGGGACGTCGCGAGCTCACGCGCGGCCTCTTCCTCGATCGTCGGTCGTTCCTCGTGAGCTACGACCCTTCGATCGACGCCGATGGCAGCATCCTCGCGCGCATCCTCGGCGCGGTGGTGCCCGTCGGCGCGGGCATCAACCTCGAGTATCTCTTCTCGACGGTCGACCCCGAGGTGTGGGGCGCGGGCTCGAAGCTGCCGCACAACCTCGGCGCGCTGCTCGGGGTGCTCGAGGGCGCGAGTGGTGATCTCCGCACGGGCCTTCCGAAGCAGATGACCGAGATTCACGAGCCGGTGCGGCTGCTGTGCATCATCGAGGCATCGGTCGAGACGCTGCTCGCCATCGCCGCGGCGAACGCGGAGGTGCGAGAGCTCGTGACGGGCGAGTGGGTGCGCACCGTCTCGATCGATCCCGACACCGGCGTGTTCTCGGTGTACGGCCCCGATGGGTTCACGCCTTACACGCCCGAGCGACGCTCGCTCGCGGAGGTCCCGCGCTGGGAGGCGTGGTACGGCGGCAAGCGTGATCACGTCGGGCCCGCGCGCATCGTCGAGACCCGATCGCGCGGCGAGCGCCTCGCGGAGGCCTCGCCATGAGCCCGAGCCCCGAAGGAAGCGCCGTGTTGCACTGGCTCGTCCTCGCGATCCCGGCAGCGCCGCTCCTCATCGCGCTCCTCCTCGGTGCGTTGATGATGCTCGGTCGCGCGCTCCGCGAGCGCGAGATCGTGTTCCTCGCGAGCGTCGGAGTGGGCGTGTCGTTCCTCGCCTCGATCGCCGCCACGTTCGTGTTCGCGCGCGGCGACTCGCACGCGATCGAGCTCCACTACGGCCAGCTCTACGCGCTGCCTGGTCACGTGTTCGGCCTCGAGCTCCTGGTCGATCGCCTCTCGATCGCGATGGTCCTCACCACCGGCGTGGTGACCGCCCTCGTGACGCGCTTCTCCATCCGCTACCTGCACCGCGATCCAGGCTTCCTGCGCTTCTTCGTGCTCTTGTCGATCTTCGACGCAGGCATGCAGATCCTCGTGCTCGCGGGCAGCTACGACCTGCTCTTCATCGGCTGGGAGATGGTCGGTCTCTCGTCGTTCCTCCTCGTGGCGTTCTTCCAGCTGCGCAACGGCCCCGTGCGCGGCGGTCTGCGCGCGTTCGTCACGTACCGTATGACGGACGTGGGTCTGCTCGTCGCGGGCGTGCTGCTCCACCAGGCCACGGGCAGCTCGCAGCTCGAGGCAGCGTTCGGCAGCGGCGCATGGCCGCATGCGAGCACGCACCTCGACGCCTCCGCCACGACACCGATCGCGCTCGCCCTCTTGCTCTCGACGATCGGAAAGAGCGCGCTCTTCCCTGCGAGCGGCTGGCTCCCTCGGGCCATGGAGGGACCGACGCCCTCGAGCGCGCTCTTCTACGGCGCGCTCTCGGTGCACGCGGGCATCTACCTGCTCCTGCGGTCGGCGCCGCTCTTCGAGTCGACGCCGATCGGATCGGTCGTGCTGATCGTGATCGGTGCACTCACCGTCGTCACCTCGAGCCTCGCGGGCCGTGTGCAGAGCGACATCAAGGGCGCGCTCGCGTACGCCACCTCCTCGCAGGTGGGGCTGATGGCGCTCGGCGTGGGCGTCGCGGCGCTCACGCGGTCGGGGTGGCTCGCGATCCTCGTCGTCGCGTACATGGTGGCGCACGCGTTCCTCCGCACGCTCCAGCTCCTGCGCGCCCCTTCCGCGCTGCGCGATGCGCAGGAGATCGCTGCCGCGCTCCCGGACGTGCGACGCGGCGCGCATGCGAGCTCACACTTCGTGCCCGAGCGGGCGCGAGAGCTCCTGCATCACCTCGCGTACCACCGCTTCTTCCTCGACGAGCTCCTCGATCGCGCGCTCGTCGCGCCCACGCTCGCGCTCGCGCGCGCCGCCGACGACCTCGAGCGTCGGTGGGTGGCGACGCTGGCAGGCCTCCCGGTGAACGAGCAGCCTCGCGAGCCGAGGGCGACCGACGCTGCGCGCACGAGCACCTCCACAGCGCCCGCCGAGCCCCGAGACGCGCGCGAGAAGGTCGAGCCCGCCTGATGTCGCTCCTCACCGCGATCCCGTGGCCCACGCTGCTCGTGCTCACCCCGTTCCTCGGCGGCCTCCTCGCGCTGCGGCTCCCGGATCAGCGCGCGCGTCTGGGCGTCGGCCTCGTCGTCACGGGCCTCGTGCTCGTGGTGAGCGCTGCGCTGGCGGCGTCGTTCCTCGTCACCCACGACGCCCCGCCGATCGAAGATCTCTCGGCCCCGCTGCCGCTCGTCGCGGCGCGATGGCACCTCGGCATCGACGAGCTCGCCGCGCCGTTCCTGCCGCTCACCGCGCTGCTCGTCGTGCTGCTCCTCGTCGCCGCGCCCAAGCGCGAGCTCGCGGGCCCGATGATCCCCGCGATCCTCTTCACCGAGGCTGCGACCATCGGCGTCTACACCTCGCTCGACCTCGCTTGCCTCGCGCTCTTCTGGCTCGCGTCTCTCGTGCCCGGCGCGTACGCGCTGCGCGAGTCCATCCCGGCGGGCGGCAAGGGCCGTGCGTTTCGCGCGTACGGTGTGTTCCTCGTGCTCGGGGCGCTTCCGCTCGCGGCGGCCGTCGTGTGGATCGTGTCCGCGCGGGCGGGCAGCCCGCTCCCGTTCGATCTCACCGCACCCGAGCCCGCCCTCGATCCCGCCTCGCAGCTGCCCATCTTCTTCCTCCTCGCGATCGCGCTGCTCGTTCGCAAGGCCGTCGTGCCGTTCCACTCGTGGCTGCCCGTGCTCGCCGAGCGCGGCCCGATCGCGATCACCGCGCTCCTCATCTCCACCCACCTCGGCGCCTTCCTCGCGAGCCGCGTGATGCTGCCGCTCCTCCCCGAGGCCTCGGCAGAGGTGTTCCCGTGGATCGCCGATCTCGCGCTCGCGAGCGCCGTGTACGGGAGCCTGCTCGGCCTCGCGCAGACGGATCTGCGCCGCATGCTCGGCTTCGTGCTCACGAGCCAGATGGGCCTGGTGCTCGTGGGCGTCGCCGAGGCCAACCGCGAGAGCCTGCACGGCGCCCTCCTCCAGATGCTCGCGCTCGGTCTCTCGAGCACCGGCCTCCTCCTCTGCGCCTCCCAGCTCGAGGTGCGCGCAGGCACGACGGATGTCCGCCAGCTCGGCGGCGCGGCAGCACGCTTTCCGTTCCTCGCGGGCGCGTCCTTCGTGCTCGGGCTCGCGTCGATCGGATTCCCCGGCAGCTTGATGTTCGTCTCGGAGGATCTGCTCCTCCATGGCCTCCTCGGCTCGCACCCGATCGAGGCCATCGGCCTCGTGATCGTCACAGCGCTCAATGGCGTCACGATCGTGCGCGGCTTCTTCCTCGCGTTCCTCGGCACGAGCCGTCGCCCGCTCGGGCTCACGGTCCCCGACCTGTCGACGCGCGAGCGCTTCGTCGCGATCACGCTCGCCGCCGTGCTCCTCGCGACGGGCCTGACGCCGACGCCGCTGCTCCTGGCGCGTGAGCGAGTCGTGCTCGCGCTCACGCGCGGGTCCTCGACACACGCGGTCGGAGGGCACTGACTCCGCGTCAGTCCACGTAGCCCAGCGCGCGCAGCCGCGCCTCGGTCCGGGCGAGATCGTTC
Source organism: Deltaproteobacteria bacterium (assembly GCA_017303575.1). Taxonomy (GTDB): domain Bacteria; phylum Myxococcota_A; class Polyangia; order Polyangiales; family Sandaracinaceae; genus JAFLCL01. Next base: position 29,904 of record JAFLCL010000001.1, read on the forward strand.
GAGGCCGTGCGCGTCACCGGCGCGTCGGGGAGCGCGACGAAGGGCGATCCCTCGACCCGACCAAGCACCTCGTCGAGCACGCGACCGGAGGCGTGCGCGGGCGCCGCGAGCCCCATGCGCGCGAGCAGCGTGGAGGTCGCGTCCGCGATGCGCGCATCGATCTCTCCGATCGCGCGCACCGAAGGGCCCACCGCGAGGTAGAGCCCGCGATCACGATGGCTCCCCGCCAGGCTGCGTCCCTTGCGCCCACGGAGCTCGGCCGGCTCGAGCCGACGCATCACGCGAGCCTCGGGATCGTCGTTCGACGGCATCACGTTGTACGTGGCGCCCGCCGCACGCGTCTCGCGATCGAGCGCGAGCTCGACGATCACGTCGGGCGCGCGATCGACGTGCGGCCCTTCGTAGAGCGACGCGCGCGCATGGAGCGCCTGCACCACGGGCTCGTTCGTCCACGGATCGCGCAGCGCGAACAGAGCGTCCTCGAGCGCCGCGAGCACGCGCGGCACGTCCTCTCTGTCGAGCACACCCTCGGGCTCGCGGCCGCGCAGGTTGAAGTGCAGGGCAGGGAAATAGTTGAGCTCGTCCGAGAACACGCGCGTGCGCGCGAAGTCGATCGCCGCAAAGCGCGTGCGTGACTCGAGCAGCCCCGGCAGCGCACGACCGAACGCGTGGAAGAGCGCGTGCTTCATCCGCGGAGGCACGCGCTGCATCGCCTCGGCGCGGAGTCGGTCACGCAGCGTCGGCGCGTGACGCGCGCCTCCGCGGAACGCGAGAAAACCAAGCGATTCGAGCGCACGGTTGAGGTACAGCACCTTGTCGCTCGAGGGCCCCGAGCCGTGATCGCTGACGATCGTCAGCTCCACCTCGGGACCCGCTTCTTCGACCAACCGTGCGACAGCACGATCGAGCGCGCGGTACACGCGCGGGTAGCCGTCGCGCTCGTCGTCCGTCGCGTCGCTCGGATGTCGCGGCGAGCTCTCGTCCCACAGCGCGTAGAGGTGGTGCGAGGCCGTGTCGCTCTCTCCGAAATAGAAGGCGAACAGATCCCAGTCGCGATCGGCGAGCAGGTGTGACGCGAGCTCCGTGCGCGCGTCCACACGGGCTTCGAGCTTCTGGCCGAGCGCGCCGTGCCAGCCCGGACGGTCGGCGACGAACTCGTCCACCTCGTCGAAGCGCAGCGGGCCGAAGCGCGCCGTGAGCTCGCGATGGAGCGACGGCGGGTGCACGTAGCCCTCGTCTGCCTCGAAGTCGACGGGCGAGTCCCAGCCGCTCACGAACACGCCGTGCGCGAGCGGCTCGGGCGGAAACGTCGCGGGAAAGCCGACGATCGCGCACGACAGGCCGAGTCGATCGAGGCGCGCAGCGATCGTCGGCACCGCCCGCACGGTGCCGCCCGTGAACGCGATGCGCGTCCCCACGCGCGTCGTGAAGTCGAAGACGCCATGCGTGCCGGGATCGACGCCGGTGAGGAACGTCGTCCAGTTCGGCAGCGTCGCGCACGGCACCACGCTGCGCAGGCGCGCCCACGCGCCCTTCTCTCGCAACGCGAACAGCGTCGGGAGCGCATCGCGCCCCATGCGCTCGATCACGTCGACGTCGGCCCCGTCGAGGCCGATCACGAGGTGTCGCGCGCTCATCGCGTCAGCGCTCGTTCACTCGGCGGGCTGAGGCGCGCCGAAGCGCGCGAGCACGCCCTCGAGCGATCCGAAGACCTCGGTGCGCTCGTCCGAGGTCGCCGTCACGCCGACCTTCTCGCGCCACACAGCGCTCTGCATCGCAGCGATCGCGACCTCGATCTGCTGCGCGTCCGGCTCGCGCGTCGTGATCTTCTGGAAGAGGAAGCCCGGGTAGTTCACGAAGCGCAGCGGCCCCGTCGACAGATGACGCGCGGAGAAGCGCTGGAGCTCGTAGCCGATCGCGGCCGTGGGAACGAGCAACGTGATGCGCAGCGCCAGCGTCTGGATCTGACCGAAGATGCCCTCGGCGTGCGGCAGAACGATGGGCGTCACCGCGCTGCCGATGAGGATCGACAGCACCACCACGACGATGAGGAACGTCGTGCCGCACCGCGGATGGAGGGCCGACTGCGCCTTCACGTTCTCGACGGTGAGCGGCAGGCCCGCTTCGTAGGCGTAGATCGTCTTGTGCTCGGCACCGTGGTACTGGAACACGCGACGGATCTCCTCGATCCGGCTGATGAAGAGCATGTAGCCCGTCAGCACGAGGAGCTTGAAGCCGCCCGTCAGCGCGTGGAACGCGAAGTCCTGCACGCCGAGGTCCCAGCCGAGCAGGCGACAGAGGCCCGCCGCCAGGCCCTGCGGCAACGCGACGAAGAGGCCGATCGCGAACAGCATCGAGACGAGCATCATCACGCGGGTGCCGCCCGATCCTGCGTCCGCGTCGGCCTTCGCGACGCCGGCGACGGGCGCGACCTCGCCGCGAGAATCGGCGAGCTCGGTCCCGCTGGCCGGCACCATCTGCTGATCGGCCGAGAATTGCAGGGCCTTGTAGCCGAGCGACATCGACTCGACGAGCGTCACCACGCCGCGCACGAGCGGCCACTTGCGCCACGCGCCCGACGATCCCGCGACCGGCCCCTCGCGCACGACGATCTCACCGTTGGGGCGACGCACCGCGACGGCCAGGCCCGTCGGCGATCGCATCATCACGCCCTCGATGACGGCCTGCCCACCGATGTAGGGACGGGCTGCGTTGGCTCCGGGGTCCGCGCTCATGGCGGACGACTCTGCATCGGATGGCGTCCGCGCGCATCTCGCCGTGTTGCGAGTCCCTGGAAACGACGAGAGCCGCAGCACCTCGCGGTGTCTGCGGCTCTGTCACGACGAAGGGATTCGCGGGAAACTCAGGCCTTCGCGGGCGCCTTCTTCTCGTACTTCTTGCGGAAGCGCTCGACGCGGCCGGCCGTGTCGAGGATGCGCTGCTTGCCCGTGAAGAACGGGTGGCACGCGGAGCAGATGTCCACCGTGAACGAGCCGCGCGTCGAGCCAGTCTTGTAGCTCGCGCCGCAGGCGCAGTTGATCACGGCTTCCTTGTAATTCGGGTGGATGCCTTCCTTCATGGGACCTTCCGACCTCCGCGCCTCGCCGTGAGCGTCCCCTGTGGACGACCGGGAAGATGAGAGGGTCGGCGGATCTAGCGAACGATCGAGCGGTCCGCAACCCATCCCGACGATTGGCCAGCGGACCGGGCAGCCGTTTTGCGGTACGACGGTGCTCCGAAAATTTGCCGCGCGCGCATGCGCTCGCGTAGGAGGGTCGATCTCATGGCTCTGAAGCGGATCCACTTGGTGATCCGAGGACGTGTCCAGGGCGTGTACTACCGCGCCTCGGCTGTCCGCGAGGCGAAGCGTCTCGGCCTCACCGGCTGGGTGAAGAACCGCCCAGACAGTGGCGTGGAGCTCGTCGCCGAAGGTGAAGAGGACCAGGTGAAGGACTTCCTCGCATGGGCTCAACACGGACCATCCACAGCACGCGTCGACAAGATCGACACCCGCTGGCGCAGCTACACCGGCGAGTTCGCGAGCTTCACGATCGAGGGCTGATCCTCGCGCTGGCCGCAGCCGTCGCGCTCTTCACGGGCGGGACGGCGCGGGCGCAGGACCTCGATCTGGCTGCCGTCGCACGCGAGCTCGCTTCCGAGGACGCGACCGCGCGGCACGCTGCGATCGAGACGCTGAGCACGCTGCCTGCGGACGCCGTCCCTGCGATCGGCGAGCGACTGGCGCGCCTGCGCCGTGCGCGACCCACGCGGACCGAGGCCGACACGGCGCTGACCGCCATCCGTCGCGCCGCGGGCTCGCGTCGCGCCGACGACATGGTGGACATCGCACCTGGCGTCGAGGTGCTGCTGGCGACCGATCGATCCAACCCGACGCTGCGCATGGCCGAGCCGCTGCTCTTGCTGCGCAGCCTGGAGCGCATCGGCACGACGGAGGCACTGCGCCTCGTACCTGCAGTGTTCCGCCTCGACGGCGAACCATGGCGGATGGAGGGCCGGCGCGTGACGATTCGCCTGGGCGATCGCGTCGCGGCCGCTGCGATCCGCGCGCGCTCTGACGACGACAACCCCGAAGGCCGCACCTGGGCGCGTTGGACGACCGATCGCCTGGACCTCGACAACCCCGGCGCGCTCGCGCAGCGCTTGGGCGGCGATCAGCTGGCAGACGTCCTCCTCGCTTATGCGACGACGCACACGCTCTCCGCGATTCCCGTCGTCGCGTCCTTCGTCGACGCCGATCAGCGGCGTCTGCGGGACGCGGCGCGCGAGGCACTGCGTGACTTCCGCCAGAACGGGATCTGGGTCGCGAGAGAGACGTTCGAGACGCGCCTCGGCGAAGAGCCCGACCTGGCCTGGGGCTGGGAGCGCACGCTCGACGAGCTCTACGAGCGGCTCGATGCGGCGCGCGCCGCCCACCTGCTCACGGCGCTGGCGGACGCCACCTCTGCGCTGGAGGGGGGTCGCGGAGACGAGGCCCGTACGCTCCTCGACGGCGCGCTCGCGCGAAGCCCCGAGCTCGCTACGACGGAGGCCGCAACGCTCTATGCGCGCATCGCCGACCTCGAGGTGGACCCCGACGCGCGTGACGCGACGCTGCGCCGCGCCATCGCCATCGCGCCCGATGCGCCGACCACCGGCGCGTGGCGAGGCCGTCTGGTGTTCGACGACGCGCAGCGTTCGCTCGCTGGCGGCGTGCTCGACGCAGAGGCCTTTGCCCGCGCCGCGACGCTCGCGCCCGCGTGCACCGACTGCGTCGCCATGCAGGGCGCGCTCGAGGCGCAGGCGGCCGCCGTCGAGGTCGACCGCACCGTCCCGCTCGCGATCGCGTCGGCGCTCTTCCTCGCGCTCGGGCTCCTGCTCGTGACGTGGTCGAGCACGTCACGCACGCCCATGCCCAGCCGCGCCGCCACGCCTCTGGTCCCGGCCGACGACACCCTCTCGTGAGCGGCGCTTTCGTCGCCCGCGTTCTCGAACCGGTCACGACGAAGACGAAGACGGAACGCGACGAGGCGCCCGGTTGCCCGGACGCCTCGCCTCCCTCACGACCACTCGCGTGGTCACCCCAGCTCAAGCCGCGGGCAGGATCTCGATGATGGCCATCGGCGAGTTGTCGCCGCGACGCTCCGTGAGCTTGATGACGCGCGTGTAACCGCCGCCCTTGTTCTCCTTCACGCGCGCCAGGAAGCGCGGCGCGATGTCGTGGAAGAGCTTGTAGACGAGGTCGACCTCTTCGCTCGTTCCGTCCGACTTGGTCGCCGTGCCCATGCGCGGCAGGAAGCTGGCGACGAGACGCTGCGCGTGCACGCGGCTCGCGATCACCTTCTTCGCCTGCTCGGGCTTCAGCTTGCCGATGTCGACCGTGAGGTCGTCACCGAGACGAAGCGCGCGGGTGATGAGCGGCTCGACGATGCTGCGGAGCTCGCGCGCCTTCGCATCCGTCGTCTCGATGCGCTCGTGGAGGACCAGATTGGCCGCGAGGTTGCGGAACATCGCGCGGCGATGCGAGGTGTCCCGGTTGAACTTTCGGCCTGACTTCTTGTGACGCATGACTCTTCTCCGTTCAGCGCGACATCGCGTCGCTCGATTTCAGGCCTGGGCCTGCTGCTGCTTCCAGCGCTCGAGCATCTGGGGCCAGCTGTCGATCTTCATGCCGAGCGAGAGGCCCATGTCGGCGAGGATCTCCTTGATCTCCTTGAGCGACTTCCGGCCGAAGTTCTTCGTCTTCAGCATGTCGGCCTCGGTCTTCTGGACGAGCTCGCCGATCAAGTGGATGTTCGCGTTCTGGAGGCAGTTCGCGGAACGGACCGAGAGCTCGAGCTCCTCGACCGAGCGGAACAGGTTCTCGTTCAGCGGCTCGTCGTCCGACGCCGTGAGCGTGCTCGCCTCTTCCTCTTCCTCGAAGTTGATGAAGATCGAGAGCTGGTCCTTGAGGATCTTCGCGGCGTACGCGACGGCGTCCTGCGGGCGGACCGAGCCGTTCGTCCAGACCTCGAGCGTGAGCTTGTCGTAGTCGGTGATCTGACCGACACGCGCGTTGGTCACCGTGTAGTTGACCTTGCGGATCGGCGAGAAGATCCCGTCGATGGCCGTCGTGCCGATCGGCATGCCCGGCGTCTTGTTGCGCTCCGCAGGCACGTAGCCGCGGCCGACGTTGATCGTGAGCTCCGCCGAGAAGCGGCCACCCTTGGCGACCGTGCAGATCACGTGCTTCGGGTTGAGGATCTCGATCTGGTCCGTGACCTGGATGTCACCCGCAGTCAGCTCGCACGGGCCTTCCTTGTCGATTCGCACGACGTGGGTCTTCGGAGAGTGCGCCTTCGCGACGACCTCCTTGAGGTTCAGCACGATCTCCGTCACGTCCTCGACCACGTCGGGGACGGAGGTGAACTCGTGGAGCGCGCCGTCGATCTTGATCGCGGTGATCGCTGCGCCCTGGAGCGAGCTCAGGAGCACGCGGCGAAGCGCGTTGCCGAGCGTGATGCCGAAGCCGCGCTCGAGCGGCTCGCAGACGAACTTGCCGTACGTGGCGGTCGCGTCCTCGACCGGGACGGTCTTGGGCTTGATGAGATCACGCCAGTTACGAGCGACGAAGGCATTCGACATGAGCACCACTCCTGAACGGTAGTATGACCGTCATGAGAACCGCGACTCTCGCCGCGGCTCCGAGCTAGAGAGAGAACCAGAAGGCCGCGCCTCTCGACGCGGCCTCTTCACCCGAGACCAGGTCTCGGAGAATCTTCAGCGAGAGTAGAACTCGACGATCAGCTGCTCCTTGATGGGCAGCGTGATCGCTTCGCGAACCGGGTTGTCGCGCACCGTTCCGACGAGGCCACCCTTGTCGAGCTCGAGCCACTCCGGCACGCCACGGCGGTCCACACCCTCGACCGAGATCTTCACGCGGCCGAGCTCTCGGCTGCGCTCGTGGATCGTGATCTTGTCGCCCTTCTTCACGAGGAAGGAGGGGATGGAAACGGGCTTGCCGTTCACGAGGACGTGACCGTGGCGGACGAGCTGACGACCATCCGCGCGCGTCGCGGCGAAGCCGAGGCGGTAGCAGACGTTGTCCATGCGGCGCTCGAGCAGCGAGAGCAGGTTCTCACCCGTCACGCCCTTCACGCGATCGGCCTCCGCGAAGTACTTGCGGAACTGGCGCTCCAGGATGCCGTAGATGCGGCGGACCTTCTGCTTCTCGCGAAGGCGGATGCCGTACTCGGTCACCTTGATGCGGCGCTGGCCGTGCTGACCCGACGGGTACGGGCGACGGTCGAACGCGCACTTGTCGGTGTAGCAGCGGTCGCCCTTGAGAAAGAGCTTCTCGCCTTCACGACGGCAGAGCTTGCAAGCGGGGCCGATATAGCGGGCCATGTTCGGATCTCCTCGAAAAACTCAGACGCGACGGCGCTTGGGCGGACGGCAACCGTTGTGGGGAATCGGGGTGACGTCGCGGATGAGCGTGACGCGCATGCCAGCCGTCTGGAAGGCACGGAGCGCCGACTCGCGTCCTGCGCCCGGGCCCATGACGAAGATCGCGACGGTGTTCATGCCGTGCTCCTGCGCCTTGCGGGCAGCGTCCTCGGCAGCGAGCTGGGCCGCGAAGGGCGTGCTCTTGCGCGAGCCCTTGAAGCCACGCGCGCCGGCGCTCGACCAGCAGATCACGTTCCCACTGAGGTCCGTGATCGTGACGATCGTGTTGTTGAAGCTCGACAGGATGTGGGCGACGCCACTCCCGACGTTCTTCTTGACCTTCTTCTTGACCTTCGCGCCCTTGGCGGCCGCGGCTGCAGGCTTCGACATCGTTCAGCTCCAGAGCGAGAAAATCAGCGACGGACCGTCGAGCCCTTGCGGGGGCCCTTTCGCGTGCGCGCGTTCGTGTGGGTGCGCTGGCCGCGGACCGGAAGGCCACGGCGGTGGCGGAGGCCGCGGTAGCTCCCGAGGTCCATCAGGCGCTTGATGTTGATGGCGATGTCGCGGCGGAGATCGCCCTCGACCTTGTAGTTCGCCTCGAGGATGTCGCGGATCTTCTTGATGTCGCCATCATCGAGATCGTCCGCCTTCTTGGCGGGCGAGATGCCGGTCTTCTCGCAGATCTCCTTCGCCTTCGCGGGGCCGACCCCGTAGATGTACTGGAGTGCGATGATGAGGTGCTTGCGACCGGGAAGGTCGACGCCTGCGATACGGGCCATGTTCGTTTCTCTCCTGAAGTCCTGAAAGGTCGGCGGAGCCGATCAGCCCTGGCGCTGCTTGTGACGCGGGTCTTCGCAGATCACGCGCACCGTTCCCTTGCGGCGCACGACCTTGCACTTCTCGCACATCTTCTTGACGCTGGGGCGGACCTTCATGGCTTCACTCTTCGTTGGATAGTCGGACTTGCGGTCAGAACTTTCGTAGGATTCGTGCTCGAGTCTGATCGGTGGGGGAGACGGTCACGACGACCCGGTCGCCACGCGCGACCTTCACCAGCCCATGCTTGCTCGCTGCGGGGAGACCAGCGACGAAGCTCTGCCCGTCATCACTCTGCACTCGGTACAACGCGCGAGGGAGCTCCTCGACGACGCTGCACCACAACTCTCCGGCTTTCTTCGATCGATCCAATCCATCGCCGCGCGATCCGCGGCCTCTTCGTTCATCCGTTCAGCCCTCTCGGGCCTCTCTCAGCTCCCCGCGGCGTCGAGCCCTACAGCACCGAGGAGGCGCTTGGTCACTGCGTCCACCTCACCCATGCCATCGATCGCGACCACGACGCCAGGGAACTGGCCGTAGTGGGCGAGGATCGGGAGGGTGTCTTTGAGGTAGGCCGCGTGCCGTGTTCGAACCGTCTCCTCGGTGTCGTCGCTCCGCTGGACGACACGCTCACCATTGCACGAGCCACAGCGGCCCGACGGAGGGGGCGGGTTATAGCGCACGTGGTAGGCTTGTCCACAGTCGAGGCAGGTGCGCCGACCGGAGATGCGATCGACGATGGATCCCTCGGGGACCTCGAGCGACAAGACCTTGCCGATCCTGCGCCCGGACTTCTCGAGCACGGCGTCGAGGGCCTTGGCCTGCGGCACCGTGCGAGGGTAGCCGTCGAAGATCGCGCCGCCCTTGGCGTCGTCCTGGTGGAGGCGCTTCTCGAGGAGCTCGATCACGAGATCGTCGGGCACCAAGAGACCCTTCGACATGAAGCTGTCGAAGCGCTGCCCCAGGTCCGACCCCGATTTCCGCTCGGCGCGCATCATGTCGCCAGTGGAGATCTGGGGGATCTTCAGGGTCTCCTGAAGGAACTTCGACTGAGTTCCCTTACCCGCGCCCGGAGGCCCGAAGAGGATCAGGTCCATGATCAGCCCCGGCGTCCGCGGATCCGCGGACCCTTCGGGCCCGTGAGACCCTCGTAGTGACGGGTGATCAAGTGCGACTCGACCTGCTGGATCGTGTCGAGCGCCACACCCACGACGATCATCATCGACGTGCCGCCGAAGAAGAACGGAACGTGGAACTGCGACTGCAGGATCGTGGGGACCGAGGCCACGAGCGCCATGTAGAGCGCGCCGCCGACCGTGATGCGCGTCATCACGAAGTCGATGTACTCGGCCGTCTCCTTGCCTTGCTTCACCTTCGGGATGAAGGCGCCCTGCTTCTTGAGGTTGTCCGCGACCTCGACCGGCTGGAACGTCACGGCCGTGTAGAAGAAGCTGAAGAAGACGATGAGGAGAACGAACACGGTGTTGAACTGCCAACCGCCCGGCGCGAGGTTGTCCTGCAGCGTCTGCATCCCCGGGATGTTCAGGTTCGCGAGGGTCTGCGGGAACATCAGGAGAGACGACGCGAAGATGGGCGGGATGACGCCCGACGCGTTCACGCGGAGCGGGAGGTGCGAGACCTGCGTCTGACCGTAGGTCCGGCGTCCCATGCCTCGCTTCGCGAACGCGATCGGGATGCGCCTCTGCCCACGCTCGAAGAAGACGATGAGGGCGATGACGGCGACGACGATCGCCGAGATGATGAGGAGGGACACCGGCTGGATCTGGCCGATCGACACCTGCTGCACGGTGTTCGTCAGCGCGTCCGGGAGATCGGCGACGATGCCCGCGAAGATGATGAGCGAGATGCCGTTGCCGATGCCACGCTCGGTGATCTGCTCACCGAGCCACATGATGAATGCGGTGCCCGTGGTCAGCGAGATGCACGTGATCACGTAGAACCAGAGACCGGGCTCGCGCACGACGTCTTCGGTCCCCGTCGAGTCGTTGAGGCTCACGAGCCACTGCGCGATGCCGACGGACTGGACGATCGACAACACGATCGTGCCGTAGCGCGTCCACTGGTTGATCTTGCGCTGGCCGGCCTCGCCCTCCTTGCGGAGCTCTTCGAGCGGCTTGAACACCACGCTCATGAGCTGGAGGACGATGCTCGCGGTCACGTACGGCATGATGCCGAGCGCGAAGATCGAGAGCTGCTCGAGCGCGCCGCCCGAGAACAGGTTGAACATGCCCAGGAAGCCGCCGCCCTGCGCGACGATCTCGCGCATCGCGGTGCGGTTCACGCCCGGCGTCGTGACGAAGATCCCGACGCGATAGACCGCGATCATCCCCAGGGTGAAGAGGATGCGTCGGCGGAGCTCGGGGATCTTCGCGATGTTGGCCAGAGCGTTCAGCATGGGAGTGCGTTCAGCATGTTCGGCGCGGTGTGTTCCCAGGACGTACGCAGGGCGTCAAGCCATCGGCTCGACGCCCTCCGTGCTCACTTCTTCTTGTTCTTGTGGCGGACGACGGGGGCGACCTTGCGCTCGATGAGCTCGCAGGTGCCGCCGGCTGCCTCGATCTTGGTCTTGGCGCCCGCCGAGAAGGCCTCGGCGCGCACCGTCAGCTTCTTGGTGAGCGAGCCGTTGCCCAACACCTTGAAGCCGTCGTGCTTGCCCTTGATGAAGCCCTTCGCGCGAAGCGCCTTCTCGTCGACCGTCTCGCCCGCCGCGAACACGTCCAGGCGCCCGACGGACACCTCGGCGTAGTCACGCGCGAACAGGTTGACGAAGCCGACCTTGGGAAGGCGTCGGCTGAGCGGCATCTGGCCGCCCTCGAAGAAGAGCTTGTGGATGTTGCCGGGCTGACGGGCCTTCTGACCCTTCTGACCACGACCCGCCGTCTTGCCCAGACCGGAGCCCGGACCACGACCCTTGCGCTTCTTTTCCTTCGTCGCGCCTTCGGGGGGAGCCAGGCGCGAGAGGATCGGGATGTACTGTTCAGCCATCGGATTCCTCCACCGTGACGAGGTGGATCACCTTCTTCACCGCACCGCGGAACGCGGGCGTGTTGTCGACGAGCACCACCGAGTGCGGCCCACGGAGCCCTAGACCGGCCAGCGTCCGACGCTGTGTCTCGGGGCGCCCCGCGTTGCTCCGCACCTGCGTGACCTTGAGCTTGCGCTTCATGACGATTCCTCTCAGGCCTGCGAGCCCGACGAAGGCTGGCTCGGAACCAGTTCCTCGACGGTCTTGTTCCGACGACGCGCCACGTCCTCCACCGACTCGAGCGAACGGAGTGCGTCGAGCGTCGCGTGAACCACGTTGTGGGGGTTGCTGGTGCCGACGATCTTCGAGAGGACGTCGCGGATGCCCGCGGCCTCGACGACCGCGCGGACCGCGCCGCCCGCGATGACGCCCGTACCCGGGCTGGCGGGACGAAGCAGCACGTTGCCCGCACCGGCGTGACCCTGCACCGCGTGCGGGATCGTTCCACCCACGAGCGGAACCTTGAAGAGGTTCTTCTTCGCGCGGTCGTTGCCCTTGCGGATCGCGTCCGGCACTTCGTTCGCCTTGCCGAGACCGATGCCGACGTGGCCCTTCTCGTCGCCGACGACGATGAGAGCGCTGAAGCTGAAGCGGCGGCCGCCCTTGACGACCTTCGCGACGCGGTTGATGTGAACCACGCGCTCCTTGAGGTCTTCGAGGCTATCCGGGTCGATGGTATTGCTCATGCCGTATCTCCGATGCCCTAGGGCAACGCCTCAGAAATCGAGGCCCGCCTCGCGGGCCGCATCGGCGAGAGCCTTCACTCGCCCGTGATAGATGAACCCGTTGCGATCGAAGGCGACCTTGTCGATCCCCTTCGCCTTGCACGCCTTGGCGATCGCCTGGCCGACGAGCTTGGCTGCGTCGCTCTTGGTCGCCTCGGACGCGCCGGACTTCAGGTCCTTCGTCAGCGTCGAGACGTGCACGAGGGTCTCGCCCTTCGCGTCGTCCACGACCTGCGCGTAGATGTGCTTGGCGCTCCGGAAGATCGACATGCGGGGGCGCTCGGCCGTCCCGTTGACCTTCTTGCGGATGCGCTTCTTGCGCTTGAGCCTCTGATCGTCCGTTGCCATTTCGCTTCACCCCGGGGGCGATGTGACGTTGCCTCGGCACCGTCCACCCCGAATGGGATTCTGGACTCGAGCCCGCTCCTCACCACGAGGAGGCGGGCGTCGTCGTCACTTCTTGCCAGCGCCCTTGCCGGCCTTGCCAGCCTTCTCGCGCACCTTCTCGTCCACGAAGCGGACTCCCTTGCCCTTGTACGGCTCGGGGGGACGGAACGAGCGGATGTGCGACGCGGTCTGACTGAGCATCTCCTTGTCGAAGGAGCTCAGGTGCAGGCGCGGCTTCTTCGTGCCGCCGACGTCGATGATCTCCACGCGGCCCTTGACCGAGTCCGGGAGCGGGAAGCTCACCTGATGCGACAGGCCGAGCGCGAGCGTGAGGTCCTGACCCTTGAGCTCGGCACGATAGCCGGTGCCGATGAGGTCGAGCGCCACGTCGTAGCCCTTCGACACGCCCTCGATCACGTTGCGCACGAGCGCACGCGCGAGGCCCTGGTACTGCGCGCCGGTGACACCGAGGCCCGCCTTGGGCTTCACGACCACGTCGTTGCCCTGCTTCGAGAGCTCGACGTTGGGCGGGAGGCTCTTGGCGAACGTCCCCTTGGGGCCCTTCGCTTCGATCTTGTCCGCGGTGAGGGTGACGGTGACGCCCGCCGGAATGGTGACGGGGCGCTTGCCGACACGCGACACGCGCGTGGTGGTCGTCGGAGTGGACATCACCAGACCTCGCAGAGGAGCTCGCCGCCCACACGCTTCTCGCGCGCCGAGCGGTCGGTCATGATCCCGTGGGACGTCGACAAGATCGCGATGCCGAAGCCGTTCTGGATCTTCGGCAAGCTGTCGACGCCGACGTAGAGGCGGCGACCGGGACGGCTGCGACGGCGGATGCCGATGAACGCGGCCGAGCGATCACGCCCGTACTTGAGCGTCACGGTCATCGTGCGCCCGTCGACCTTCACGTCCGAGATGTAGCCCTCGTCCTTGAGGAGCTCGGCCACGCCGAGCTTGATCTTGGAGAGGGGGATCTCGGTGGTCTCGTGGCGCGACTGCGCCGCGTTGCGGATCCGAGCGAGCATGTCGCTGAGGGGGTCGGTCATCATGGGAACGAGTCTCCGAAAAGAGTCAGACGGAAGTGATCACCACGACGCCTTGGTCACGCCGGGGATGTCTCCCGCGAGCGCGAACTTCCGAAGGCAGATGCGGCAGAGCTCGAACTTCCGGTAGACGGCACGCGATCGACCGCAGCTCTTGCAGCGGTTCACGTACCGAACCTTGAACTTCGGCTCCTTCTCCATCTTGGCGAATGCCCGGGTGCTGGCCATGGCTCGGTTCCTCTCGATTACTTGCGGAAAGGCATGCCGAGCTCACGAAGGAGCGCGCGGCCCTGCTCGTCGTTCGGCGCGGAGGTCACGAACGTGATGTTCATGCCCTTGATCTCGTCGATCTTGTCGTAGTCGATCTCGGGAAAGATGATCTGCTCTCGGAGACCGAGGGTGTAGTTGCCGCGGCCGTCGAAGGCCTTGGCCGACACACCCTTGAAGTCACGCACGCGGGGAAGGCTCAAGTTGATGAGACGGTCCGCGAACTCCCACATGCGGGCCTTGCGGAGCGTCACCATCACGCCGATCGCCGCGTTCTCGCGCAGCTTGAACGTCGCGATCGACTTCTTCGCGCGGGTCACCACGGCCTTCTGGCCCGTGATCATCCCGACCTCTTCGACGGCCGCCTCGATGATCTTCTGGTTCTGAACGGCCTTACCGAGGCCCATGTTCAGAACGAGCTTCTCGAGACGCGGGATCTGCATCGCGTTCGTCAGCGAGAACTCCTTGCGGAGCGCCGGGACGACGTGATCTCGATAGTACTGATGGAGACGCGGGAGCTCGGTCGTGGACATTTCTCTCACCCGTCCTTCGAGCGGCGACGTTCGCTGCTCGATGACTCCCCGCTCATCGCGGGGGGAACGACTGGGCCCCGCCGTCGCGGGGCCCGAGGGGCTGGTGCTCACCGATGGTGAGCGTCATTTCACTTGATGGCGGCGCCGCTCTTGGCGATGCGGACCTTCTCGCCCTTGTCACCGACCTGGAAGTGGACGCGCGTGGGCTTGTCCGTGGTCGGGTCGATCAGCATGACCTTCGAGACGTGGATCGGCTGCTCGCGCTCGATGATGCCGCCGCTCGGGTTCTTCGGCGTGGGCTTGGTGTGGCGCTTGAGCTTGTTGATGCCCTCGACGAGCACACGATCGAACTCGCGCTGGACGAGGAGCACGCGACCGCGGCTGCCCTTGTCCTTGCCAGAGATGACGACGACCTGGTCGTCCTTCTTGATACGCGTGGCCATCACACCACCTCGGGCGCGAGCGAGATGATCTTCATGAACTTCTTGGCGCGGAGCTCGCGAGCGACCGGCCCGAAGATGCGCGTGCCCACGGGCTCGAGCTGGTTGTTGAGGAGGACGGCGCTGTTCGCGTCGAACTTGATGTAGCTGCCATCGGCACGCTGGTACTCGCGCGAGGTGCGCACGATGACCGCCTTGGAGACATCGCCCTTCTTCACCTTGGCGGTGGGGAGCGCTTCCTTGACGGCGACGACGATGAGGTCACCGAGGCCCGCGTAACGACGGCGCGAGCCGCCGAGGACCTTGATGCACTCCACACGCTTTGCGCCGCTGTTGTCGGCGACGTCGAGCTCGGACTGCTGCTGGATCATGGGATGACCTGCTTCCTTCTCAGACGGCTTCCGGGCGCTCGACGAGGCGTACGGCGACCCAACGCTTCGTCGCCGACATCGGGCGGCTCTCGCGGATCTCGATCAGGTCGTTCGTCTTGAACTGCTCGGTCTCGTCGTGCGCGTGGAAACGCTTCGCGCGCTTCACGTACTTTCCGTAGACCGGATCACGGAGGCGACGCACGACCTCGACCACGACGGTCTTCTTCGCGCGACCTGCGTTCGCGGTGTCGTTGACGACGCGTCCGACGATCAGGCGGCGGTTGCCGCGGTCCTCGTTCGCCTTGGGCGTGGGGCCCTTCTTCTCTGCTTCGGCCATCGTCGTCCTCACTTGCCTGTCGAGCGCTTCTGCGTCAGCGCGGTCTTCACGCGCGCCACGTCGCGACGAAGGCGGCGAATCTTGGCGGTGTCGTCGAGCTGGTTCGAGTAGTTCGAGAACTTCGACTGCCACAGGTCACGGGCGGTCGTCTTCTCGAGCTCGACGAGCTCGTCGACGCTCTTGTCCTTCAGCTCCGAGGGCTTCACAGCTGGTCCTTCCTCGACACGAAACGGGTCGCGACCGGGAGCTTGTGGCCCGCCAGACGGAACGCCTCTTTGGCCATCTCCTCGGAGATGCCTTCCATCTCGTAGAGCACGCGGCCGGGGATCACCTTCGCGTGCCAGCCCTCGACGCCGCCCTTGCCGGTGCCCATTCGGGTCTCGAGCGGCTTCTTCGTGAACGGGAGGTCGGGGAACACGCGGATGAAGAGCTTGCCGGCACGCTTCACGTGGCGCTGGATCGCCATACGCGCGGCTTCGATCTGGCGCGACGTGAGGTGGCCCGACTCGAGGGCCTGCAGGCCGAAGTCTCCGAACGAGACCGACGCTCCGCGCGTGGCCTTGCCCTTGAGGTTGCCCGTGTGCGACTTGCGGTACTTGGTGCGCTTGGGTTGAAGCATGAGAGCTGCTCGAAGAAGTCAGGGGTGGGAGGAGTCGGCTCAGGCGCCGACGCGCGGCTGACGGCGGCGCTGCGGGAGCACCTCGCCCTTGAAGATCCAGCACTTGACGCCGATCGTGCCGTAGGTCGTCTTCGCGGTCGCGACGCCGAACTCGATGTCCGCACGGAGCGTGTGGAGCGGCACGCGACCTTCGCGGTACTGCTCGAAGCGGGCGATCTCGGCGCCGCCGAGACGGCCGCCTGCGTACACGCGGATGCCCTTCACGCCGAACTTCATGGCGGTGGAGACCGCCTTCTTCATCGCGCGGCGGAACGCCACGCGGCGCTCGAGCTGCGTCGCGATGCTCTCGGCGACCAGCTGCGCGTTCGTCTCGGCCTTGCGGACCTCCTGGATGTCCACGAAGAGGTCGTTGCCCGTGAGCTTCTGGAGCTCGCTGCGGAGCTGCTCGACGCCAGCGCCGCGCTTGCCGATGATGATGCCGGGGCGCGAGGTGGCGATGACGACCTTGCACTTGTTCGCCGCGCGCTCGATCTCGATGCCGGCGACGCCAGCGTTCGCGTAGTTCTTGCGAACGTGCTCACGGAGCGAGAGATCCTCGTGCAGCCACTTCGCGTAGTTCTTGTCCTCGTACCAGCGCGAGTTCCACGTCTTGATGACGCCGAGGCGGAAACCGTACGGATGTGTCTTCTGACCCATGGTTCTTCAGTTCCCCACGACGATCGTGATGTGGCTCATGCCCTTGGTGATGCGCGTGGCGCGACCCTGAGCGCGCGGACGCCAGCGGCGCATGAAGCGGTCCGGCGCCTTGTCGGCGAACGCGGTCGTGACCTTGAGGCTGTCGAGGTCGAGCGCCTGGTCCTTGGCACGCGCGTTGGAGATCGCGCTGTCGAGGAGCTTGAAGACGATGGGCGCCGCCGCCTTGCGCGTGAAGCGCAACATCTCGAGCGCCTGAGCCGCGTTCTGACCGCGGATGAGGTTCACGATCACGCGTGCTTTGCGCACCGAGATCTTCTGGAAACGGGCCTTAGCGATGGCTTCCATGGAGAGCTGACCTTGCTTGCCTGAGTGAGCCGACACGAGGTCCGGGATGAAGTACCCGGTGGCAGAGCCACCCGGGCGAAAAGGGCGCGGGATCTAGCACCCGCTTCCGGACCCCTCAAGAACTTTCTGATCGCAGATGACACCTCGCTGGTGCAGCGCCTCGAAAGGCGCGCACCGCGGGGATCACTTGCGGACCGGGACCTTGGCCTTGCGGTCGGCCGAGTGGCCGCCGAAGGTGCGCGTCGGCGCGAACTCGCCGAGCTTGTGGCCGACCATGTTCTCCGAGACGAACACGGTGATGAACTTGCGGCCGTTGTGGACGTTGAGCTGGAGCCCGACGAACTCGGGCGTGATGGTGGAGCGACGCGACCAGGTCTTGATCACGCGGCGGTCGTTGGCCTTGATGGCCTTCTCGACCTTGTCGACGAGGTGGGCGTCGACGAACGGGCCCTTCTTGGTGGAGCGCATGTCTGTTTGCCTCGCTTACTTGCGTCGCTTGACGATGAACTTGTCGGTCGCCTTGTTCGTGCGGGTCTTCATGCCCTTCGAGAGCTGACCCCAGGGCGAGCACGGATGACGACCGCCCGACGTACGACCCTCACCGCCACCCATCGGGTGGTCGACGGGGTTCATCGACACGCCACGGTTGTGGGGACGACGACCGAGCCAGCGGCTACGACCGGCCTTGCCGAGCGACACACGCGCGTGCTGGAGGTTCGACACCTGCCCGATGGACGCACGGCAATCGAGGTGGACCATGCGGACCTCGCCCGACGGAAGGCGGAGCTGCGCGTAGTCGCCGTCCTTGGCCATCAGCTGCGCGGCGGCACCCGCGGAGCGGGCGAGCTGGCCGCCCTTGCCGATCTTGAGCTCCACGTTGTGGAGCATCGTGCCGACGGGGATGAAGCGGAGGCGCAGGGCGTTGCCCGGCGTGATGTCGGCGCCCTTGCTCGACAGCACGGTCATGCCCGACTTGAGGCCGTCCGGCGCCAGGATGTACGCCTTGGCGCCATCCACGTACTGGATGAGCGCGACACGCGCGGAGCGGTTCGGGTCGTACTGGATCGTGACGACCTTGGCGGGCACGCCCACCTTGTTGCGCTTGAAGTCGATGAGGCGGTAGCGCTTCTTGTGACCGCCACCGCGGAAGCGGACCGTGATTCGCCCCTGGTTGTTGCGGCCGGTCACCGTACGACGGTGCTCGGTCAGCTTCTTCTCGGGCGCGTCCTTCGTGAGGCCTTCGAAGTCCGGGACCTCGAACCAGCGGCGTCCCGCGGACGTCGGCTTGAAATGACGGATGGCCATGATCAGCCCTCGCTCCCTTCGGCGGTCTCACCGCCGCCGAGGTCGATCGTGTCGCCGGCCTTGACCTCGACGATCGCCTTCTTCCAGTTCTGGGTCTTCGCGTGGCCCCGGCCCATGCGGCGGAGACGGCCACGGACGATCAGGGTGTTGACGCCGACCACGCTCACCTTGAAGAGCGTCTCGACGGCTTCCTTGATCTCCTGCTTGTTGGCGTCGCGCGCGACCTCGAAGAGGTACTTGTTCTCACCCTCGCGAAGAGCATTGCCCTTCTCGGTGAGCACGAGCGGACGCTTGATGATGCGTTCGATCTGCATGGTTCCTCTTCAGCCCTTCAGGCGCGCTTCGAGCGCCTGCGCTGCGCTCTTGGTGAGGACGAGGTGCTCGTGGCGGAGCACGTCGTAGACGTTGACACCCTCGGGCGGCAACACCTGGTGGCCGTCGAGGTTGCGTACCGAGAGACGAAGGTTCTCGTTCACGCCGTCGACGATGAGCGAGCCTCGCGCGACCTCGAGCTTCGCGAGGATGCCCGCGAGCGACTTCGTCTTGATCTCGCCGAGCTCGAAGGCATCGACCACCGTGAGGCGGCCTTCCTTGAGCTTGAGCGCGAGCGCCGACTGCATGGCGCCGATGCGCGCCTTGCGGTTGGGGCGGAAGGCGTAGCTGCGCGGCTTGGGGCCGTGCGACTGACCACCGCCGACGAAGTTCGGGGCGCCTCGGTCGCCGTGACGCGCCGAGCCGGTGCCCTTCTGCTTGTACATCTTCTTCGTCGTGCCGTTCGTCTCGGAGCGTCCCTTCGTGGACGCGTTGCCCGAGCGACGCGACGCGAGCTGAGCACGCACCACCTCGTGGAGCAGCCCCTCGTTCACTTCGCGCGCGAACACTTCGTCGGAGAGCTCGATCTCTCCGACGCTCTCGCGCTTCAGGTTGAATACGGTGACCTTGGCCATCTCGGATCTCCGACGACGTCGGGCGAGGCGCGTCTGGCGCGCTCGCCCTGGAACGTGAACAGGGGAAGGTTCAGCTCTTGATCTCGACCTCGACGCCTGCCGACAGGTCGAGCTTCATGAGCGCTTCGAGCGTCTGCTGGTTCGGGTCGAGGATGTCGAGGAGGCGCTTGTGCGTTCGGATCTCGAACTGCTCGCGCGACTTCTTGTCGACGTGCGGGCCGCGGAGAACCGTGAAGCGGTTGATGCGCGTGGGGAGCGGGATGGGGCCGGCGACGCGGGCCCCGGTGCGCTTGGCTGTCTCGACGATCTCCGACGCGCTCTGATCGAGCAGGCGGTGATCGTAGGCCTTGAGGCGAATGCGGATCTTCGTGGTCACTGCATCACTCCGTGATCTTGGTGATGACGCCCGCGCCGACGGTCTTGCCGCCCTCGCGGATCGCGAAGCGCTGCTGCTCCTCGAGCGCCACTGCTGTGATGAGCTCCACGGCGATCGTCACGTTGTCGCCCGGCATGACCATCTTCACGTCTTCCGCGAGGCTGATCGTCCCGGTCACGTCCATCGTGCGCATGTAGAACTGCGGCTTGTAGTTGGTGAAGAACGGCTTGTGGCGGCCGCCCTCCTCCTTCTTCAGCACGTAGACCTCGGCGTTGAACTTCTTGTGCGTCTTGACCGAGCCCGGCTTGCACAGCACCTGGCCGCGCTCGACGTTCTCCTTCTCGATGCCGCGAAGCAGGCAGCCGACGTTGTCGCCAGCCTGGCCCTGGTCCATCAGCTTGCGGAACATCTCCACGCCCGTGACCGTCGTCTTCGTCGGGTCGCGGAAGCCCAGGATCTCCACCTCGTCGCCCACCTTCACGATGCCGCGCTCGATACGACCCGTCACCACCGTGCCGCGGCCCTTGATCGAGAAGACGTCCTCGATCGCCATCAGGAACGGCTTGTCGATGTCGCGAACCGGCTCCGGGATCCAGCTGTCCAGCGCCGCGAGCAGCTTCTTGACCGATTCCTCGCCCTCCGGCTTGCCCTGCATCGCCTGAAGCGCCGAGCCGCGAACCACCGGGATGTTGTCGCCGTCGAACTTGTACTTCGAGAGGAGGTCGCGGACCTCCATCTCCACCAGCTCGAGAAGGTCCGGGTCCTCGACCGCGTCGACCTTGTTCAGCCACACCACGATCTGCGGAACGCCGACCTGACGCGCGAGCAGCACGTGCTCCTTCGTCTGCGGCATCGGACCATCGAGCGCCGAGACCACGAGGATCGCGCCGTCCATCTGCGCAGCGCCCGTGATCATGTTCTTGATGTAGTCGGCGTGGCCGGGGCAGTCGACGTGCGCGTAGTGACGCGTCGGCGTCTCGTACTCCACGTGGCTGACCGCGATCGTGACGATCTTCGAGTCGTCTCGGACCGTGCCGCCCTTGGCGATGTCCGCGTACGACACTTCCTTGCCGCCGCCGTACGCCTTCGACGCGACCTTGGTGATCGCTGCCGTCGTCGTCGTCTTGCCGTGGTCGATGTGACCGATCGTTCCGACGTTCACGTGGGGCTTGTTACGGACGAACTTTTCTTTCGACATGCTCGATTCCCTTCTTCGGGCTCACTCGAAAAGACTGGATGGGCGGGTCGAGGCTGATGGCTCTCGGCCCCAGGAGATCAACCCCCTAGGAGGTCAGCCCTTGCCCTTGACCTTGGCGACGATCTGCTCCGACACGTTGTTCGGAACGACCGAGTAGTTTGCGAACTCCATCGAGTACGTCGCACGACCCTGCGTCTTGCTGCGGAGGTCGGTCGAGTAGCCGAACATGTTCGCGAGCGGGACATCCGCCGTGACGACCTTGGCGTTGCCGCGCTGGTCCATGTTCTTCACCTGACCACGGCGGCTGTTGAGGTCGCCGATCACGTCGCCCATGAAGTCCTCGGGGCAGACGACCTCGACGGCCATCATCGGCTCGAGGAGCTGGAGGCCCGACTTGCGTGCGCCCTCCTGGAAGGCGACGGACGCGGCGAGCTCGAAGTGCTGCGCCTGCGAGTCGACGTCGTGGTAGCTGCCGTCGACCAGGCGCGCCTTCACGTCGATCACGGGGTAGCCCGCGAGGACGCCGCGCTCCATGGCCTCCTTGATGCCCTTCTCGACCGACGGGATGAACTCCTTCGGGACGGTGCCGCCCACGATCTTGTTCTCGAAGACCAGGCCGGTGCCCTTCTCGCCGGGACCCATCTCGATCCAGACGTGGCCGTACTGGCCGCGGCCGCCCGACTGCTTGATCCACTTGCCCTCGACGCGGACGTCCTTCGTGATCGACTCACGGTAGGCGACCTCGGGGGCGCCGACGTTCGCCTCGACCTTGTGCTCACGGCGGAGGCGGTCGACGATGATCTCGAGGTGGAGCTCGCCCATGCCGGCGATGATCGTCTGGCCCGTCTCCTCGTCCGTGCGGACGCGGAAGCTGGGATCCTCGGCCGCGAGCTTGGACAGACCCTCGCCGAGCTTCGCTTGGTCGGCCTTGGTCTTGGGCTCGATCGCCTGGCTGATGACGGGCTGCGGGAACGTCATGCGCTCGAGCACGATCGGGTGCTTCTCGTCGCAGAGCGTGTCGCCGGTGCGCACGTCCTTGAGGCCCGCGACAGCGCAGATGTTGCCGGCCTGGACGTCCTCGATCGCCTCGCGCTTGTTCGCGTGCATCTGGACGAGACGGCCGATGCGCTCGCGCTTGCCCTTCGTCGAGTTGAGGACCTGATCGCCCGTGCGGATCTGGCCGGAGTACACGCGGACGAACGTGAGCGTGCCCACGTGCGGATCCGTCATGATCTTGAACGCGAGGCCCGAGAACGGGGCGTCGTCCGCTGCCTTGCGGGTCATCTTGATCTCGGCGTCGTCCGGGTCCTGGCCCTTGACGTCCGGGATGTCGATCGGCGACGGGAGGAAGTCGATGACGGCGTCGAGGAGTTGCTGCACGCCCTTGTTCTTGAAGGCGGAGCCGCAGAGCACCGGCACGCACTTGTGCGAGAGCGTTCCCTTGCGGAGCGCGGTGAGGATCTCCTCGGTGCTGAAGCTCGTGTCGCCCTCGAGGAAGCGCTCGGCGAGGGTGTCGTCCACCTCGGCGACCATCTCGATGAGCTTCTCGCGCGCCTCGTCCGCCTGGTCCTTGAACTCGGCGGGGATCTCGACCGTGTCGAACTTCTGGCCCTTCGACGTGTCGTCGAAGACGTAGGCCTTCATGCGCACGAGATCGATGATGCCCTTGTGGTTCTCCTCGACGCCGAGGGGAAGCTGCACCGCGACCGCGTTCTTCGTGAGGCGGTCCTTGATGGAGAGCATCGCGCGCTCGAAGTTCGCGCCCGCGCGGTCCATCTTGTTGACGAAGCACATGCGGGGAACGCCGTAGCGATCCGCCTGGCGCCACACGGTCTCGGACTGGGGCTCGACGCCCGCGACGCCGTCGAACACGCAGACGGTTCCGTCGAGCACGCGGAGCGAACGCTCGACCTCGATCGTGAAGTCGACGTGGCCGGGGGTGTCGATGACGTTGATGCGGAAGCGCTGGTCCTTGAAGAGACCGGTCGCCGGCTTCCAGCTGCAGGTGATCGCGGCCGACGTGATCGTGATGCCGCGCTCCTGCTCCTGCTCCATCCAGTCGGTCGTCGCCGCGCCGTCGTGGACTTCGCCGATCTTGTAGTTCACGCCCGTGTAGTAGAGGACGCGCTCGGTCGTCGTCGTCTTGCCCGCATCGATGTGGGCCATGATGCCGATGTTGCGGGTTTTCTCGAGCGGAAATTCGCGGGGCACGATGCTCTCCGTGTTGCTGGAGTCGAAGGGACGGGGCGACTGGGCGAGAGGCGACAGGATGCTGGACAGACGAAAACCCCCCCAGGCCTTTGCCAGTCACCCTTGGACTGGCCCTTCCTGAGAGGGTTCGAGTGGATTCGCTGTCGCGCCGCGTTCTCTGTTCGAGACACGGGCGCTGTTGGAAGCACTCGTCTATGTCGTCGTCGTCATCGGAAGATGGGGAATCCTCGGTGCTCGGTGGTATCCCCGCGACGCGTGGGACCTGCCGGGCTCATGAAGGGGCCGAGCTATGGATCAGGAACGAGAGCGGCGCCAGGAGTTTCTCTCCCGGCGCCGGTGGACGACTACCAGCGGTAGTGCGCGAAGGCCTTGTTGGCCTCCGCCATCTTGTGCACGTCCTCGCGCTTCTTGACCGCGTTGCCGCGGCCCTCAGCGGCTTCCTTGAGCTCGGCCGCGAGGCGCTCGACCATCGTCTTCTCGCCGCGATCGCGCGAGTAGTCCACGAGCCAACGCATCGCGAGCGCGACGCGGCGCTCGGGGCGAACCTCGACGGGCACCTGGTAGGTCGCGCCACCGACACGGCGGCTCTTGACCTCGACCTTGGGCTTCACCGTGTCGAGCGCCTTGCGGAAGACCTCGATCGCGTCCTCCTTGTAGCGGCTCGCGATCACGTCGAGCGCACCGTAGACGATGCCCTCGGCCGTGCTCTTCTTGCCCTGCTTCATCACGACGTTGCAGAACTTCGCGATCATCCGATCGTGGTACTTCGGATCGGGAAGGATCTTGCGCTTGGGGACTTCACGACGACGCGGCATCTCTGTCTCCTGACGATCTCAGCGTGAGCGGGCGAGCCGGTTCAGCTCCGGCTCTGAGGGTCACTTCTTGGGGCGCTTCACGCCGTACTTGGAACGGCCCTGCGTGCGCGTGGCCTTGTTCGTGTTCGAGGGGCCAGCGGCGCCCGACGCGTCGAGCGCGCCGCGGACCACGTGGTAGCGAACGCCCGGGAGATCCTTCACGCGGCCGCCGCGGATGAGGACGACCGAGTGCTCCTGCAGGTTGTGACCCTCGCCCGGGATGTACGAGGTGACCTCGGTGCCGTTCGAGAGGCGGACACGCGCGACCTTGCGGAGCGCCGAGTTCGGCTTCTTCGGGGTCGTCGTGTACACGCGGGTGCAGACGCCACGCTTCTGCGGGCAGGACTCGAGCGCGGGCGACGCGGTCTTGTTGACGATCTGGTGGCGGCCCTTGCGAACGAGCTGATTGATGGTCGGCATGCGCGGCGGATCTTTCGGGAGGGGCGCTGAAATCCAGGGAAAATGAGGCCCGGGCCCAGCGAAGGGGCCGCAACATTACTGGTGGGTCCCCTCCTGTCAAGGAACGTCCGCCTCGAACGTGATCCGCGCCGAGATCGCGTGGAGATCAGAAGGTGCCGACCACACCGACGAAGCTCGGGCTCACGCGGAGCGACACGCTGGGCTCGATGGCCCGCGCAGGCAAGCGGACGGAGCGCGTCGGGGTGAACGCGACGTTCGCCTGCACGACGCCGGCGATCATCAACACGCCGAGCGCGCCGCCGAAGCCCCAGTTCAGCGGGCCGAGCACGTCGATGGCGCTCTGCACCTGATCGAGCCGACTTCCTGCGGCTTCGTCGAGGGTCTGGAGCTCCGCGATGTAAGCGAGCTCGAGCGAGAGCGTCGTGACGAGCCCCGCGACGGCGAGCGCTTCGGTCACCGCGAAGAACCACCCGAGCCCGTCCTCGCCGTTCTGGAACTGCCCCACGCCGAAGGGGATGAACATGAGCCACTGATCACGCGGCACCTCGACGACCCGCTCCGCGCGAAGCGCCTCGTTCTCCGCGCGCAGACGCACGACCTCGGCCTCGAGCTCGGCGCGTGCGGCCTCTGCTTCGCGCCGCTCCGCGAGCCTCGTCCGGACGCGCTCGAAGAGCTGCACGACCTCCCGCGGGAACTGGGTCGCATCGAGCTCGTACGTGGGCTCTTCGGTGAGGAGTCGCTCGAGCTGATCGGCCGCCGCGCGCTCACGACCCACGAAGACGTACGCCGCCGCGAGGTACTTGCGCGACTCGAGCACCAGCGCTTGGCTCTCGAGCGCGGGCTCGTCGGCACCGACGAGCGACTCGAACGCCGAGATCGCGCGGGTCCATTCATGCGCGTCGTAGAGGGCACGCGCGGCCTGGAAGTCCTCGATGTCGCCTGCGTGCACCGCTGTCGGCGCGACGAACCACGACACGATCGCCAACGCGATCATGCCGATCGCACGAGCGGCAACCGACGCGCGCGAGCTCACTCCCTCGCTCCGCCCGGCAGCTCCTCGGTAGGAGTCGGCGCGGACGGATCGGGATCGAGCGTGACCTGGGTGGTGATCACTTCGCCGGCCGAGAGCTGCACATCGCCTGTATACGCGCGGTGCCCGGGGGCTGTCACCGTGATCGTGCGGGACTCCGAGCGCGTGCGCGGCCCGATCGGCACCTCGATCGGCGTGCGTGCGCGGCCTCGCGGTCCGCCCGTGATCACCACGTCCGCGGGGACGTTCGTGCGGACGATGAGGAGCGCGGGACGTGACGGGAGCACGTGCGCGATCGTGTACGGCCCTTCGCCCGAGGGAATGTCGCGCTCGATCTCCCCGTCGGCGCAGCATGCGTGGGTCGAGTGGAAGCGGAATCGGTGCCTGCCCGGGACGAGATCGACCGAGTTGAAGGCCGAGCCGTACGCACGCTGGGTCTGACCATCGACGGAGATCTCCACCTGTGCGGGGTCGGGGCTGAAGATCACGCGACGCAGGACGGTGATGACCGGGTCGTCGCGGTGGATGGGCCGGACCGCGATCTCGAAGCCAGGAGGCGCGTCAGGCGCGACGAACGCGTCGCTGGACCACGCATCGTCGAGCACGACCGCCGCGTCTGGCGCGCTCGCATCGTGATCGGCGGCATCGCGATCCTGAACGATCGCTGCGTCGGCCACGTCTGCTGCGGGATCGACGGTGCTTGGACCGACGAGCGTGCTCGCTCCCCACGCGACCAACACGGCCGCGAGGACGGTGCCCGCGATCGCGCCCACACGCTGCAAGCTCTTGGTGCGATCGGCCGCGCGGCCCATGCTCGACACCAGCGCGAGCACGTCCTCGTTCTTCTCGTCGATCGCGAGCACACGACCGAAGGCGTCGTTCGCGTCGTCGCGGCGGTTCTCGGCCTGTGCGCGCTTGCCGAGCGCCGTCTCGGCCGCGACGATCTTCGTGTTCGTCTCGACCTGCACCGCCTTCGGGTCGGCGAGGAAACGCGCGACCTCGCGCTCGGGCTCGTCGATGCCGATCTCGCCGACGTACGCGCAGAGGGCCTGCTCGAGCTCGGTCGCGCTCTGGTAGCGATCGGCGGGGAGCTTCGCCATCGCCTTGAGGAGGATCGCCTTGAAGCGTCCGCCGATCGCGGGGCGGAAGCGCAGAGGATCGGGGATGTCGCCGTCGAGGATGCGCTTGAGGATCTGGTGGGGGTTCTTGCCCGTGAACGGAAGCCGACCCGCGGCGAGGAAGTAGAGAACCGTCCCGAGCGCGAAGACGTCGGTGCGTGCGTCGGTGTGCTGGCCCTCGATCTGCTCGGGTGCCATGTGGCCCGGTGATCCGAGGATCTGCCCCGTGGCCGTCATCGACTGAGAGTCGACCATGTCCGCGATGCCGAAGTCCGTGAGCTTCAGGCAGCGCGCCTCGTGGAGCAGGATGTTCTCGGGCTTGACGTCGCGATGGATGATCCCCTTCTCGTGAGCCGCCGCGAGCGCGCGCGCGATCTCGATGCCGAAGCACGCCGCGATCTCGGAGGGCATCTCGGGGGCTTGCTCGACGTAGGCCTTGAGCGTGGGGCCCGTGAGCAGCTCGGCGGAGATGTAGCTCTCGTCCGAGCCCTCACCGGAGTAGTCGTAGATCTCGAGGATCCGGGGGTGGCGCAGGCGCGCGACGCTCTGAGCCTCCCGTCGAAAGCGGGCCCGCGCCTCCTTCGCGCCTCGGAGGTGCGGGTGCATGAGCTTGAGCGCGACCATGCGGTCGAGGTTCGTGTCGCGCGCACGGAAGACCGTGGCCATGCCGCCATGACCGATCTCCTCGAGGAGCTCGTATTTCTCGAGCGTGCGGATCACGAAGCGGACGCCAACACTAGCGCGGACCCGCGGGGCATGTCGCGCGTGGGATCGTCGAGCACGCGCTGGGCTCGGATCAGATCAGAGGGCGCGCTCGAGGATCTCGTGCAGCTCGCCCTCGGTGAGCGAGATCGGGTTGCCCTTCATGCTGCTCGATCGCGCGGACTGGCTGACGATCTCGGGGATCCGCGCTGCCGTGAGGCCCATGGCCGAGAGCGTGGGGATCGCGAGCGCCTCGAGGAGCGCATGGGCCCAGTGGGCTACGTCGTCTGCGCGCGCCGCAGAGCGTCCGGTGACCCAACGCGCCACCTCGTCGTAGCGCGCCAGCGCGATCGACTCGGTCGCGCGTGACCGCATCGCAGCGAGGTTCGTCTCGATCACGAACGGAAGCAGGCGCGCGCAGATCGCGCCGTGCGGCGCGCCGACGAGACCGCCGAGCGGACCCGCGAAGCCGTGCACGGCGCCGAGCTTCGCGTTCGCGAGCGCGAGACCGCCGTAGAGGCTCACGAGGGCCATGTCGCTCCGCGCCTCGAGGTCGCCCCCGTTCGCGAAGGCGCGAGGCAGCGCGCGCGCGCCACGCGGGATCGCATCGCGACAGAGCGCATCGGTGAAGGGTGTGGCGGCATGCGAGACGTAGGGCTCGATCACCTGGACGAGCGCGTCGAGACCCGTCGCCGCTGTGACGCTCGGAGGTGCGCTCACCGCGAGCGACGGATCGATCAGCGCGAGCGCCGGCACCATCCGATCGCTCCGAAGGCTCACCTTCACGGGCGATCCATCGATCGTACGCGCCGTGAGCACGGCGTTCTTGGTGGCCTCGGCCCCCGTGCCGGCGGTCGTCGGGATTGCGACGAACGGCAGAGGATCGTGCACGAGCGGCTGCCCACGACCGACGACCTCGAGGTGATCGAGCGGATCGTTCGGGTTCGTGACGAGCGCGGAGACGGCCTTGCCCAGATCGATCGCGCTGCCGCCGCCGAGGCCGATCACTGCACGTACTCCTTGGGCACGCGCGAGCCCGACGGCCGCGATCGCGTCCTCGACGCTGGGCTCGTGGGCGATCGTCGTGACGACCAACGATCGCGACGCGCGGAGGGGCCCCAGAACGCCCTCGTGGCGCGACGGGTCCTTGCCGGTGACCACGAGGATCGCCGCGTCGTCCGCGACGCCGATCGTCGTGAGGTGGGTGGCGAGGCCCGCGCTCGCGCCGAGGCCGAAGACGATGCGGCGCGGCGCGAGGACCTCGAACGACGCGATCACGCGCTCTTCCACGACGCCGGATCGGCAGGCGAGAGCGCGCGGTACTTCACGCTCTTGCGTGGCGAGGCCATCCACGGCTCGACCGCCGTCTTCCAGGTGGCGTAGTGCGCCGTCTCCTTGTGGCGCGCGGGGTCCTCGTCGGTCCGGTAGATCTCGAGCAAGACGAAGCGATCGGTCGCGCCTTCTTCGCGGAGCAGATCGAAGCGCACGACGCCCGGTTCCTCTCGGCTCGCGGCGGCGTTGGCCTCGGAGGCGGCGATGAACGCGTCGACGTGCTCGGGCACGACGTGGACGAAGACCTGCACGATGAGCATGCGCGAGCGATAGCAGGTCCCGCGGGCGTGCGGCGTGGAGTGGCGTCGAGGCGTTCGAGCGGTATGGGGAGGCCATGCAGTCGACGTTCGCTCGGTTCTCGTGGGGCGTGCTCGCCTACAACCTCGCGGTGATCGTGTGGGGCGCGTTCGTGCGCGCCACGGGCTCGGGCGCCGGCTGCGGCGCGCACTGGCCGATGTGCAACGGCGAGGTCCTGCCGCGCGATCCGAGCCTCGAGACGATGATCGAGCTGACGCACCGCGCCACGTCGGGGCTCGCGCTGATCCTCGTGGTGCTCCAGCTGGTCTGGGCACTGCGTCTCTTCCCGAAGGGCCACCGGACACGCTCGCTCGCCATCGCGACGACGGTGCTCATGTGCCTCGAGGCGCTGGTCGGGGCCGGCATCGTGCTCCTCGAGCTGGTCGCCGACGATCGCTCCACGGCGCGCGCAGGCTGGATCGCCGTGCACCTCGTGAACACGTTCCTCCTCGTCGCGTCGCTCGCGCTCACGCCGTGGTCGGTCACGCACACCGAGCGCGCGCCGTCGGGACGCGGGGGGCTCACCGGGGCGCTGTCGATCGGCGCGATCTCGCTCCTCACCATCGGCGTCGCAGGCGCGATCACGGCGCTGGGCGACACGCTGTTTCCCGCCGAGTCGCTCGCGTCGGGGGTGGCCGCGGATCTGTCGCCGACGGCGCACTTCCTCGTGCGTCTGCGGGTGATCCATCCCGTGCTCGCGGCGGTGGGGGGTGTCTACCTCCTCGGGCTCGCGGGCTTCCTCGCGGCGACGCGCAAGGACGGAGCCCACGGCCGTGAGACGCGCACGCTGGCCATCGCCGTGGCGTCGTTCGTGGTGCTGGAGCTCGTCGCGGGCCTCGTGAACCTGGCGCTGCTCGCGCCCGTGTGGATGCAGCTCGTGCACCTCGTGGTCGCGGATCTCCTCTGGATCGCGTTCGTTCTGATGAGCGACGCGGCCTCCCACACGAGCGCGCGCGCAGCCGAGGTGCTTGGCACTGCCGAGGTCCCGCGATAATCGCGGACCCATGCGAACACGTCGTCAGAAGGACAGCCCGGCCGCGCGCATCGCGGGCTACTTCGGCCGAGGCCTCCTCGTCTTCGTCCCCACCGTCGGCACGCTCTACACCGTGTGGCTCGTGCTCTCGTACCTCGACGGTGCGATCGGCTTCCCGATCCCCGGTCTCGGCCTGGTGCTGACGCTGATGCTGATCGTCCTGATTGGCTTCTTGCTCTCGAACGTGATCGGGCAAGCCGCGCTCTCGACGTTCGAGAACGCGATCAAGCACCTGCCCATCGTGAGCCTGCTCTACACGAGCTTGAAGGATCTCCTGGGCGCGTTCGTGGGCGACAAGAAGAGCTTCGATCGGCCCGCGATGGTCTCGCTCGACGCCGAAGGAAAGGTGCGCGTGTTCGGCTTCGTGACGTGCGATCGCTTCGACGACATCCGGCTCAAGGACATGTGCGCGATCTACCTGCCGCAGGCCTACAACTTCGCGGGCAACGTCCTCATCGTGCCCAAGAGCGCGGTCGAGCACGTGGACGCGGATCCCGCGCAATTCATGGCGTTCATCGTGTCGGGCGGCGTGTCCGCGATGGGCGGCGCACGCACGCAGTACGACGGCTCGACGGCGGGCGTGACGAAGGCCTGACCGCGATCACGCCAGGCGGGGTGGAGACACGGTGAGCGCCCGACGCAGCGCGTGCTCGAGGACGCGCGCGCCGTCGTACAGCTCGTCCCACCACGCGCCCACGAGCGCTGACAGCGTGACGGGCGGCTCGCGCAGCGACTCGATCGGATCGGCACGGAACACCAGGCGGTGGAGCTCGGGCGCGGGCGCGCCGGGGATCGTGTCGAGCGTGTCCGGGCTCGCCGGCGCGACGATGGCGCCGTAGGGAACGGCGGGCGGGCCCGAAGGGAAGTCGTCGTCGTGGTCGTCGTACGCGAGCTCGATGACGAGCTTGGGCATGTCGTTCTCGACCGAGAGCGCGACGCGCGCGATGCGAGCGCGACGTCCACGATCGTCGGTGACAGCGCTCTCGAGGCGCAGGAAGGGCAGCTCCTGGATGCACGTCATGCCCGTGTCGCGACGTCGCGCGACGCGCGTGAGCACGGGCGAACGAACGCCATCGATGTGCAGGCGGGCGCGGCCCGTCGTGGGCGTGGAGGTGCGATCGGCATCGGTCATGGCGAGCTCCGTCCGTCGGGTGGGACCGCCCATCGAGCGATGTGCGTGGCCCGGACCGCTCGGTTGTCGATGACGCGGATCCGGCGGTCAACAAACGCGCATGCGACGCGGGCCGAGGACGAATCCATCGACGAACGCTCCGACGCTCGCGACCCGCGGGGAGCTCGCGTGATCCGGATAGAAATCGAGCGCGTCGACGAGCACCGCCTTCATGCCCGCGGCGTGCGCCCCGACGATGTCGATGCCGGGAATGTCACCCAGGTAGACGCTGCGCGACGCAGGCACGTCGAGCCGCGTCAGCGCGCGGCGAAAGATCTCGGGGTCGGGCTTGCGCACGCCCTCGTGGTGAGAGTCGACGATGAGCTCGAACGCATCGCCGAGACCGACGCGCGAGAGCACGTCCGGCAACCTGCCCTCGGAGTTCGACACGATGGCGACACGGATGTCGTTCGATCGCAGGCGATCGAGCGCGCTCGGGAGATCGTCGGGGACGCGACGCCAGAGGTTGAACGCGTCGTGCGCGCGACGCAGCGGCGCGATCATCGAGCGCGCCGTGTCCGTCTCGAGGCCAGCCTCTTCGAGCAGCGTGCGGAGATACGCGCCCCAGCCGTCCTCGTGCGAGAGACCCGACACGAGCAGCGCCTCGTAGCGGCGCTTCGCGATGCCCTCGACCCGCGCGATCACACGCGCATCGACGACGTGACCGTGGCTCGTGACGATGTCGGCGACCGCCTCGTGATCGAGGAAGATCACGGTGTTGCCCGCGTCGAGGAGCACGAGATCGAGATCCATCGCGCGGCCTTACCACGCAGGTGTGTGCGGCCGATCAGGTCTCGGTGGTCGTGGGCTCGACGGGCAGCGGGCTCGGTCGCGGTCCCTCGCTGCAGGGCGAGACGTCGTAGCCGGGACAGAACGGCTGCTCGACGGTGGGCGCGCCGCAGATCTCGGCAGGCGCGGTGGGCTCGCAGCTCGGGCACTCGACGGATGTGGTCGAGACGTCGAGACGCACGACGCCGCAGAGCGCCGCGAGCGTGAGGCGGGAGCTCTCGAGCACGACCGACGCGCCCGCGAAGCCGGTGCGACGGAAGCGACCGCTGCCTTGCACGTCGGCCGAGACGAGCGACGCCTCCATGTCCACGTCCTCGAGGTAGATCGGCTCGTCGCACGCCGCGATGAAGCTTCGTCGTACCTCGGTGAGCGCGAGCGAGACCTGCCCACATCGGCTGATGTCGACGCGATCGAGGTGACCGGCGGCGGAGACCAAGGTGTCGACCTCGAGGTGTACCGACAGGAGCTCGGCGTCGAGGAAGCTCATGCGCTCGGCGACGATGCTGCCGAAGGTCACCGACGAGATCTCGAGCGCTGCTTCCCGAGCGACGATCTGCACGCGGCTGAGGCTCGCATGATGGGCTCGCACGGTTCCGATCGACGCGACGAGCCGCAGCTCGGTGGCGATCACGTCCTCGAGGTGCAGCTGCCCTGCACGCTGCGCAGGCGCGGCCGTGAGCGCGAGGGAGGAGCGCGATAGCGCGCCACCGTCCATGACGACCTCGACAGGCCCGTCCACATCGAGCGAGAGGTGGTGCACGTCACCCGACAGCGCGATCTGTCCGAGCTCCGTCGCGCGCACCGTGAGGCGCGTGCCCACGAGATCGCGCGCACGCAGATCGAGGAAGAAGGCGCGATCGGTCTCGAGGAGCACGTCGGCGCACGCGATCTCCGGAACGTCGATCCGTCCCTCGTCCCCGACGAGGAGCGTCACGTCACCGCGCGTCTGACATCCCTCGAGCTCGGCGCCGAGCACGGTGGGGGCTTCGAACGGCGGTGCGATCGGATCGAGGATGGTGTCGCAGTCGACGGCGAAGCACTGATCGTCGGGCATGCGCTCCTCGAGCGGACGATCACCCACCAACGGTCGACCGATGCCCTCGCAGCCGCCGAGCGCGATCGCAGCCAGCGCGAGTGCGACGTAGGCACCGCGGCTCATGGCGCCTCCTGCGATGGCGAGGCGACGCTCGACGGAGGGACGCTGGCCGGGGCCGCGAGCTCCTCGTGCGGCTCGGCCTCTGAGAGCGTTCGTTCGAAGTGGACCACCACACGACGGTTCAACGCGAGCGCGCGATCGTCGATCTCTTCGACGAGCGGCGCAGCTTCACCGTGGGCGCGGATCTCGATGCGCTCCGCGGCCACGCCGTGCGCGATCAGGAAGCCGCGCACCGCCTCGGCGCGTCGCGTGGAGAGCGCGCGGTTGTGGGCATCGTCGCCGTTGCCGTCGGCGTGGCCCTCCACGATCAGGCGCGTGTCGGGCGGCGCTTCGTCGATCGCCTGCAGGAGATCGTAGAGCGAGGCCTCGCCGCAGCTCGAGAGGTCGGTCGTGTCGTGGTCGAACAAGAGCGGCGCCACCATCGACGCGATGGTGCGGTGCACGGTCGCGGGCACCGCGCGATCGACCAAGCGCATCAGCGCCTCGGGATCGCTGGGCGGTGGGGGCGGCAGCCTCCGTGTCTCGACGCGCACCACGGTTCGCTCGCGCACCTCGACACGCTCGGGCGGCGGTGAAGCGGGTGAGGGTCGAGGACGAAACGCCACGACGACGCCCGCGCTCACGAAGAGCGCATCGCTCGTGCGCAGCGGCCCGTCCTCCCACAGCACGTGGGTCGCGGAGACCTCGGGTCCGGCGGACCACTCGTCGCCGAGGTCGATCCAGAAGCCCGCGCTCCCCTCGAACACGGGCGCCACGACGAGGCCGGTGACACCGACGCCGAACGCGACACGCGCATACGGCGTGAAGCGATCGAGCCGCGGCAGGAGCCGCACGCCGAGCATCGCGTGCACCAGACCGCCCGCTCCTTCGCGACCTCCCACGAAGAGACCGCCCAGCGAGAGCTCGCCCGCGATCCAAGGCAGCGGGCGCAGACCTCCGGTCAACGTGATCCCCGCGCCTTCTCGGTCGAAGAGGAGGATCTGACGCTGGTCGTCGGTGGCCATCGCGCCGCCTCGGAGCGAGAGCGAGAGCACGTGCTCGGACTCCGCGGGCAGGCCGATCGGTCGACGCGCGAAGGCGGCGAGCTCTCGAGCGGCTTCTTCGTCGATCGCCACCTCGTCATCGTCCGCGCGCGCCTCGGTGGCCGGCAGGAGCAGCAGCGTCGCCGGGAGTACGGCGGCCAGGAGCGCGGCGTGCGGTGCACCAGGGAGGCTCACGTCATGAGTCGCCGTGCACGCTGCCGATTTCCAACGCGTCGATGGGGCGAGTGTCGTGGTACCGTCGCCGCACCAGAGGGAGCCGATGCAGGACTATCAAGAAGCCATGCTCAAGTCGCTCGTCGCTGTCGCGTGGGCGGACGGTCGCGTCGATGCCGAAGAGCACGAGGTCATCGAGGCGCTGATCTCCGCCTTCGAGGTCGGCAACGAGGACGCGGACGCGATCCGCGAGTTCGCCAAGACGCCGAAGAAGATCGACGACGTCCCGCTGAGCGACCTCTCGGCGAGCGATCGTCGCGTGCTGCTCCAGCACGCCGTGATCCTCACCTACATCGACGGCACGCAGACCGACAAGGAGAAGGAGGTCCTCACCTCCCTCGTCTCCAAGCTCCGCGTCCCGGCCGACGAAGCGACGCAGATCCTCGCGGACGCCGACGCCCGAGCCAAGCGCCTGCTCTCCCTCCTCTGATGAGAAAGGCACCGCGAGGGGCACGCGGGCGGGGGTCGCAGCGCAGCGTCGGTGCGGAGACAACACGCGGAGCGGAGGCCCCCGCCCGCGTGACCCGTCCACTGGGTTTCATCTCGATGGCTCGCCCGGCCGCAAGGCGCCCCCGAATCGTTCTCGGTCTCTGACTGATCAGGTGCCGAAGCGGATGCCGAGGCCTGCTTCGGCCCAGATTCCGGGCATGCGCGCGTAGTCGTCCAAACGGACGTGGAACGCGAGCACGCCCGTGAGCGCCCACTCGCGCGTGAACCACCAGTCGGCCGACATGCCCGCCGACACCTGCGCGCCGAAGCGCCACTCGTCCGAGAAGCGCTCGAGCACCGGGATGATGTCGCCGTTGTCGTTCTCGTAGGTGCGCGCGAGCTGCGCGGCCCCGTGCATCGCGAAGTACATCCCGGCGCCCACGAGCGCCTGCAGGCGATAGCCACAGCTGCCGCAGTGGTGCTCGTCGAGGAGGAAGCGCGCGCGCAGCACGTCGAGCGTGGCGAGCAGATCCTGTCGCTGCTCGTTGCCGTCCTGCCCGCCGAACGCGACCGACGCGGAGGGCCCGAGGTTGAAGCCGCACGGCGTGTGGAGCTCGATCTCGAGGTCGTAGCCGACGAGCCACGCGGCCCCTGGGTCGAAGCGGCCGCCGACGTAGATCGCCTCCGTCGTGTCGTGCCGCTGCTGCGCCGAAGCGACGGCGCTGAGGTGGGTGGTGAGGAGCGCGAGGGTGAGGAAGACGAGCGTGGAGATCGGATGACGCATGGAGGCCTCGGGCTGGGGTGCGAGCGTCGGACGACCGGCTTCGAGAGAAGTTCTCGACGGAGCCAAGATTTCTGATCGTCCCGTGTACGCGCGGCGCGACGGCCTGTGACCGAACCGACGCTTGCGTCCGAAAGCACCGAAGGTGACGCTCGGTGCATGGTGATCGCGGCCGCACGCTTCGATCTCGAGGAGACGCTCCGCGGAATCCGCGCGCGCACGCTCGATCCTCGCGACGGCGTCTACGGCCCCGGCTCCGTCAGCTGGCAGGTGAACCGCGAGATCGTGATCCTGCTCGGCGGTGGGCGCGCGGCGCTCTTGCAGCTCGCGCATCCCTACATCGCGCACGCCGTCGATCAGCACTCGGACACGCCCACCGATCCCGTCGGACGATTTCGTCGCACGTTCGAGCACGTGTTCGCGATGGTCTTCGGCGACCTCGACATGGCCGAGCGATCCGCGCGACGCGTGCACGCGATCCACAAGCGCGTGAAGGGACCGATCGACGAGGACGTGGGGCCGTTCACCAAGGGCCATCGCTACAGCGCGCTCGATCAGGGCGCACTCTTCTGGGTGCACGCCACGCTCGTCGACTCTGCGCTGCGTGTGTACGAGCAGGCGGTGGGACCGCTCTCGAGCTTCGATCGCGAGCGGTACTACGAGGAGTCGCGCGTGTTCGCTTCGCTCTTCGGCGTGCCACCCGAGACCACGCCCGAGAGCTTCGAGCGCTTCGAGCAGTACTTCGGCGACATGCTCGCGAGCTCGATGATCACGGCCTCGCGCCCGTGCCGAGAGCTCGCGGGGTTTCTCCTCCAGCCACCGCGCCGTCTCTATGCGCCGCTCACGCGCTGGTATCGCGGCGTGACGGCGGGGATGCTCACGCCGCGCCTGCGTCGTGAGCTCGATCTACCCTGGGGCCCGCTCGAGCGCGCGAGCGAGGCCGCGAGCTGGCCTGCGATCCGCGGCGTGGTGCGGACGCTGCCGCCGCGACTGCGCTACTTCCCCGACTACGTGGAGGCGATGCAGCGCATCCGCGAGCCCGGCGCACGCTCGCCCGATCGTGTGGGCCGCTTCCTCGAGACCGCCGCGCTCAACGCGATCCAGCCGAGCCGCGACGTGCTCGCCCGCGAAGCCGCGCGACGCAGCGGCTGATCAGCACCGCCGATCGATCAGCAGGGCTCGAGCGCGGGCGGTACGAAGGGACCAGGCACCGCAGGCCAGAGGCACCGACCACCCGCGGCGTCGTAGTGCGCACCCTGATTGCTGCAGCACGTCTCGGCGGAGCCGTTACGGATCGACCAGCCCGCGCACGTCTGGCCGTCCATGCCGGTGCCATCGAGCACGCGCGCGACCACACGGTCACAGCCCGACGAGAGCACGACGCCCGACAGGCCCGCCACCACCATCGCTGCGCGGAGCGCGCGTTCACGCGCGGGAGAGGACATCACGGGACTGTCGATCGTGACGCGCGATCGGGTCAACGGCCCCTCGTGCCATCATCGCGCGCGATGACGCCGCGACGCTCTCGCTGGTTCGTGCTGCTGCCCGCGCTGGCGATGGGGCTCGCGGTGATCGCGACGCGATCCGCCGCGCAGCCGACGCCGATGGGACCGTCCGCGCCAGAGGCGTCCTCGGACACCGCGGAGACAGCCGCCGTGGCAGAGGCGAGCGCCGAAGCGAGCAGCGGAGACGGCGCCCCCGAAGCGGCAGAGGCAGACGACCGAGAGGCGGAAGACGGCATTCCGTCGCACGTGACCGTCGGCCTCTACATGCATCACATCCCCGAGCTCGATCTGCCGACCTCGAGCTACCTCGCCGACTTCTATCTCTGGTTCCTCTGGCGCGGTGAGCCCGACCCCACGGAGAACTGGGAGATCACGAACCTCGTCGAGGGCTGGGATCTCATGGCGGAGCCGCTCTACGTGGACGACGAAGGCGAGCCCGCGCCCGAGCTCCTGCCCGATGGTCGGCACTACCAGCTCTTCCACGTGCAGGGCCGCTTCGGTCATCCGTTCGACGTGCACGCGTATCCGTTCGACGCGCAGGACATCGTCATCGAGGTCGAGGACGGCGAGTACCTCACGGACGAGCTGATCTACGAGGTCGATCCCGGCTCGACGCTGCTCCATCCGACGCTCGAGGTGCCGGGCTGGGATCTCGGCACGCCGACACCGACGGTGATCGAGAGCGTGTACCCCACGAACTTCGGCGACATCCGCAACCCGGAGGGCGGCGATCACTACTCGCAGTTCCGCTACGTGCTCCGCGTGCAGCGACCGGTGCTCGGCGCGTTCGTGAAGACGATCGTGCCCATCGCGGTCGTGATGATGATCACGCTCGTGATGTTCTTGATCGACCCGAAGTACTTCGAGGGGCGGCTGGGCCTCGGCATCACGAGCTTGATCTCGGCCGTCGCGCTGCAGCTCACGGCCGCGGCCGATCTGCCTGCGACCGGCTACCTCGTGCTCCTCGATCACGTCTACAACGCGAGCTACGTCGTGATCTTCGTGGCGCTGCTCGAGAGCGTGATCTCGGTGCGCATCGCCGATCAGGGCGACGTGGCCCGCGCGCGCCGGCTGGACCTCGGGACGCTCGTGGTGCTGAGCCTCGCCTTCTTCGGCACGGTCGCGGCCCTCGTCGTGACGCGCTGAGCCGAGACGCTCGGAACTCTCGACTCGAGCCGCTGTCGATGCGGGATGCGCAGGATCACGCTGCTCTCGCTGATGGCGCTCGCGAGCACCCCGCACGTCGTATCCGCGCAGTCGACCCACCTCGGCGCGCGGACGATGCCGATCGCCTCGCCCGCTCCGACCGCGCCCACCACGACGTTCACGCTGCCGTCGTCCGCGCCACCGCCAGGGCCCGCCGTCGAGCTCGCGAGGCACCGCATGCACGTGACGATCGACGGTGGCTTCGCCGTCGTGTCCGAGGAGCTCACGCTCGAGGTCTCGAGCCGTCCGCGCTCTGCGCACGTCACGCACCTCGCCGTGCCTGCGAGGTCGGAGCTCGTCGCGCTCGAGGCTTGTCAGGCGGGCACATGCCGCGATGGCACCGCGGTGACGAACGCCAGACAGGTCTTCGAGTCCGCGCAGTACGGCGCTCGCACCACGGGCGGCGCGCCGCTCGCGCTCGCGCAGCGGGACGGAGATCGCGTGTCCGTGCGGGTCGCCGGGCTCGAGACCGGCACCGCGACGATCCGCGTGGTCTGGAGCACGCCGACGGAGCGCATCGGTGGGCAGGAGCGCATGCGCATGCCCGCGCGCCCCGACTCGGCGGAGATCGTGCTGGTCAGTCCGTCGCTCGAGGATCTCGCGATCGACGGCGATCCCAGCCTCACCGAGACTCCGCTCCTTCGGGCGTTCGACCTCGTCGGCACGGCGCCAGTCGGCGCGCCGACGCTCGAAGTAGGACGCATCACCGAGCTCGGTCGTGGCTTCGTGCGCGTGACCGCGCCATCCGTGCCCGCCCCCGCGCGACCCGTGGTGATCCTCGTGGACGCGTCGCCCAGCGCCCTGCGCAACGTCGAGGCGATGGAGGCTGCGCTCGCGATGCTGCTCGAGGAGACCCCGGACGGATCGAGCGTCAGGGTGATCGCGTTCGCGCGGCAGGCGCGCACGATCGCGGAAGGTGAGGTCGCGGCGCTGCGCCGAGATGGCGTCCGTGTGCCCGGCGACCTCGGGCCGTCGACCTCGCTGCGCGCGGCGCTCGCGAGCCTCGGGGACGTACCCGAAGGGGCAACGCTCGTGTGGCTGAGCGATGGCGCGGGGAGCCCCAACGAGGCCGATCGGGAAGCGCTCGCGCGGCTCGGAGTGCGCGAGCACGTAGTCGCTTCGACGGGATCGCAGCAGGTCGGCAACGTCGATCCCGTGGGCGATCCGTGGGCCGCACGCGCACGCCTGGCGGCGAGCTTCGCCGAAGCGATCGAGACGACGATCGGCGAGCGCGTCGTGAGGGTGCTCGCCGGTGGGTCTGTCCTCGTCTCCGTGCGTTCGGTCGACGACGTGCCGTCCACCGCCGTCGCGTCGCGCGTCCCCCTGATCGCGAGCGGCCCCGTGATCCGTGCGTCGCTCGGATGGGTCACACCCGAGGCGCTGCTCACGCTCGACCCGCGTGATCGGCATGCGGCGAACAAGACCGGCCGCGGCCTCTTCGGCGTCTTCGTGGGGGGCGGCGGCCTCGAGGGAAGCCGCCGGCCTTCGATCCGAATCTGCGTCTGCGGTGGCACGGACGGTCGGGGCTCCGTGAGCCGCGAGTCCTACGCGCGGATGATGGCGAACCTGCGCGCTCCCGTGAGCGCGTGCTTCGCCAGGGCGCGCGACGGTGACCCGCGCTACGAAGCGCGAGCGACGTTCGAGCTCGCGCTCCGTGGAAACGAGCTCGCTGCCGCCCACGTCGAGACCGAGGACCCCGAGCTCCGGACGTGTCTGCTCGAGACGCTCGATGACCTCGTGATCCCGCCGGCCGAGGGCCCGCAGAACGGCACGACCGTGATCCGTTATCCGTTCGTGTCGCGGGCATCGGACACGCGCATCGAGGCGGCCCCGCTCTCGCTCGACACCACGGAGATCATCGACGGTGCGTTCGCGAGCGAGCCATCGGTCCCGCCGATGTCTCTTGTCGCGAACATCGCCGACGCCGATTCGACGACGACGCCCTGATCAGGCCGCGCGCTTGTCGGCCCAGGCCTTCTTGCCGGGCAGACCGAGCTCCTCGAAGCGCGGCACGATCACGTCTTCGAGCACGGCGTAGAGGATCTCGCGACCGTCCTTGCCGTCGATCGCCCCGAGCGCGGCGAGCTCGCTGCGGAGCGCCTCGGAGATCGGCGGAGGCAGCGGCATGGCGGCGAGCATCTTCTGCTCGATGCTCCCGAGCGCGAGCGGCAGGTAGCGCGCGAGGCCCTCACGCTCTTCCGCGTCGAGCATCGGCAACCAATCTCCGAGCAAAGACCAGCCCAGCTTCGCGTGCAGGATCTCGTCGGCCGAGAGCTGCTCGACCACGCGGTGGATGCGCGGCTCGGTCGTCACCTCGCGCTCCTCGGCGAGCAGCGACGTGCTGATCGTCTCGCTCAGACACGACGCGAAGATCACGTTGCGGAGCGCGCGCTCCCGCGGCGTGCGGCCCACGTGCTCGGGCAGCGGCACGGTCGCGAGATCGCCCTCGATCTCGGGCGTTCCGCCGAGGTAGCGCACGACGTCGAGGCACAGCGACGCGTGGCGGATCTCGTCCATCGCGCTGCGGAGGATCACGGTCTTGTACTCGATGCTCGCCTCGGCCTCGATCAGCTGCGGCAAGAGGCGCGAGAACACGCACGAGCTCTGGTGCTCGTGCAGCGCGCGCGCCCGCCACGCCTCGCGCGCGATCTCGATCGCGCGTGGCGAGGCATCGCCTTCGTAGACCACGCCGTCGGGGATCTCGGGCGCCTCGTCGCCTCGACGCAGCGCCGTGCGCACCAGGCGCTCGTGCTCGGTGCGGAGAGGCGAGCTGCCGACGCGCAGACGCAGGGTGCCCATCAGCTCGACTCCTCGATCGGCGGGACGAACGGCCCCGGCACGCCCACGAAGCACTCCGCGAAGCCGCCGTCGTACACGTACCACTCGCCTCCACCGAGCACGCAGCAGATGCGATCGCGCGGGATGAGGAGGCGACAGTCGGCATCACCCGGAAAGTGCGCGTCGACGAAGGCGTCGTCGTCGTAGAAGACGAGCGGCGCGTCCATCGTCGCGTCGGGAGCGCTCGTCCCCGCGTCGCCGTCGGTGCTCGGCGGGCTCGAGCATCCAGTGACGACGAGACCGCACGCGACCTGCGCGGCGCGCAGCGCGATCGAGCGCCCGCGCGAGCCGCGCATCAGCTCACCATGGACGGCGGCACGAACGGACCAGGGACCGCGATCGCGCAGAAGCTCGACTCACCGTCCCAGAAGCCACCCGCGAGCTCGCAGCACGGCTGGTTCGTGGGTGGGAAGTCGGGGCCGCAGCCGCCATCGCCCGCGAACGTGTAGGCGTCCTCGATGGTGGGCGCGTCTTCGCCCGCGCTGGGCGCGTCCTCGCCCGTCGAAGGCGCATCGGCGGCGGCGAACGCGTCGAGACCGACGTCGGGGCCTGGTCCGATCTCGAGCGGCACGGGGGCATCGATCGGCGCGTCGGGCGTCTCCGCGACGAAGGCGTCGGGGCTCGGCGCCGTGAACGCATCGGGGGTGTCGGTCCCGCCGCCGCAGGCAGCGAGGCCGAC
Source organism: Deltaproteobacteria bacterium (assembly GCA_017303575.1). Lineage (GTDB taxonomy): Bacteria > Myxococcota_A > Polyangia > Polyangiales > Sandaracinaceae > JAFLCL01. Next base: position 71,587 of record JAFLCL010000001.1, read on the forward strand.
GATGGAAGCCGAGAGCGTCGCGGCGCGCGCTGCGCGGAGGGCGCGCGCGCGCCGGAGCGTGAGAGCATCGAAGTCAGTCATGCCATCGAGGATGCGGCAGCGCGCGCGTCGCTGTCCACCTCGGGGCAGGATCGCAGCGAGAGGATCGGAACGCCGCTGAAGCCCGCGTTGCCGCTCAGTCGATCGAGGAACGTCTCGTCGGTCACGTCGTTCACCGACACGCCCGCGTGCTCGCTTGCGACGCTCATGCGCGTGCCTTCACGCGTGTGCCCCCACCCGTGCGGCAGGCTCACCACGCCGCGCATCACCTCGTCCGAGATCTCGACGGGCACCACGATGCGACCGACGCGCGTGCGCAGCTCGGCCTCGTAGCCGTCGCGGAGCCCGTGCGTCCTCGCGTCGTCGGGGTGCACGAGCAACGTGCAGCGTCGCGGTCCCTTCACCATCTTGCTGGCGTTGTGGAGCCAGCTGTTGTTGCTCCTCAGGTGTCGGCGGCCGATCAGCACGAGCGATGGAGCCGCTTCGCTCAGACGCGCCTCGAGCGCGCGTGCCTCACGCACGAAGAGCTCGGGGGCGAGGTCGACCTTGCGATCACGTGTGTAGAGGCGCGAAGGGAGGCGCGGCTCGAGCGGCCCGAGATCGAAGCCGTGCGGATGATCGCGCAGCACCTTCAAGGAGAGGCGCGGACCGTCGCGGCGCGAGAGACCATACGGACCCGCACGAAGCCCTGCGTCCACCACCGCGTCGGGCCCGCGCAAGAGCGCGGCGAGGCTGGCGCGACGAAGGCCGCGCGGCACCACGAGGCCCGCGGTGAGGTGGGCCATGATCTCCCAGTCGTGCCGCTCGTTCTCCCCGCGTGGGAACACCGGCGGCACGTACTTCGCGGCGTTGCGTACGGAGAACACGTGCAGCGCGAGATCGTAGTGCGCGCGCTGGAGCGGCGAGACCGGCGGCAAGATCACGTGGGCGTGGCGCGTCGTCTCGTTGAGGAACGCATCGACACACACGACGTGCTCGAGCGTCGCGAGCGCGCGCTCGAGGCGTGGGCCGTTGGGCGCAGAGAGCGCGGGATTGCCCGCGAACGTGAGCAGCGCGCGAACCTGTCCGGGGCCCGACGTCTCGATCTCGTCGGCGAGCGTCGCGACGGGGATCTCACCCATCAGCTCCGGCAGCCCGCGCACACGGCTCCGCCAGCGGTCGTACCCCTTCGACATGCCCACGATCCGCAGCACCTCCATCGGGTCGACAGCGGGGGTCGCGAACATGGCCCCGCCGACCTCGTCGAGCCTTCCGCACACCACGTTGAGCGCGACGAGCAGCCACGACGCGAGCGTGCCGTGCTCTTGTGTGCACGTGCCGATGCGACCGTACGCGACCGAGGTGCGCGCCGCGGAGAACGCACGCGCGAGCCTCGCGATCGTCTCGGCCGACACGCCCGTGCGCTCCGCGACGCGCGAAGGCGCGAACGCTCGCGACAGCGCCCGCAAGCGCTCGAGCCCCGCGACGTGATCACGCAGCCGACCCACTCGTTCGAGCCGCTCCTCGAAGATCACGTGGAGCATCGCGAGCACGAGGAACGCGTCGGTGCCCGGCCTCACGAAGACGTGCTCGTCGGCGACCTCGGCCGTCTCGGTGCGTCGCGGATCGATCACCACGACCTTGCCGCCTCGCTCGCGGATCGCGCGGATGCGCCGCTTCATGTCGGGGGCGTTCATGAGCGAGCCGTTGGACACGAGCGGGTTCGCCCCGACGATCAGGAAGTAGTCGGTTCGATCGACGTCGGGGATCGGGACCATGCCGACGTGGCCGAACATCTTCTCGGCGGCGAGCATCTGGGGCGCCTGATCGGTGGAGCTCGCCGAGCACACGTTCTTCGTGCCGAGGAGGCGCGTGAGCGGCAGGCCGTGCGTGAGGAGCCCGAGGTTGTGCGCCGTCGGGTTGCCGTAATACACGGCCATCGCGTCCTTGCCGTGATCGCGACGGATGCGCGCGAAGCCCTCGATCGCGATTCGGAGCGCCTCGTCCCAGCTCGCCTCACGAAAGCCCGAGCCGTCTCGGATCAGCGGCGTACGAAGTCGATCGGGATCGTGATGGAGCTCGCCCATCGCGTGGGCCTTGGGGCAGAGGTAGCCACGCGAGGCCGGATCCTCGTCGTCGCCGCGGATCGACACGACACGATCGGCTTCGGTCTCGACGACGATGCCGCACGCTGCTTCGCACAGCGTGCACGTCGCGATGTGTCGTTCGACCATGCGCTCCTCCTCGGCTCGCGTGAGCCGCCCGCAGCGTAGCGTGGCGACGCGCCGAACGGTGCCTGCCTCGCGTACGCTCGCCGCTGCATGTCGATCGCGATCGCCCGGTCTCTCCGCACCGCCAGCCACGCGGAGCTGCGGCGTCACATCGTCGAAGGTCACGCCATCGATCCGAGCGCGATCGAGGGCTACGCCTACCGCGGCACGAGCCTGGGCCTGCCGAGGCTCGTCGAGCTCGCGACGTGGAAGACCTTCCAGAAGACCTTCTGGCGGCACCCCGATGGGCGCCTCCTCGGCTGGAACGTGCGCCTCGAGCAAGACGGCATCGACGCGCCGAGCCGTCCCAAGCGCAAGCACGGCGTGCCCGTGACCGAGTGGCCGTACGGTGTGATCGCGTGCGACGGCGTGCCGATGCCCCGCGGGTTCGATCGTGGGCTCGTCATCGACTATTCGCTCGCGCCGAACCCGCCGCAGCAGCGGCTCGTGAAAGACCCGCTCGTGGCGCTCAGCGCGGGCGATCACGACGCGCTCCTCGGCGTCAGCTACGTCGTGCTCGGCGGGCGGTGCCTCGAGACACCGACGTACTTCACCCTCGAGCGCGATCACCGGATCGATCACGTGCCCGACGTGGTGAAGGCCGAGGTGGGCCGGTGAGCGCGCTACCTCCGCGCGAGCGCCGGTGGGCGGAGGCGCTCTTCGACGCGATCCTCGGGCCCGTCGAACGACACGGCCTTCCTTCGTTCGCGTCGATCGATCACGCAGGCTTCTACCGCGCGATCGATCACGCGCCAGGTCCTCCGTTCGCACCGGGCCTGCGCGGCATGGTGACGGCCGCGACGCTCGCGACGCTGCCGACGCACGGGCGGCCGTTCCACGCCCTCGATCGCGACGCGCGGGTGCGCGCGATCGACACCATGAGCGCGGACCCTCGCTATCTCGTGCGGCAGATCCTCTCGACGCTGAAGATCCTCGCGACCTTCGCCTACTTCGAGGATCCGGAGGTGCGTCGACGCGTGGGCGCAGACGTCGATGCTCCGCACCCCGACCCACGCGACGACGCGCACGAGGCCGCGAGCGCGCTGGTCCACCTCGACGGGCGCACGCTCGATCGTCCGCGCTCGTTCGACTGCGACGTGGTGATCGTGGGCAGCGGTCCCGCTGGAGCGACCGTCGCCCGATCCCTCGCGAGGCGAGGCCTCGACGTGATCGTGCTCGAGGAGGGCCACGAGGCGAGACCGTCGAGCTTCGTCGCCTCGGGCCTGCAGTCGATGGCGCGTCTCTACCGCGAGATGGGCACCTCGATGGCGCTCGGCACGAGCCCGATGCCGTTCCTCCAGGGCGTGGCCGTGGGCGGAACGAGCGTGGTGAACGGCGCGATCAGCTGGCGCTTCAGCGAAGAGACGCTCGCGCGCTGGATCGCGTCGGACCCGAGCCTCGCGCCCGTGCTCGAGCTCGGCCGAATCCGCACACACGAGGAGGCGCTCTTCACGCGTCTCGGTGTCACGCCCACCGACGATGCGATCGCGGGGCCCAAGAACCTCCTGCTCGCGAAGGGCGCGAAGGCGCTCTCGATCGCGAGCCGTCCGATCGAGCGCAACGTCGAGGGATGTCGCGGCAGCGGGCGATGTCTCCAGGGCTGTCCGCACGGCGCCAAGCTCTCGGTCGATCGCAACCTCCTCGTCGATGCGAAGGACGACGGCGCACGCATCCTCGCGGGCATGCGCGTCGATCGCGTGCTCCACGACGGCGCGCGCGCGATCGGCGTCGCAGGCACGAGCGCCGGAGGAGCGCGCTTCGACGTGATCGCGAAGAAGGTCGTGCTCGCCGCGAGCGCGATCGGCACGCCGACGCTGCTGATGAAGAGCGGCATCACGCACGGCCCGGTCGGTCGACACCTCACGGCGCATCCGGGCGTGTCGGTCACTGCGCGCTTTGGCGAGCGCGTCTCGAACCACCGCGGCGCCACGCAAGGCCACGAGGTGACCGGCCTCCGCGGTGAGGGCCTCAAGGTCGAGGCGCTCGGTTTCGATGTCTCGATCCTCGCGAGCCGCGTCCCCGGCTACGGCACCGAGCTCGCGGAGAGACTCGCCTCGCTCGATCGTTTCGCCGTGTGGGGCACGGCGCTGCGCGCCGAAGGCGAAGGGAGCGTGCGCCTACTCGGCGATCGCGCACAGGTGCTCTATTCGCTCGCGCCGGGCGACGTGAAGAAGGCGCGCGCTGCCGTGCGACGGATGGGCGAGCTCTTCCTCGCGGCGGGCGCCGAGGAGGTGTATCCCGGAGTGCCCGGCTTCCACGCGATCGTGCGCGACCCGAAGTCGATGGCGCGCTTCGAGCAGGAAGGTCCGCTCTCACCACGCGCGTACGCGATGTCGATGACGCACCTCTTCGGCACGACGCGCCTGGGCAGCGACCCGGCGCGATCCGTGGTCGGTCTCGACTTCCAGCACCACGCGCTGCGCGGTCTCTTCGTCGCCGACTCGAGCGTGTTCCCCGGCAACCTCGGCGTGAACCCACAGCTGCCGATCATGACGCTCGCGTCGATCGCCGCGGAGTCGATCGCGTCGGCACCCTGATCGAGTAGGCTCGCCGCGCGGAGGTCTCTCATGGCAGACAGCGGCATCGGTGAGCTTCGGGTGAACGGCGAGAGGCTCTGGGCCTCCCTGATGGAGCTCGCGCAGATCGGCGCGACGGACAAGGGCGGCGTGTGTCGCCTCGCCCTCACCGATCTCGACAAGCGCGGACGTGATCTCGTCACGGGATGGGCGCGCGAGGCCGGCATGACCGTCACGATCGACAAGATCGGCAATGGCTTCATGCGCCGCGAGGGAAAGAACCCTTCGCTGCCGCCGATCGTCACGGGCAGCCACATCGACACGCAGCCGACGGGCGGAAAGTTCGACGGCAACTACGGCGTGCTCGCGGGCATCGAGGTCGTCCGCACGCTGAACGATCGCGGCATCCAGACCGAGGCGCCGATCGAGGTCGCGTTCTGGACGAACGAAGAGGGCTCTCGCTTCGTGCCCGTGATGATGGGCTCTGGCGTCTTCGCGAAGGCGTTCACCCTCGAGCACGCGTACGCCGCCAAGGACCAGAGCGGTGCGAGCGTGAAGGACGAGCTCGAGCGCATCGGCTACGTCGGCCCGGAGGAGCCCGGCGCGCATCCGATCGGCGCGTACTTCGAGACGCACATCGAGCAGGGGCCCGTGCTCGAAGATCACGGCGTGACGATCGGTGTGGTCACCGGTGTGCTCGGCATCCGCTGGTACGACTGCGTGGTCACCGGCATGGAGGCTCACGCCGGCCCTACGCCGATGGCCCTGCGCAAGGACGCGCTGCAGGTCGCGACGCGCATCATGCAGGAGGTCGTGGCGATCGCGCTGAGGCACGCGCCACACGGGCGCGGCACCGTGGGCATGGTGAACGTCCACCCGAACAGCCGGAACGTGATCCCCGGTCGCGTGAAGTTCTCGATCGATCTGCGCAACGCGAGCGACGCGCTCTGCGATCAGATGGACGCCGAGATCCGTGCGTTCATCGCGAAGACGAGCGAGGAGAGTGGGCTCCCGATCACGATCGAGCAGGTCTCGAACTACCCCGCGCAGCCGTTCCACGCCGAGTGTGTGGAGGCCGTCGGCAAGGCTGCGAAGGCGCTCGGCTACTCGAACATGCCCGCCGTCTCGGGCGCGGGGCACGACGCCGTCTACATGGCGAGGCTCGCGCCGAGCGGGATGATCTTCATCCCCTGCAAGGACGGCATCTCACACAACGAGATCGAAGACGCCAAGCCCGAGCACATCACCGCCGGCTGCAACGTGCTCCTCCACGCGATGCTCGAGCGCGCCAAAGTGGTCTGACCACGACGCCCTGTCGTCACGTCACGTCGCGCGCTCCACCTCGACGCCGAATTCGAGGGCCGCTCGGCGAAACGAGCCCTCGGGGTACACCCCGTTCCAGCCGAAGGGAATGCAGCCTTCTGCATACACCGCTCGCATCTGCTCGGCTGCGCGGGCCAGGTGCCACGGCTCGTCCCCGTAGCTGATGCTCGCGCGCGCGGCGATCCACTCCAGCAGCGCAAGCTCGGCGAGAGCGTGCACGTCGGAGTCGAGGCAGTCGCGCACGTTCATCGGGAGCACAGCTGCCACGCGCTGCCATCGCTCCGGAGGTGGCTTGGACGCCGATCCGCGAAGCTCGCGTCCCAGGTCGCCCAAGAACCCATAGCGGGCGCCAATCAGCGAACCGAGGTGATCCCTCCATCCGAGGTCGTCGAGCTCGCCATCCACGCCTCCGAGCCGCCTGAGCTCGTGACTGAGCGGGAGCATCGCCTGCGTGAGCGCCTCGACGTCCTCTGCATCACGCACTCGCACCTCCGCGGAGGTCGGACTCTCACGATGCTCCAGCGCTCGGACCACGAGCGAGATCGCCTCGTCCCAGCACTTGGTGGCCTCGGCAAGTACCGCGTCTCGGCCGCCGAGCGCCTCGAACGTGACGCGAGGCCGCATGGCGAAGCGGACTCCCTCTTCCACGAGGGCGCGCCAACGCTCCATCGTCGTGTGCGCGGGGTGTCCGAACCACGGCGCAAGCGCTTCCACGGCGAGCGCCCGCGCTCGCTGCCATTCCTCGCGCGCATGCAGCGCCTCGATGGTCCAGAGATCGGCGTGGTTTGCACCCGTGATCCCGGCGAGATGAGCATCGAGCGTGCGCGCCTTGTCGAGTGCGTACGCCTCGAAGTTGTGCCGACCCGGCGTCCGGACCCTCGAGAGCGCGTCGTGAAGTGGGAGGCTGAGCTCTTCGAGGCACGGCTTGGTCCCGCGACATCGAAGTCGCGCTTCTTGCGCATCGGCATCGAGAGACAGCGCGTGGATCGCGCCCAGCAACGAGCCCGCGCGATCCGCGAACCGCGTGTCGCCCGGGTCGCTGACTCGTCCCGTGGCCTCGTGGCTCGCCACCAACGCCAAGAAGCGCTCGATGCCCAGCACCGCACGCCCCTCGCCGGGGTGTGCGAGGGAATCATCGACGACCACCGCGTCCGCATCGCGGAAGATCTCCACGTGGAAGATGTTCCCGCCGATCTCGACCCATCGCTTCGACTCATCGCCGAGAGCCGCTCGCAACGCACCCACCACGTGAGCTTCTGCGCCGAGCATCCGCTCGACCAGCATCGCGTAGCTCTCCCGCGTGTCCGGAACGTCCGTCATGTCTCTGCCAATCGGAATGCTCTGGCCATCGTCAGCTGTGCCGCACGCGAGAGGCCGAGCTTCTTCGCGGCCTCGGGCCAACGACGCACGGCCGTGAGCACTTCGTCTTCGACGACGCGCGCTCGCGCTGCGGTCAGTCGGAAGTACGGCGCGACCTCCCGGGCGAGCTCGACCTTCCAGTCTTGGGCCGTCTCGTCGTGCGTCTCGGTTTCTTGGCGGCGGTCGTCGGTGCGTCGGTCTTGACGACGTCCTCGAGGATGGGCAACAGCATCTTGCGACGCAGCAGCACGATCAGCTTCTCGCTCAAGAGCGTCGCTGCCTCGGTGAGCTCGCCGAGGTTTCCATCGGCGCGCGGCATCACGCCCTCGCGGAACATGCGGAGCTCGACACGCACCAGCGTCGAGAGGGCCTGCACGTACTCGCCGAGGATCGTCACCGGCAGCATGTCCGGCGTGATGCCGGCCTTGCGCGACGCTCCGAGCACGCGCAGGAGCTCGAGGTCGTCGCCCGCGTAGCTCTCGGGGCTCACGCCTGCGATCGGCGCGACGAGGCGCGCGCCCTCGAGCCACGCGAGCTGCTGCTTCGGCATGCCCGACGCGAGCAGCTCCTCTTTCGTGCGTCGCTCACGTGGCGCGACGCTCGCCATCGTGCGCGCGATCGCAGCGCTCACGGTCTCTTCGGGCGAAGGCAGCGCGGCCTCGTCCAAGACCTCCCTGATCACCTTGAGCGGCAGGAAGCGTGTGCGCTGGATCTCCTTGATCCGCTGGATGCGCGGCACGAGCGCGACGTCGTAGTACGCCATGTTGCGGCTCGTGCGCTCGGGCTCGGGGAGCAAGCCTTCGTGGAGATAGTGCTTGATCGTCGCGGCGGGCACGCCGCTCAGACGCGCGAGCACCGACATCTTCACGACGTGGGTGTCGCTCGCCCGCGGAGCGTCGGGCTTTCTGTTTCGAGGTCGCGTCATGCCGTCGCTCGGACTGATCAGGGTCGGTGCATCGTCGTCACGCCCGTCGGCACCGAGGCGCCGGTGAGCGTCGCGTCCATGCTCGCATCGCTCGCGAGGTGACGGCGGAAGAACGCCGTGAGCAGCGTGCGGTTCGTGCGGAGCACGGCGCCGTCGTCGGCGGGTCCGTCCGGGCAGACGCTGCACGTGAAGCCGCAGTCCGGATCGTCGAGGAAGTCCATGTGATCGGCGCCCGTCACGTCCCACTGCGCCGCCCACGGTGCTGCCGCGGCGGCCGCATAGAACTGCGTGAAGTTCTGCTCGGAGGGCGCGCACGCCATCGATCCGAAGCCGCCGCCGGCCATGCCGTTGGTGGTCTCGCCGAGGAAGCCCGCGGGCACCGTGATCTCGCGGCCGCGCGACGGAACGAGGTCGGGGCGATCGGGCGAGCCACCTCCGAGCGGGCTCGGATCTCCGTCGACGGGATCGATCGCGTAGAGCGCGTCGATGCGATCGTCGTCCATCGTGATCAGCGTCGAGAGCTTTCCGCCGAGGCTGTGGCCCGCGACGCCGATGCGCGTGGCATCGACGCTCGACGCGAACGGCGCCATGGACGTCGCCCACCCGATCACTGCGCGACCATCGGCGGCCATGTTCACGTGGTTCACGCTGAACAAGCTCCCCGCAGGGTTGGCGCCCACGACGACGAACCCGTGCGAGGCGAGGTGACGCAGGGTGCCCGCGTACTGGCTCGTGTCGAGCTGGAAGCCGGGCAAGAACAGCACGAGCGGCGCCGTGGTGCCCGAAGGCAGCATGGGAACGTACGCGGTGACGGGCGTGGTCCGTCGATCGGCCATCACCATCGCCGTCGACTCCGTCACCGTGTACGGCCCCAGGGTCGACGGATCGCCGGCCATCGACGAGGGTGCATCCGCCCCGACGACGAACGCGTCCACGGTCGGCAGACCTGCATCGACACCCTCGAGCACGAACGCATCGGTTCCGGGGGCGACGAACGCGTCGACGTCGCTCGAGCGTGCGTCGGGCACGTCCGTCGTTCCGTCGCCGCACGCGGCGAGACCGAGAAGGAGACACGAAGCTGCGAGGCGCGGTGCCTGCGCCGCGGACAGAGGGGAGCGTCGGATCGGATGCATGTCGGGCTCGTTTCTGCGGGAGTCGTTGGAAGGCGGCCAGCCAAAGTGAGACGTTCGACTTCTCACATTGTGCCGGCGCGATCAAGCCCCCCTCGAACGACTGCATCGCACCGTCGCTGCCGCCCTAGACTCGGCCGCCCATGACGCTCCTCAGCCCGCTCACGCTCCGCCCCGGTGTGGTGTCTCGCAACCGCGTGTGGCTCGCGCCGCTCACCAACATGCAGAGCCATCCCGACGGCACGTGCTCCGAGATCGAGGAGACGTTCCTCGGGATGCGCAGCGATGGCGGCTTCGGCCTCGTCGAGAGCTGCGCCGCGCACGTGTCGCAGGACGGCAAGGCGTGGCCCGGCGAGCTCGGCGTGCACGACGACGCGATGATCCCCGGCCTCACGAAGCTAGCGGCCCGCATCCGCGCGGGCGGCGCGCTCGCGAGCGTGCAGCTCTTCCACGGCGGCCTCCGTGCCGACGAGAGCGTCAGCGGCATGCCGACGATGAGCGCGAGCGCGTACGAGGAGAGCGGCAACGCGACGCCTCGTGCGATGAGCGAGGACGACATCGCACGCCTCATCGCGGACTTCGCGCGCGCGGCCAAGCGCTGTGCGTTGGCGGGCTTCGACGCGATCGAGCTCCACGGCGCGCACGGGTACGTGCTCTCGCAGTTCCAGAGCACGGTCTACAACCAGCGCACCGATCGCTGGGGCGGCTCGCTCCCGAACCGGTGCCGCTTGATCCGCGAGGTGACGCGCGCGGTGAAGGCCGCGGCCCCGTCGCTCGTGCTCGCGATTCGTCTCTCGCCCGAGGACTTCGGCCAGGCCAAGGGCATCGACCTCGACGAGACGATCGAGCTGTCGCGCTGGCTCAAGGACGACGGAATGGAGGTGCTGCACCTCTCTCTCTGGCGCTCGAGCCAGGTGACGAAGAAGCGACCCGACACGCACGCGACACCGCTGTTCCGCGATGCCGTCGGCAAGGACGTGGCGATCGTGGCGGCGGGTGGGATCTGGACGCGCGAGGACGCCGAGCAGCAGCTCACGCACGGTGCCGACGCCGTCGCGCTCGGTCGCGCGGCGATCGCGAACCACGACTGGCCCAAGCGTGTGGCCGAGGGTCTCGAGATCGCGAGATCGCCGCTGACGCCCGAGCACCTGATGTCGCAGGGCGTCTCCGAGAGCTTCGTGGGCTACCTACGCAAGTGGAAGAACTTCGTCGCGTGAGCGCGATCCATCGAGGCATGATGCGTCGATGCGCCCGAGCCTCGCTCTGCTGATTGCGTCGACGAACGCATCGACGCTGCTCGCGACTGGCTGTGCGTGTGAAGAGAACCGCGCGCGCATCGATGCGGGCCGCGGATCCGATGCGAGCCCAGTCGACACCGGTGTCACGATCGACGCGAACGTCGAAGGTGTCGACGTCTACCTCACGCGCATCGACGCCTACGCCGACGACGCACCGCCCGACGCCGCTGCGATGACGTGTGGCGGAACGACCGCCCCGCTGCCCTATCCGTCCGAGACGCCCGGCAGCATGCGCACCGAGCCCGCGAGCTGCAGCGAGTGCGCCGCGTTCGTCGACGTCGGCGCGAGCGCGACGGGCACGACCGCGCGCATCACGGGCACGACGTCGAACGTCGCGATCGAGTGTCGCTGGTACCTCGAGTCCTCTGGCTGTGGGAGCACGAGCGGCTCGTTCCTGCCCGACGAGTTCGGCACGTTCGGCATCACGCTGCCGCTCTTCTGCGGCACCAACACGCTGCAGCTCGTCTGCGAATCGGCGGCCGGGCGATCGATCGCGACGCGAGAGATCACGGGCCCCGCGTGCGACGGTCGTGACGTGCAAGTGACGCTCGCGTGGGGCGCGACCGCGTACGACATGGAGCTTCACCTCGTGCGGGACGGCTTCCACATCAACGACGCGACGAACGACTGCACGTGGTTCACCTGCATGTCGATCTCTCCCGACTGGGGCACACTCGGCGACGCGACCGACGATCCACGCAAGGACGTCGACAACACGACCACGTACGGGCCCGAGAACATCTACCTCACGCGCGCGCCCGCGGGCCGCTACCACGTGATGGTCGAGTACTGGGGCAGTGGCACCGCCGACACGAGCGAGGTCTCGATCACGCTCGGCGGTGCAACGGTGTGGCGAGGTGAGCGCGCGATGAACGTCCACGAGGTGTGGTCCGTCGGCACGCTCGACTTCCCCGGAGGCAGCTTCACGCCCGTCGACACGCTCACGCCCTGCGAGAGCGCGTGGCGAACGGGCGGAAGCTACGGCTGCGCGTTGCCGATCCCCTGACGATCGAATGGTGAGGGCCGCGCGCGGCGGACGGTGACGATCGTTCCGAATCGGTGGCGTTCGAGCGCGATCGCGCGCGATCGATGTCGCGCGGACGTCACGCGCTCGGGTAGCATCGCGGCCCTCTCGTGAGCGCCTCGAACACCCCGCCGCCGAACACACTCGGTCGCTACCGCGTCGTGCGCCGCCTGGGCGCGGGCGGCATGGCCGAGGTGTTCCTCGCCAAGTACACGGGCGCGGAGTCGATCGAGAAGCTGCTCGTCGTGAAGCGGATCCTCCCGACCTTCGCGCGCAGCCCGAAGTTCGTGTCGATGTTCGTCGACGAGGCCAAGCTCGCGATGCGGCTCAACCACCCGAACATCGTTCAGGTGTATGCGTTCGAGCAGGTGAAGGAGGAGTTCCTCCTCGCGATGGAGTTCGTCGACGGCCTCGACCTCGGTCGCGTGCTCTCGGCCGCGCGACGCCGCGGTCGACGCATGCCCTACGCCGTCGCGGCGCTGCTCGTGATGGAGATCGCGAAGGGCCTCGACTACGCGCACAACCGCAAGGACGAGGCTGGCATCGCGATGGAGATCGTCCACCGCGACGTCTCGCCGCAGAACGTGCTCGTCTCCTACGACGGCGCGGTGAAGGTCGCGGACTTCGGCATCGCGCGCGCACGCATGATCTCGGAGGAGACCGGCGTCATCAAAGGCAAGTTCAGCTACATGTCGCCCGAGCAAGCGCGCGGTCAGCGCGTCGATCGGCGGAGCGACGTGTACTCGCTCGGTGTGCTGTTCGCCGAGCTGTTGATGAACCGGATCATGTACCCGGGCCTCCAGGGCATGGAGATCCTCGAGCAGGTGCGTGATGGACGCACGACGCAGTCGCGCGCGGTCGACCCCTACGTGCCCGAGGAGCTCGACGCGATCGCGACGAAGGCGATGGCCGTCGATCGCGAGGAGCGTTACCAGACGTGTCGCTCGCTCGCGGGCGCGCTCTCGCGCTGGCTGCACTCGCAAGAAGAGCTGCACGACGCGGCGCAGATCGAGGCGTTCCTCGCGGACGTCGCACCGCGCGAGGTCACGCAGGCGGAGGCTGCTGCCGCACGCGCGCCGGGCGAGCTCGGCGCGCAGGCGACGATGCTCTCGCACGCGAGCGGCCTTCCACCGCCGGGAGGTCGCGAGCTGCGTGAGCGACGCAACGTCGTGGTCGTGGTGGGCAAGCTCCGCGATCTCGGTGTGGGCACCGAGGGCGCGGGCGAGCGCACCGGTGTCGCAGCGGCGAGCCAAGCGATGCGCGTGCTCGAGGACATCGCGTTCAAGTACGACGCCGTGATGGAGTGGCCCGAGGGGCCCGAGAAGCTCGCGTTCCGCTTCGTCCTCGGCATCGGTCGCGCGTCAGCCGACGATCCGCTCCACGCCTCACGCCTCGCGCTCGACGTGCTCGACGCGCTCGAGGGCCTGAGCGCCGATGCGATCGCACCGCTCACGGCGGCGATGGGCGTCTCGCGCGGCTTGGTCGCGACGATCCGACAAGGCAACGCGCGCGCGCGCTTCGAGCCGATCGGCAACGTCTTCGACGTCGCCAAGGAGCTGGGGGCGGCCGCGGGCCCGAGCGAGGTGCTCGCGAGCGGCGAGGTCTATCGCCTCGCGCGGCGCATCTTCTCGTTCGAGGACGACGGCACGCGCTCGGTCAGCGTGCCCAGCACCGACGGTGCTCGCACGCTGCGCGCGTATCGCCTCAAGGGCGCACGCACGCGCGAGGAGCGCGCGAAGGAGAGCGCACAGCTCGCGAGCCAGGTCGGGCTCGTCGGTCGCGCGAGCGAGATCCAGGCGCTCGTCGAGAGCTACGCCGAGGTCGTCTCGCAAGGAAAGAGCATCTTCCTCGCGATCGCCGGCGAGATCGGTGTGGGCAAGACAGCGCTCGTCGCCGCGGCGATGAGCCGCTTCCGGCCCGACCCCGTGCTCATCCAGGTGGACTGCCCCTTCGGCATGCAGGAGGTGCCGTACGCGGCGCTCAACGATCTCCTGCGTGAAGCGTGGGGCATCGACGAGGACGTGCCGCCGGAGCAGGCCAAGCAGCGCGTGCGCGAGCAAGTGCGACGCGTCATCAAGTCGCCCGACCGACGCGAGGCCGCGATCGAGGCCTTCGAGGCGATCATCGCGCCGGACAAGCGCGCCACGGACGTGGGGGATCGGAGCCAGCGCCTCTTGCAGGCAGTGCGCGACTTCCTCACCGGCGTCGCGCAGAAGGCGCCCACGGTGCTCTGGATCGACTCGGTGCAGTTCGCCGACGGTCCGACCTCCGAGCTGCTCGCGCGGCTGTTCCTCCAGCCGATCCAGGCGCCGCTCTTGGTCATCGTCTGCGCGCGCCCCGACACGCGCATCGATCCCGTGCTGAGAGGCCTGCTGCGCATCGATCTCGAAGAGCTCACCGACGACGACCGTCGCTCGCTCGTCGAGGCGCACCTCGGTGGCGCGCACGTGCCGCCCGACGTGCACACGGCGATCATCCATCGCGCAGGCGGCAACCCGTTCTTCTTGAAGGAGCTGCTCGACGCCCTGCTCGAGCGCGGCGTGCTGCGCTTCGAGGAAGGTCCCGAGCGCCGCATCGTGCGTCGCACGGGCGCAGCGTTCGCCCTCCCCTCGACGCTCGAGGACGTGATCGCGGCGCGCATCGGTGAGCTCGCGGATCGCGAGCGCACGACCCTGCGCTGGCTCGCGGTCGTCGGCGCAGGCGTGTCGCCCGTCGAGGTCGGTCAGCTCATGGGGCTCGACGCGAGCGAGTCGCTCCAGGTGCTCGAGGAGCGCGGGCTCGTCGTGCGTCGACCGGGCGGCAGCCTGGCGTTCCCTTCGGTCATCGTTCGACAGGTCGCGTACGAGAGCATCGACGCCGAGGATCGTGGACGCCTGCACAAGCGCGTCGCGCAGTACCTCTCGGGCCTGGCCAACAAGCCACCGCCCGCACGCATCGCGCGACACTTCGAGCTCGCGGGTGAAGGCGTGCTCGCAGCGCGCGCGTACCGCGAGGCGGGCTTCCTCGCGCGATCGGTGTACTCGAACCGCGATGCGCTGCGCTTCTTCGCCCGAGCGCTCGCCCTGCTCCCCGAGACATCGAACGAGCGCTTCGAGCTCCACGAGGTGCGCGAGCAGATCCTGCGCGTGCTCTCGATGCGGAGCGATCAACGCGTCGAGCTCGAGCAGATGCGAGCGATCGCTGAGCGCGCGCGTGATCCGAAGCTGCTCGCGATCGCCTACGACCGTCTCGCGCGCCACGACCTCGACATCGGTCGCGGTCTCGGCGTGGACGCCCTGCTGCGCAAGGCGCTCGACGCTGCGATCTCCGCCGGTGATCGCGCCTCGGAGATCGAGGCGCTGCGGCTGCTCGGCCACCTGCGCCGCGATCAGGGTGACACGGTCGGAGCGGTCGAAGCCCTCGATCGAGCGCTCATCCGCGCAGGCAACGAGCCCGAGCACCTCGCCGCGCGCGGCCTCACGCTCGCGAACCGAGGCACGCTCCAGTGGCGGGCGGGCAACGTGAGCGAGGCGACGGAGTCGGCCGCCGAGAGCATCGCGATCTTCCGTCGTCTGGGTCTCAAGGGCTACCAGGCGCACGCGCTCAACTCGCTCGGTGTCGCGCTCCTCTCGACGGGCGCGTTCGAGGACGCGATCGCGTGCATCCGGGCCTCCGTCGTCCTCGACCGCGAGGCCGGCGATCGGATCCACGTGGGCCGCAAGGTCTCGAACGTGGGGCAGATCTACGCCGAGCTCGGCGACACCGCGCGCGCCCGCGAGTTCATGGAGCGCGCGCTCTACGTCTTCGATCGCGCCGACGATGCCGGAGGTCGCGCTGACACGCTCTCCGCCCTCGCGGAGCTGATGATCGAGCAGGTGGGAGACCTCGATCGCGCCGCCGAGCTGCTCGACGAAGCACGCAAGGTCGCCGAGCGCCTCGACGACGCGTACGACCTCGCGCACGAGCGCATCGTGCGCGCGGAGTGGCACTTCGCGCGCGGCGACGTCGCGCGCGCGGAGAGCACGGCCAAGGAAGGCGTCACCCACGCGCGCGCCGCCGCCACCCTCGCCTACGAGCTCCTCGCGGCCGCGGTGCAGTCGCGCTGTCTGGCGCGCCTCGATCGCAAGGAGGAGGCGATCCGCCTCGCGACGGGCGTCATCGCAGACGTCACCACCCGCGGCTCGATCGAGCGTGCCGAGCGCATCCTGGCCCACAGCGCGCAGGCCCTCTTCGACGCGGGCGAGCGCGATCGGGCCCGCGACGCCGCCAGCAAGGCGCGTGGTGTGCTCGATGCGCGCCTCGTGCGCGTGCGCGACGAGTCCCTCAAGAACCGCTACCTCGACACGCCCGTCGCACGTCTCGTACGCGACCTCGAGAGCGCGCCGACGTGAGCCCGCACCACGAGAGAGCGACGAACGCATGATGACGCAGGCCTCGATCCCTCCGGCCTCGGTCCACGCGGGCCACTCCGCGATGGTCTTCTCGGGCGGCGGCGCGCGCGGCGCGTACGAGGCCGGTGTGCTCCGCTACCTCTACGGCGAGTTCGCGCGAAGGCACGGCGTGCCGACGATCGACATCGTCTCCGGCACCAGCGTGGGCGCGATCAACGGCTCCTACCTCGCGTCCGTCGTGCACGAGCCGATGGCAGGCATCGAGCGCCTCGTGAAGCTGTGGAGCGAGCTCGAGCTCGATCGCGTGATCGGCTTCGGCGTGACGCAGGCCACGAAGCTCCCACGCGTGCTCTTCGGTGGACGTCAGGGCGCGGGCATCCTCGACGTCTCGCCGCTCATCAAGCTCGTCTCGACGAACATGCGCTGGTCCGACCTCGTGCGGAACCTTCGTCGCTCGCGCCTCCGCGCGTTGACCATCAGCGCGACGCACGTGGCCACGGGTCGACCGTGGGTCTTCGTCGACCGAGCGCCCGACGTCGCGCTGCCCTCCCGCCTTCCGCCTTCGATGATGGTGCGCGCCGATCGCATCGGGCCCCAGCACGTGCTCGCCTCCGCCGCGATCCCGATCCTCTTTCCGCCGGTGCCCGTGCACGGCGATCTCTTCGTGGACGGAGGCCTCCGCCTCAACACGCCGATGTCGCCTGCCATCCACCTCGGCGCGCGGCGCGTGCTCGTCGTCGCGCTCACCTCCGCCGTCGGCACGCCCAAGCCCGCCTTCGAGGCCGGCGTGTTCCCCGGCGTGGCGTTCCTGATCGGCAAGATGATGAACGCGTTCCTCCTCGACCACGTGAACGCGGACTTCTACGAGATCGAGCGCGTGAACCGCATGCTCGACGACGGCTGCGCGGTGTACGGGCCGGACTTCGTCGACAAGCTGAACGCGCAGGCCGAGTCCGAGGGTCGGCCGCGCCGCGAGCGCTTGCACGCGCTGGCGGTGGCGCCGAGCGACGACATCGGCCTCATCGCCGCGCACCACATGCAGTCGAACAAGGCGCGCTTCGGCCGCGCGCTCGGCAAGCAGCTGCTGCGACTTCTCGACATCGGCGAGGGCGTCGACGCGGACCTCGTGAGCTACCTGCTCTTCGACGGTGACTTCGCGCGGCAGCTGATGGACCTGGGCGAGCACGACGCGCGTCGTCGTGAGGAAGACCTCGCCCGCTTCTTCTTCGGCTCGTGACGCGGCCCGCGATCGATCCATCGATCGAGGTGCACGAAGCCTCCATCCTCGCGACGAACGAGGGCACCAAGCACGTCGTCCACGGCATCCTCGACGGCGCGGCGATCACGGCGATCGGGCTCGGTGCGACGCGGACCAGAGACGAAGCCGACGCTGCTGTGCGGCTGCACGATCATCCCTTAGCGCCGCGCAACGCGAATGCCCTCGGCGAGTGGTGGGTCGTCCCCCGGGTCCGACTCGGACGGCGTGGCTCTGCCCTCGAGGCGATCGATCACGCACACGAGACGACCGAAGACACGATCGAGCGACTGCTCGAGCACGCCGCGCCTGCGCGCGATCGTGGGGGCAACGTCGACGTGGTGCGCGCGTTGAGGCACCTCGAGCTCCCGCGTGGACCGCTCGATCGCTGGCTCGCATCGATCGAGCGCGCTTCGTTCGTGCGAGGCCCCGATCTCGGCGGCCTCGATCCCGCTTTCTTGGCGATCGATGACGAGAGCGGACGCGAGGTGTCGCTCAGCCTGCGACGCGCGCGCCTCGACGGCTTGCCCGAGCTCGACCGCGCGGCCGAGGAGCTGTTCACCGAGACCGAGCGCGCAGCCGCCGAGGACGACGCGATCGAGCTCGCGCGTGATCTGGCGCGAATGCACGTGTCCGTGCGCGAGCTCGTACGAGCGAGGCCCGGCACGCTGCGGGATCGCGCGACAGCGATGGCGACCGAGCGTGTGCTCGCACGGCTGATGCGTCAGCGACCTCGAGAGCGTCGTGCACCGTTCCGAGATCCGGAGCCGCAGCGCGTGCGTCGACAGCGCCTCTTCAGCCGCTTCTTCGAGGGGATCCGCTACGACGACGAGGGCCTCTACTCGGCGACGCCCGAGGCGCTCGCGCTGCGCGTCGCCGCGGGGCTCTCGGGCCGTGTGCTCGACGCGACGTGCGGCATCGGCGCGATCGCGATCGCGCTCGCACGAAACGCGACCGTGCGCGAGGTCGTCGCGATCGACGTGAGCGCCGAGCGCGTCGAGATGGCACGACACAACGCGCGCCTCTACCGCGTGAACGATCGCATCGCCTTCGTCGTCGCCGACGTGCTCGACGTGATCGCGAGAGAGCGCTTCGATGCAGTCGTGATCGACCCGCCGTGGGGCGGTCGCGACTACGACAGGACGCGCACCGCGATCGAGGACCTCGGGCTCGATCTCCGACGCGTGCTCGCGCACCACCGCGGCGCGGTGCGCCTCAAGCTCCCGAAGAGCTTCGCGCGCGAGGAGCTCCCGGACTTCGCGTTCGAAGAGCTCGCCGACGAGCGTGGCGTGGTGAAGATGCTGCTCGCCTCGCGAGGCGCGCGCTAAGGTCGCGCCCGTGACGACCCACTCGCACAGCGTGCAGATCTACTACGAGGACACCGACCACTCGGGCCTCGTCTACCACGCGAACTACCTCAAGTACTTCGAGCGCGCGCGCGAGCACCTGCTCGGCACGCACGAGCTCGTGCGGCTCTTGAACGAAGAGGGCAAGGGCTTCGTGGTCTACAAGTGCGAGATGACGTTCAAGCAGGGCGCTGTGTTCGGCGACACCATCGAGATCCGATCGACACCGAGGCTCGAGAGCGAGTACCGGGTCGTGTTCCAGCAGGATGTCTACCGACGCGACAGCGCCACACAGAGAGACGAGCTCCTCGTCCAAGGCGTCGTGCAGATGGTCTGCGTCGGCGCGGACAAGAAGCTCGTCCGTCTGCCCGAGAGCGTGACGTCCAAGCTCTGAAGGAGGCTCAGCGGAGCACGACGCCATCGAGCTGGAACACCAGCTCGGACATCTGCACGGGCGTGGGCGGTGACGAGCCCGACGTCGTGTAGACGTGCACGGTGATCGTGTGCTCCTTGCTCTCGCCCTGCCTGAGCCACGGGTTCATGCCGAGCACCACGCGCGAGCTGCCCACGGTGCGCTCGTAGCCCTCGATGTCGCCGTACTCCTGCACGAGCGCGCGCCATCCGAACGTGCGCAGGCCGAACAACAGGCCCGACATCGACTTCGCGTTCGCGTAGCGGCTGGCCAGATCCTGCGGCTCGAGCTCGACGACGGCGCGCGTGAGCTGACCGAAGGGCTGCGCGATCGCGTAGTCAGCGAGCTGCTGTCCCCAGCGCGCGACGAGGTTCGGCGTGTCGCGCAGCGTGTAGGGATGGACGAGCCCCACGCGTGCGCCCTCGGGCAGCTCGAAGAGATCGTCGTCGACGGTCGCGAGTGTTCGATCCTCGGCGACGCGGAACGTACCGAGCAGCGCGCCCTTCGTGTCGAACGCGCCCCAGACGAGGCGCTTGGCGAGGTGACCGACGAGCGGGTGCTTCACGAAGGCGTCGACGAACACGTCACTCGCGACGCGTCGCTCGTCCGCCATCAAGCGCTCGAGGCGCGCGATCTGGTCCTTGCTGACCTTCTCGGCCTCGCTCTTGAGCTCCTTCCACGCCTCGCTCGCGAGCTTGGCCTTCGCCGCATCGTCGGTCTTCTGCGCGCGCGGGAAGCTCTCGAGGCGCTCGCTGCCGTCGGCCGATTGCACGAACGGACGCAGGTGCTCGTCGAAGCCGGCGCGGAACGCGCGCGGTCCGAAGTCGAAATGCATCGAGCCGCTCTCGTCGAGGCCGAGGTCGGGTGCGGTGCGATCCTCGAGCTCTTCGGGGGAGAGGCCGCGCGCGTCGGCGATCTCCGCGAGCACCTCGACCGCCCGATCCTTCATGTACTGCCGCGCACCGCTGCGCGAGACGCGACCGACCAACGAGAGCGCGAGGTCCGTGCCCATCGCGCCGAGCACGTCGAGCGACAGGAGCGCGCGCTGCTTGGCGTTGTCGAGCGCCCACGCGCGGCCGCGATCGAAGAGGAAGCGCGCGGACCGGTCGCTCCCCAGGATCGCGACTGCGCGGACCATCCACTCGTGAGCCGGCACCATGCCGTTGGCGACCCACGTGCGCACGAGCGACTCGACGAACGCGTCGAGCGAGCGCCCATCGCACGCTGCCTTCACGTGGTCGATGCCGGTGTACGGCGGATCGATCGGCGAGAACGTGAGCATCTCGCAGAGCACCGTGGTCGCGTCCCGCGTGATCACGCGCCCGTCTTTCAGCTTGGGGCGCGTGACGTTCTCGAGGTTGTCGGGCAGCTTCGCGATCTTGCTCGGCACGAGATCGAGGGGATCGCGATCGAGCAGCGCCTGGAAGGCGGCCCTGACCTCTTCGCCGTGGTGCGCCGCTTCTTCGAGCGCCACGTCGCGCTGCCCCGCGTGCGCGAGGGCAGCGACCAACAACGACGCGCGATCGCGATCGGTGCCCGACTTGCCGAGCACGATCGGGATCAGGCCGGCCGCCGCGTGCCGCGGGAAGCGACGCACCCACGCGTACGCCGACCCTCGCGCTGCCTTGCTCCCGAGCCAGCCCACGGCGAGCGGCGCGATCGCGCTGGCGCCCGCGTACTCGAGCTCTGCTTGGAGGTTGACCTTGAGGTTGGGCGCCATCGCGAGGATCGGCTCGAGCGCCTCGACGCCGTGTCGGTCGAGGATAGACGTGAGGCCGGGCGTGTAGCTGTCCGCCTGCCACCACTTGCTCGTGATCTTCGCCATGAGACCCTCGGCGTGGAGCGCCTTCAGATCCTCGAGCGAGAGGCCGAGCGTGTTCGACGCGTCGGTGTAGGCGCCGCTCGCGAGGCCATCGCGGATGGTCTTCGCCGAGTACCGATCGTAGTAGGCGAGGCGCTGTCGGTAGGTCGCGAGCTTGCGCGGCTCGACGGACGAGAGGTCGATCGCGTGCGGCACCTCGCGCGCCACGAGCCCCTCGATCACCGTCTCCTTCGCCGCCTTCTTCTTTGCGCGCCACGGCGGGGTGCGCAGCACGGGCGGCAGCGCGTCGCTCGGCGCCTCCTCGCCCAGGTCCTCGACCTCGCCCGAGCTCGCCTTCGCGCCTGCCGCGTACGTCGAGAGCAACGACTCGATCGCGTCGCGGTACTTCGGCTTCTTCTTCAGCGCCTCCGTGAGAGCGCGCGTCGCCTCTGCGGGCATCGTGGCGAGCGCGTCGCTCACCACCTTGCGGTTCGTCTTGTTCTCGAGCATCGGCACGAGCAGCCGCGCCGCGTGGATCGACGGATAGCAAGCGAGCACCGGCACCCAACGACGCGGTGAGTGCGTGTCCATCGCCGCGCGCGCGAACGCGAGCGGTGCGAACGACAGGCCGAGGCGCATCGCCGCGCGGACGAGGGCACCGCCATCGGGACCGTCTTGGGAGAGGCCCGGTAGGACCTTCGCGACGAGCTCGAGGTCGTCGAGGAGAGGCAGAAGGAGCGTGACGACGCGGTACTGGTGCGCCTGCGCGTCCGGCATCGCGATGATGTCGGCGGCCTCGGAGCCGTCGTCGAAGAGCCACGCCATCGACGAGCGCTCGTACGGCGTCTGCGGCTTGCCCTGCGACGCGAGGCCCTCGCGCACGACGTCGGCACCGAACGCGCGTGCGAGCTCGCGCAGCGCCGAGAGCTCATGGTGCTGGAGCGGGTAGCGATCCGTCGGCTTGTCGACGAAGTAGAGCGGCCGGGGCCACTTCGCCTCGGCCGAGGTGTAGGGCTGCAGCTGCTTGGCGCGCAGGTACGTGCGGATCGCCTCGACGGGACCGACGCGATCGGTCCAGTGCCACAGCGCGCGGCTGGGTCGATCTTCGGCCTGGTAGGACTGAAAGCCGAGCAGCGCGAGGGTCGCGGCTTCGAGGTCGACTTCGAAGCCATCCCCCTGCTTCTTCGCGTCGAGCCGTGCCTTCACGCGCGCACCGAGCGCCCTCATCTCGGGCGTCGCGCTCGGGTGATCGTACTGCCAGCGGTAGTGGTTCGGGTTCGTCGCAGACCACTGCGCGTTCTTCTCGAAGAGCCCGTCCCACACCTTCTCGAAGGGCTGCGCGCGCTTCTTCGCGAGGGGACGATCGAGCGGCGCCTCCGCCTCTTCGGCGGCGAACGATGGCACCACGAACCACACGGTCTCGCCGTCGATCGTCGTCGAAGGCCCCGTACGCTCGCCGCTCGCGGGCGATGTCGCGACCTCCTCGGACGCGGCACCGTCCCGCTCGACGGGCGAAGAAGCCTCCACAGCGGGTTCGGAAGCCTTCGCAGCAGGCGCAGAAGCCTTCGCAGCAGGCGCAGAAGCCTTCGCAGCAGGCGCAGAAGCCTTCGCAGCAGGCGCAGAAGCCTTCGCAGCAGGTGCAGAAGCCTTCGCCGTCGCGTCACCGCCGACCTCGGCGTAGCCCTTCTTCGTCTTCTCGAGGACGAGCTTGTCGGCTTCCTTCTGGGCGGCCTCGTTCGTGGCGAACGACTTGGTCTTGGTCTGTCCCGTCGTGCCGATGCGGCCGTACGTCACGGTCATGTCGGTCCCGTCGACCGAGACCTCCCAGAACTTGCTCGAACCGCCTTCTTCGAACTCGAACCTTCGCGCCATGGGCCCACCTCTCGCGGGCACCCTACCAGCCAACAGCGCGCTGGTGATCCTCGACCGCGCGGGGCGAGGATGCCGGCATGAGCTGGTCACGCACGTACCTCCTCGCGGTGATGCTCGTCGGCTGCGGCGGAACGACGTCGACGATGGGCGCGTCGAACGCATCGAGCTCGCCGGTCGACGGCGCCGACCCGGTGACGACGGAAGCCTCCGACGACGAAGCCCCGAGCGAGGCGAGCACCGACGAGCCGTCGTGGATCGCCACATGCGACTACGGCGTGGCCCGCAGCGACGCGCCGACGGGCGCGGTCCTCGTCGCGGACGGCATGGTCACGGTGCGCGCCGACTCGATCACGATCGACGATCCGAACGCCGAGCAGCTGACGGTGTGTCGCGCGACGCGAGCGCTGGCGACGGGCGCGCGGCTCGTGTTGGTGGTCGGCGAGTGGGAGCTCGCGACGGGAACGTGGAACGGCACGGCCTTCACGCCCGGCTGGGGCGAAGCAGAGAGCGCGTCGAGCGCCCCGCCGATCCCCGACGTGGTCCTGCCGGGTCAAGAGGTGACAGCCGCGCGCTACATGACCTACTGCCCCACCGATCCCAGCCATCCGTGCATGGCGCTCGGCAGCTACGCGGCACTGAGCGCGATGTCGTCGAGCGACCCGAACGGGCCGCGATCGGGCTGGGACTTCACGGAGACCGCGCTGACGCGCGCGCCGATGACGAGCCGGGGCGCGCTGCTCACAGACGACGCGTGTGGCCTCCGCGTTCGGGTCCGTGTGCCCGCCGAGGCTGGCTCGACGTGCAGCGAGACGACGCTCGAGGCCCGCCTCGCGTGTCTCTCGGCAGAGCGAGTGTCCGCGTGGGATCTCATGGACGCCGAGGCCGAACGAGACGCGGATGCCGCGGCAGCGGCGGTGAGCGCGCGCGGTCGGGCGCAGAACGCTGCGACGCTCGCGCTCACCGATGGGACACGCGAGATCGAAGTGCCTGCCTACGGCACGGGGCAGATCGTGTGCGCCGACGGAGTCGCGCTCGTGCTCGAGACCCCCGCGGAATTCGGCTCGACGCGTGGCTTCGTCGCGATCTCACTCACGCGAGGGCGCATCACGAGCGCGCACCGTCTCTCGATCAGCGACCACGAAGAAGGCAGCTCCGACTGCGCGAACGCGTGGGACGGCGTGTACCTCGTGCCCATCGTGCAGCGCGGCCGTCTCGTGGGTGGCGTGGTGCGAGGCGCGGGTGGTGCGCCCCGCTTCGACGTGGGACGCGGCGACGTGGGTGAGCTGCCGCCGAGCGACGACGAGGACGAGCCACCGGTCGCGTACCGCCTCGCAGGAGAGGCCCTCGCGGCGATCGATCTCGAGGCTGCGCGCGCCGAGGTCTGTCCGCTTCGCGTCGCAGACGACGACGGCGAGACGAACGTGCGCCCCGATCCTTCCACACGTCGAGCGCCGATCGGCACGCTGCGCAACGGCACGGTGCTCGCGCCCGTCGAGCAGCGCGGTCGCTGGTACCGCATCGAGCAACCGCTGTCAGGCTGGGTGTGGTCCGAGGGCCTCGCGCGCCGCTGCCCGTGATCGCTCTCCGTGATCGACGACGATGATCGGGATGCGTCCTCAGCGAACGCAGAGATCGGTGACGAGCTCACGGTAATAGGGCAGCTCGTCCTCCCAGTACTCGCCATCGAAGGGCCAGATCTGATCGCCCTGCACCGCGACGATGGACACCGGTCGCTCGGGCTCGCTCGTGAGGGGCTCGCCCTGCTCGAGCGCGAGGCGCGTGCGGGTGTCGATCTCCAGCGCGACGGTGTCGATCTCGTTCGCATGATCGCGCAGTGATCCGGTCACCCGCGCGAGCCTCTCACGCACGAGCCGGCCGCCCAGCTCGACGGTGAACGAGCGCGCGAGCGCGAGCTCCTGCGCGATGCGCGTGCCGAGCGATCCTTCGCGCATCGCGACCGGCGCATGCGCGAGCCGATCCTCCTCCGCGTCGATCGCGCGCACCGAGACGAGCAGGCGCGCGAGCTCCCGATCGTCGAGCGCGGCGCGGACGACCTCTCCGATCTCTCCCCGCGGACCTCGATCCGATCGCACGGCGTCGAGCAGCGCGTACGCCGCCTCGATCGCTTCCACCTCGTGCTCGGTGCGCTCGAGGCCCACGAGCAGCGGATCGAAGCGCGCGTGGAAGTCGTCCACCGTCCGGCGTGCGGCCTCGAAGCGGCAGTGCTCGAAGTAGATCGTCGCGCGGAGCACGAGCGCCTCGGGGTGCGGGCGGCCGCGCAGCTGCGGCGCGAGGAGCGCGTGCACGTGGCCGAGCGCGCGGGGGCTCTCGTCGAGCAGGTAGAGCGCCCAGGACTCCTCGAAGAACGCATCGAGGCCGGCCTCGCTGCCGAACGGGATCTCCTGCCAGCTGGCGAGCGCGTCGCCGAGGAGCTGCGTGCGGCGTGGGTCGTCGCCGGTCTCGGCGGGACGCGCCGCCGTGTAGCGAACACGCGCGATCGCGAGCCGCGCGAGGTCGCGGTAGCGATCACGCTCGCCGCTGCCCTCGCCCGCCGACCCACCGACGGCCTCGATCACCGCCTCGAATGCGGCGATCGCCGGAACCGCATGACGGGCGCGCACGTGGCTCATGCCCTCGAGGTAGCGCGCAGGCACGTAGAAGCGGTGGCCGCGCGGCACGGACACGAAGAGCTGCGCGGCCGCTTCGAGCTCGCCTGCGTCGTAGCGCGCGCGCGCCAGCAGGTAGCGCAGCGTGCCTCGGTGCTGCGCGTCGGCGCGCTCGATCTCGGGGAGCTCGTAGTGGCTGATCGAGGCGACGACGCCGCGCGGGTCTGGCAGTCGCTCGCCGAGGCGCGCGATGAGCTCGAGCGCGGCGACGCGCCCGCGGTGGTCCTGACGTTGCGCGATCCCATCGACGATCGAGGCGCTCGTCGTGACGTAGCCCAGCGTGAAGAGGCAGCGCGCGAGCGCCAGCTCGGCCTGCTCCACGTGCTCGGGCGCGTCGGTGGTCTCTCCCTCGATGATCCGCGAGAGGAGCGGCGCGGCCTCGGCGCAACGATCGCTCGCGACGAAGCGCGCGGCGTCCGCGAAGAGAGGCGTCGGACCGGTCGGTGGTGGCGAGGCCGAGGACTTCGAGGAAGCGAGGTGATCCGAGTCGATCACCGGAGACGCTTCGTGTTGGCGCTCGGACACGAGGACGAGGCCCGATTCGATCACAGCGTCCGACTCGATCACGGGGCTAGCGTCGATCACGAGGCTCGCGTCGATCACCCGGCGCAAAGGCGCGGTGCGTTCCGACCCGACCGTGGACGGTGAATCGTTCCAGGGATCGGAGTCGGTCGCGGGGGCCCACTCGCCCACGGCGTCGACCTCGATCGCTGGAATCGCTTCGGCCACCCGAGTCGCTTGGACCGCGGGGCTGGGCGCGATCACGCCGAGCTGCGGAGCGCGACGATCGGCGATCGTGCGCGGGATCCCGGGGCCGGACGTGCCCAGGCCCAGCGCGGCGATCGCGATCACCAGCGTGAGCCACGGCGTCCCGCGGCGCGGTGCGCCGACGAGCGTGCGTCGGACGGGCGCGAGCACGTCGTGCGCGGGTGTCGCGCCGCGCAGGGTGTCGACGAAGTCCGCGAGCAGCGCATCGTCCGTGGGATCGAAGTCGTCGTGGTGGCCGTTCATTCGAGCGTCCCTCGCGCGCGCAGACGCCGGAGCGTCGCGGCGATCTCCTTCTTCGCGGCGTAGAGCCGCGAGTAGGCCGTCTGGAGCGGGCATCCGACGATCTCCGCGACCTCGCTCATCGCGAGCTGCTCCACTTCGTGCAGCACGAACACCACGCGCTTGTCGTCGTCGAGCTCGCCGAGGATCGCGAGCGCCTGCGCGAGCTTCTGCGTCTTCTCGAGCTCCTCGAGCGGGTCCGACACGCCCGAGGCGGCAGCCACACGAGACTCGTCCTTCACCTCGCGCGATGCGCGCCGGGCCGCGTCACGGCGCGCCGAGAGCGCCTTCTTCACGCAGATCGCGTAGAGCCACGCGCGGAGGCGTGAGGCGTCCGAGAGCTCCGCGAGCCGACCGTGCACGACGAGGAAGACCTCTTGGATCACGTCGCCGAGCTCGTGCTCGCGCACGCCGAGGCAGCGCAGCGACCGCCCGACGTACGCCGCATGCGCATCGAACACCTCCGCCAGCGCCTTGGCGGAGCCCACGCCCTCTCCGGGCATGGGGCTCACCGCCAGCGCTGGGGTTCGTCCGTTCACGAGCCTCCGTTCCCCGAGCCTGCCCGTCTTCTGACGGAAAGTGGCGAGCACGCTCGCGTGGGCTGGGATGTGCCAGCAGTCGGTTCGTTCCGTCTGTCCGCGGGGCGCCGCTCCATGCGAGCATCGCGCCCCGCATGTTCGTGAAAACAGAGTGGTACTCGGATCGCATGAAGCGCAGCTCCACCCTCGTTCGGTGGGGCCATTTCGGACAGCCCGTCCTCGTGTTCCCCACGGCCGGCGGTGACGCCGAAGAGATCGAGCGGTGGAAGATCATCCACGTGCTCCAGCCGCTCATCGAGGCCGGTCGCATCAAGGTCTACTCGTGCGACTCCGTCGGCGGTCAGGTGTGGTTCGGCAAAGAAGGCACCCCGCAGTACCGCATGTGGATGCAGCACCAATTCCACCAGTACGTGAAGCACGAGGTGGTGCCCGCGATCCGCAAGGACTGCGAGAACGACGACGTGAAGATCTGGACCACGGGCGCCTCCATCGGCGCCTGGCACGCGGTCGCGGTCACGTGTCGCTTCCCCGATCTCTTCTCGCGCGCGCTCGGCATGAGCGGCACCTACAACCTCATGCGCTTCATCGAGACCGATCGCTACACGGAGGAGTACTTCGTGAGCTCGCCGCTGCAGTTCGTGCCGACGCTCTCGGGCCCGCACCTCGATGCGGTGCGGAAGAACTTCATCCTGCTCGCGTCCGGCGATGGTCGCGCCGAGAACATGGCCGAGACCTGGACGATGGCGAACGTGCTCGGCCGCGCGGGTATCCCGAACCGCGTCGATCCGTGGGGCCCGGACTGGCACCACGACTGGCCCACCTGGCGACACATGCTCCCGAAGTACCTCGGTGAGTGGACCGAGAGCGCGTGAGTCCCTCACGCGATCGAGTGGTCGTGCGGGGTTTGGGGGCAACGCCCCCGACGCGTGGCACGTGTGCCGCGCAGAAAGCAGAGAAGGGCTGACCATGGAGGACACGCGCGACCACAAGAAGGTCGAAGGCATGCTCGCGGGCGAGGAGCGACGTCGCTTCACGCGCGCGATCCTCACGGATCTCCGTGCGCTCGAGCGCATGCTCGACGAGGGCGTCTTCGACGAGGGCCCGCCGCGCATCGGCGCCGAGCAGGAGATGTTCCTGATCGACAAGGCCACGTTCGAGCCCACCAAGGGCTCGCTCAAGATGCTCGAGGCCTTGCAGGACACGCACTTCACGACCGAGCTCGGCTTGTTCCAGCTCGAGATGAACGCGGACCCGCAGTACTTCCACGGCAAGGGTCTCTCGACGCTCGAGGATCAGATGCAGGGGCTCTTCGAGCGCTGCCACGCGCTCGGCGACCCGCTCGGCATCCTGCCCGTGCTCGTCGGGATCCTGCCCACGATCCGCAAGTCGGATCTCGGCCTCGACAACATGGTGCCCTCGCCTCGCTACCTCGCGCTCAACCACGCGACGACCGCGATGCGCGGCGAGCACTACGACTTCTCGATCAAGGGCATCGACGAGCTCCAGGTCAAGCACGACTCCGTGATGGTCGAGGCGTGCAACTCGAGCTTCCAGGCGCACTTGCAGGTCGCGCCGAGCGACTTCGCGCGCATGTACAACCTCTCGCAGGCGCTCGTGGGGCCCGTGCTCGCGACCGCGTGCAACTCGCCGCTCTTGTTCGGCAAGCGGCTCTGGGCCGAGACCCGCATCGCCCTCTTCGAGCAGGCCGTCGACACGCGCAAGACCGGCACGTACCTCCGCGACGCGAGCGCGCGCGTGTCGTTCGGCAGTCGCTGGTGTCAGAGCGGCATCCTCGAGATCTACAAGGAAGACGTCGCGCGCTTCCGCTCGCTCGTCGGGACGGATCTCGACGAGGACGCGATCGAGGTGCTCGACCGCGGCGAGATCCCGCAGCTCAAGGCGCTGCGTCTCCACAACGGCACGGTCTATCGCTGGAACCGCGCCTGCTACGGCTACCACCCCGAGACGCCCCACCTCCGCATCGAGATGCGCGTGATGCCCTCGGGCCCGACGATCGCAGACGAGATCGCGAACACCGCACTGTGGCTGGGCCTCATGAGCGAGCTCGGGGCGACCGTCGAGGACGTCCGCCACCACATGGAGTTCGAGCAGGCGCGCAACAACCTCTACGCGGCCGCGCGTGACGGCATCGGCGGTCACATCCAGTGGCTCGACGGCGTGGAGAAGCCCGCGCAGAAGCTCTTGCTCGACGACCTCCTGCCCAAGGCCGAGGCCGGCCTCCGCCGCGCGAAGGTCGACGACGACGACATCGCTCGCTACCTCGCGATCGTCGACAAGCGCGTGCGCACGATGCGCACGGGCTCGCGCTGGATGCTCAAGTCTCTGGCCGACATGAAGGAGCGAGGCTCGGCCGGCGAGAAGCTCACCGCGCTCGTCGCCGCGACCGTGCAGCGACAGAAGACGGGCCGGCCCGTCGCGGAGTGGGAGCGCGCGCGCCTGGACGAGGTGCCGAGCGCACGCTCGAGCTACCTCAAGGTCGGTCAGTACATGACGACCGACATCTTCACCGTGCAGCCCGACGACGCGGTGCAGCTCGTCGCGGATCTCATGGGCTGGGAGCGCGTGCGTCACGTGCCGGTCGAGGATCGGGATGGGCGGCTCGTCGGCCTCGTGAGCTACCGATCGATCCTGCGCTTCCTCAATGGCCTCCAGACCGGAGGCAAGCGCGTCGAGGGCAAGGACGCGTCGCTCACGCCGGTGTCCGACGTCATGCGCCGCGACGTGCTCACCGTCACACCCGACACCGAGACGCTCGACGCCATTCGCCTGATGCGCCGCTACCGCATCGGCTGCCTGCCCGTGGTGCAGGACGGGCATCTCGTCGCGATCCTCACCGAGGAAGACTTCATGGGCATCGCGAGCGAGCTGCTCGAGCAGCAGCTCACGCGCGCCGGAAGTCAGCCTCCGCCTCCCCCCGAAGAGGAGTGACGGCGGCGATCGAGATCGCCGCGCGCGAGATCGGTCGCGTCCGCGGTGAGCGCGCCGGGCCGACGTTGATCGTGGTGGGCAGCCTCCACGGCAACGAGGCGGGCGGCGTACGCGCTTGCGAGCGCGTCTTCGGAGCGTTGCGCGAGCGACCGCTGCCGATCGCCGGCGAGCTCGTGATGCTCGCTGGCAACGTCGGTGCGCTGCGCGAGGGGCGCCGCTACCGCGTGAAGGATCTCAACCGCGTGTGGCGTGAAGAGCAGGTGGCCGCGCTGCGCGCTCGGGATCCGGCGCACGACGACGCCGAAGATCGCGAGCAACGCGAGCTCCTCTCCGCCATCGACGAGGCGCTCGCCCGCGCGCGCGGCCCCGCGTTCCTCGTCGATCTGCACACGACGAGCGCGGCAGGGCATCCGTTCGTCCTCTTCGGCGACACCATCCCGCAGCGCGAGTTCGCGATCACGCTTCCCTTGCCGATCCTGCTGGGCCTCGAAGAGCAGGTCGATGGCGTGCTCTCGGAGCACATGACGCGGCGTGGGCTCGTCACGCTCGCGGTCGAAGGTGGGCAGCACGACGATCCCGCTTCGATCGATCACCTCGCGGCGGTCGTGTGGATCGCGCTCTCGAGCGCCAGCCTGCTCGCGCGATCCGACAACCCGCACCTCGAGTCGGCGCTCGCGCGGCTCGATCGGGCGCGCGGCGCGGTCCCTCGCGTGCTCGAGGTCTCGTCGCGACGCGTGATCGGCGAGGGGGACGCCTTCCGCATGGAGCCTGGCTTTGCCAACCTCGCGCCGGTGAGCAAGGGCCAGACGCTCGCGACGCACACCCGAGGGGGCGTGACCGAGACCGTGCGCGCGCCACACGACGGCTGGGTGATGCTGCCGCTCTACCAAGGCCAGGGAAGCGACGGCTTCTTCTGGGGCCGCGCAGTGTCCGAGCGTCGTCTGCGCGCGTCGCGCCTGCTCCGTGACCTTCGTCTCGATCGACTGCTGCGCGCGCTCCCCGGCGTGTCGCGCGATCGAGGTGATCGTGATCGGCTGCGTGTCGACACCCGCGTCGCTCGCTTCTATCCGCTCGAGGTCTTCCACCTCTTCGGCTTCCGGAAGATCCGCGAGGAAGGCGCGACGCTCGTCGTCGAGAGACGGAAGCACTGAAGCGGGACGCCGCCGCGGTGACGCCCACGGTGCCGTCTATTGCGCGAGCCACCCACCATCGAGGTTCCACGCGACGCCGCGCACCTGATCGCCGGCGTCGCTGCAGAGGAAGAGCACGAGCCGCGCGAGCTGATCGGGCGTCACGAACTCACCCGAAGGCTGCTTCTCGGTGACGAGCGACTCCTTCGCCGACTCGCGGTCGGTGCCTTCGTGCTGCGCGCGCGCCTCGACCTGCGCCTCGACGAGCGGCGTGAGCACCCAGCCGGGACAGATCGCGTTGCACGTCACGCGCGACTTGGCTGTCTCGAGCGCGGTGACCTTCGTGAGGCCCACCAGGCCGTGCTTGGCCGCGACGTAGGCGCTCTTGTTCGCCGACGCGACGAGGCCGTGCACCGACGCGACGTTCACGATGCGGCCCCAGTTCTTGGCGCGCATGCCGGGCAGCGCGAGGCGCGTCGTGTGGAAGGCCGACGTGAGGTTGATCGCCATCACGTCGTCCCACTTGTCGACGGGGAACTCGTCGAGCGGCGCGACGTGCTGGATGCCCGCGTTGTTCACGAGCACGTCGATCTCGCCGATCTGCTCGCGCGCTTCGCTCATCATCGTCTCGATCTCGCCCGCCCTGCGTAGATCGGCGCCGACGTAGACGACGCGCCCACCACGTGCGACAGCGCTCACCTCGGCCACGGCGGCGTCGACGTCGCCGAAGCCGTTGAGCGCGACGTTGGCCCCCGCCGCAGCGAGCGCCTTCGCGATCCCGAGGCCGATGCCGCTCGTCGACCCGGTCACGAGAGCCGAACGATCCGCGAGCGTGTCCGTCGTCGTCATGCGTCGCTCCCTGCGAGCAGCTTGGTTCCTTCGTCGGCACCGCGGATGAAGTCGCGCAGCTCGGGATAGATGGACTCGCGCCAGCGGCGCCCCGAGAAGATGCCGTAGTGCCCGCAGCCCTTCGCCACGAGGTGACGGCGGCGCGTGGCCGGGATGCTGGTGCAGAGCCCGTGTGCGGCCTCCGTCTGGCCGAGGCCGGCGACGTCGTCGTTCTCGCCCTCGATCGTGAAGAGCGCGGTGGTCGTGATCGCGCCCGGCTCGACGCGGTGACCGGCGACCTCGAACGTGCCGCGCGCGAGCGCGAAGTCCTGGAACACGCGCTTCACCGTCTCGAGGTAGTACGGCGCGTCCATGTCGAGCACGGCGTTGTACTCGTCGTAGAAGCGCTCGTGCGTCTGCGTGCGTTCGTCTCCGCGCGGGCCGCGCAGCACGTCGCGCCAGTAGCTCCAGTGCGACTCGAGGTGTCGCTCCGGGTTCATCGCAACGAACGAGGTGAGCTGCAGAAAGCCCGGATAGACGCGCCGTCCCGCGCCGCGGTGCCCAGGGCCCACGCGGTAGACCATGTTCTGCTCGAACCATGCGTACGAGCGCTTGGTCGCGAGCTCGTTGACCTTCGTCGGGTTGCGGCGCGCGTCGACGGGGCCGCCCATCAGCGTCAGCGAGCGCGGCGTGACCTCGCCGTCCTGCGCCATCAAGGCCACGGCCGCGAGCACGGGCACCGTCGGCTGACAGACCGCGACGACATGGAGCTCTCCGGCGCCCAGGTGCCGGAGGTAGCGCTGCACGGTGTGCACGTAGTCATCGAGGCCGAACGTGTCGTCGCTGAGGGGGACGTCGCGCGCGTCGAGCCAGTCGGTGACGTAGACGTCGTGGTCGTGGAGCAGCGACTCGATCGTGTCTCGCACCAGCGTGGCGTGGTGCCCCGAGAGCGGCGCGCACACGAGCACCTTCGGATCGCGCGCGAGGCGCGCGGCGATGTCGGGCGAGGAGCTCGCGCGCTCGAACCGCACGAGCCGACAGAACGGCTCCTGCACGAGCACCTGCTCGCGAACTGCGACGCGCACGCCGTGCGCGGCCACGTCGCTCAGACCGAAGGCGGGCTTGTCGTAGCGACGCGTGAGGCGATGAAGGAGCGCGTGATTCGCAGCCGCCCAGCGCGCCGGCCACGTGCGGGCGAGCGGGGTGCGAGGGTCGCGCAGGAGACGCGCTGTGGCACCGGAGTAGGTCGCGACAGGGTCCATCCAGCTGCGATGGAAGTCGTGGAGGAGGTAGAGCACCCGCCGAGCATGACCAAGACGGATGATTTGTGCAATGCAGCAATCTTCCTTGCCTGTATTTCTAGGACGATCCGCGCGTCGTTGGACCTTGCCATGCTGCGGTGACAAAGACGGACGTTGCACCGCAGCAACCCCGAGCCGCCCGGCTGCGTCCGCTTCGCGTCGGTGCGGCGTCCTTGCTAGGGTGCCGCCCCCCGCGACGCACCTGCGCTGCGGCTACCCGGAGGATTCGGTCGTGGCGCGCTTCATCGACGAGCTCAAGCGGACTCACTACTGCGGCTTGCTCCGCGAGGGCGACATCGACCGCGAGGTCGTGCTCTTCGGCTGGGTGCACGCGCGCCGCGACCACGGCGGCTGCATCTTCATCGATCTCCGAGATCGCGAGGGCCTCGCGCAGGTGATGTTCGATCCGCAGATCGCCGCACAAGCGTTCGCGGTCGGCGACCAGGCGCGCAGCGAGTGGGTGCTCGGCGTCCGCGGCAAGGTGCGCGACCGCGGCGCGATGCGGAACCCGAAGATGCCGACGGGCACCGTCGAGATCGTCGCGCTCGAGGCGGTGGTCTTCAACAAGGCCGAGACGCCCGTCTTCCCGATCGAGGACGACATCGACACGAATGAGGAGAAGCGCCTCGAGCACCGCTACCTCGACCTCCGACGTCCCCGCCTGCAGCACAACGTGATGACGCGCTCGCGCATCTATCACCACACGCGCAACCACTTCGCGGACCACGGCTTCGTCGAGGTCGAGACGCCGATCTTCGTGAAGTACACGCCCGGCGGCGCGCGCAACTTCCTCGTGCCCGCGCGCCTCAACCCCGGCATGTTCTACGCGCTCGCGGAGAGCCCTCAGCTCTTCAAGCAGCTGCTGATGGTCGCGGGCTTCGACCGCTACATCCAGATCGTGAAGTGCTTCCGCGACGAGGATCTGCGCGGCGATCGTCAGCCCGAGTTCACGCAGATCGACGTCGAGATGTCGTTCGTGAACCAGGACGACATCTTCGGGATCATCGAGAAGCTCGTGATTCGTCTGTGGAAGGAGATCCACGGCGTCGATCTCACGCAGCGCTACCCCGCGGTCGTCGGCGACGACGGCGTCACGCGGCACTTTCCGCGCATGAAGTTCGACGAGTCGATGCGTCGCTTCGGCAACGACAAGCCCGACATGCGCTTCGGGCTCGAGCACGTCGATCTCACCGAGCAGCTCATCGCCCACGCGGGCGGCGGCGTCCCGATGCTCACGCCGATCGCCGAGAAGTTCGCGAGCGGCGCGTACCGGCGCGATCTGCCGGAAGAGATCTTCAAGGGCCTGCGTGTTCCTGCCGAGCAGGCGGGAGGCCTCTCGCGCGCCGAGCTCGACAAGCTCGAGGGCTTCGTGAAGCAGATGGGCGCCAAGGGCCTCGCGCGCGCCAAGGTCGGCCCGAGCGGCGAGTGGCTGCAGTCGCCGTTCGCGAAGACCGCGACGCCCGACTTCGTGAAGGCGGTGAACGAGGCGCTCGGCGCGAAGGAAGGCGATCTCCTCCTCTTCCAGTTCGGTCCCGAGACGGCGGTGCACACGGTGATGGCGAACCTCCGCCTCCACCTCGGCAAGAAGCTCGGCCTCATCCCCGAGGTCGGCGCGAAGTCGAAGTCGCACGAGACGGGCGACTGGAACTTCCTGTGGGTCGTGGAGCCTCCGCTCTTCGAGCGAGGCGACGACGGCAAGAGCTGGGCGGCCGCACACCATCCCTTCACGCGTCCGCACGACGGCTCACTCGAGGACCTCGAGAAGGATCCCGGCAAGGTGCTCTGTTACCGCTACGACCTCGTGCTCAACGGCGTCGAGCTCGGCGGCGGCTCGGTGCGATTGCACGATCCCGAGGTGCAGAAGCGCGTCTTCGCCGTGCTCGGCATCGACGACGCCACGGCGCAGGAGAAGTTCGGTTTCTTGCTGAACGGCCTCAAGCACGGCGCGCCTCCGCACGGCGGCATCGCGCTCGGCCTCGATCGCCTCTGCATGCTGCTCACCGAGAGCGAGAGCCTGCGCGACGTGATCGCGTTCCCCAAGACGGGCAAGGGCTCGGACCTCATGACCGGCGCGCCGAACACGGTGCTCCCCGAGCAGCTCGCGGAGCTCAAGGTCCGTTCGCTCGTCGAGGGCTGAACCTTCCTCACCTCACGATGATCTCGAAGAGACGCGGGCGCGCGATGCGTGCTCGCGTCTCTTCCGTTTCGACGCGGGAACATTTCGATCGCGGCGAGCGGATGACGGGTCATGGACACCAAGAAGAACCGCACGCTGTCGGCGACGGACATCGTCACCGAGAGCAAGACCGTCGGGCGTCGATCGGCGCTCGGCCTCCTCGGAGCCACGGGTGGCGCGCTCGCTGCGTTGGGCATCGTCGGCGCGAGCGCCCGCGCCGGAGCGCAGGTCACCGATCGCGATCCGAGTGACCCCGCCTGCCAGGGTCGAGGCGCTGGTGGCGGCTTCACGGACACCGATCCCAGCGATCCTGCGGGCGCAGGGCGAGGACGCGAGGGTGGCGCGGCGGGCATCAGCGACTGCGACCCGACCGATCCCGCGGGTGAAGGACGTGGACCAGGATCGCGTACGCCGCCCACGCGATGAGATCGCTCCGAGCGCATTGAGCGCGCGACCGCGATGGGTCAGATCCCGTCACCCCGATGCCGCGCCTCTGCACTCTGCTGCTCTCCACGCTCGCTCTGGTCGCGGTGCTCCTCGGCGTCACGAGCGCGCACGCGCAAGACGCGGAGGTCACCAACACCGTCACCCCGCCCCCGAGCGAGTACGTCGTGTCGGGCGGCGAAGGCGGGTCTCGCTCACGCCTCGAGCTCGTCCGCGACGACGACGCGCGCGGCCCGACGGACATCTCGGTCGTCACATCGGCGGGTCTCTACGCGTGTCACGTTCCGTGCTCGCTCGACGTCCCTTCGGGCGTCGTGGAGCTGCGCGCGGAGGGGCTCGAGCAGCGCTTCGAGCTGCAGCTCCCCGTGGCTCGCTTCCGAGTGCGCGCAGGAGATGCCGTGCCGTGGCTCGAGTCCTCCGGCGGCATGGCCGCGGGGCTCGGGCTCGGCGCCGTCGGCCTCTACGTGGCGCTCACGAGCACGAAGGACACGGAGATCGCGGGAGGCATCGCGCTGGTGGCGCTCGGCGCTGCGTTCTTCGGCCTGAGTCTCGCGCTCCTCATCGTCGCGGTCGCGAACGAGCACGGCTCGGCCGAGCTCGACACGTTCGAGACTGCGCTGCGCGAGGGCGTGCTCCGCTTCTGACGTGTTCCTCTCCGACACGCGGCATCGGCTACGCTCGCGAGCATGACCAAGACCGTCGAGCTCTTCTACGACATCGCGTCCTCGTACTCGTACCTCGCGTGCACGCAGATCGACGCGGTCGCGAAGCGGACGGGCGCCGAGATCCGATGGCGGCCGTTCCTCCTCGGCGGCGTGTTCAAGTCGACGGGCAACGACATGCCCGCACGCATCCCGAGCAAGGCGCGCTGGATGCTGGGCGATCTCGATCGCTGGGCGAAGAAGTACGACATCCCGCTGCGCATGCCCTCGCGCTTTCCGATCCTGACGATCGCGACGCAGCGCGCGCTCGTCGCGGCCGACCGACTCTTCGGCCAAGACGCGCAGAAGAAGCTCGCCCTCGCACTGTTCACCGCGTACTGGGCCGACGATCGCGACGTCGCCGACAAGGCGGTGATCGGTGAGATCGCGGCGAGCGTCGGGCTCGACGCGGCCGCGCTCCTCGCCGGCATCGACGCACAAGAGACCAAAGACACGCTGCGCGCGAACACCGACGAGGCCGTGAGCCGCGGCGCGTTCGGCGCTCCGTCGATGTTCCTCGGCGACGAGCTCTTCTGGGGCAACGACCGCCTCGATCTGCTCGAGGGAGCGCTCGCGGAGAAGGGCTGACCACCGCGATGCGCGCTCGTCTCTCGTTCGCGATCGCGCCTCTCGGGGTGAGCGTCGCGCTCTTTGCGCTCGGCTGCCCTCCTGCGTCCTCGTCGGTCGATGCCGGTACCGACGCGGGGGTGCCTGCGTGCGACACCGCGGCCTCGTGCACGCTCGCCGCGTGCGCCAGCACGCCGTTCTGTGTGACCTGCGACGACGCCTGCAACCCTTGCGAGCGATGCATGCGCGGTGTGTGTGTGCCCATCGCTGATGGCGAGCGCTGCACGAGCGGCACTTGCTACGCAGGCGCCTGCTGCACCGGGTGTTGGGACGGGTCTGCATGCGTCGCGGGCAACGATCCGCTGATCTGTGGTGCAGAGGGCGCAGGCTGCGAGGCGTGCGACGCTTTCTCGACGTGCGGTGAGCTCGGGTGCGCGCTGAGCGCCGATGCAGGTGCGATCGCAGGCGGCGACGTGACCTGCGCGGTCACCGCGACCAACGTCGCGTGCTCGGGCTCGAACCGCCTCGGACAGCTTGGAGTCGGAACGACCGATCCGGTGACGATTCCCGTGCCCGTCACGCCCGCGGTCGGTGTGGTGATCGGCGGCGACGCGGCGGACGGCCTCACGTGCTTCCTCGGTGCCGATGGAACGCTCGGATGTGCGGGCGCGAACAACTTCGGACAGCTCGGTCGCGGCGACACGTCCGATCGTGCTCGCGCCGAGCCGGTCATCGGACCCACACGCTTCGGTCACGTCGCGGTCGGTGCAACGCACGTGTGCGCGCTCTCGCGACCGGGCGCCCTCTTCTGTTGGGGCAACAACTTCTACGGACAGCTCGGTCTCGGCGACACGGGCCCTCGGCGCGCACCCACGCCCGTCGGCATCGACGAGGGCTGGCGCGACGTGGCGGTCGGCCTCGATCACAGCTGCGCGATCCGCGGCGAGAGCGGTGAGCTGCTCTGCTTCGGGAACGACAACACAGGTCAGCTCGGTGACGACGGCAACATGCCGCGTGCGATCGCCGTGCGGATCGGCGAGGGCTACGCGCAGGTCAGCGCGGGGACCGGACACACGTGCGCGATCCGCGAGGGTGGCGTGCTCGAGTGCTGGGGCGCGAACGTGCACGGACAGCTCGGTCTGGGCGACACGATGCTGCGCCGCGTGCCCACGCGCGTCGGCGACGGCTTCACGCAAGTGAGCGCAGGCAACGGCCACACGTGCGCCGTGCGCAGCGACGGCACGGTCCAGTGCTTCGGCGAGAACGACGACGGCGAGCTCGGCGCAGGCACGATGGGCACGGACGAGCTCGCGCCCATCGCCGTGGCAGGCGTCGCGAGCGCGCTCCGTGTCGACGTCGGCACCGATCACTCGTGCGTGACACTGGTCGATCGATCGGTGCAGTGCTGGGGCGCGAACCGCGCGGGCCAGCTCGGTGCCCCCACGCCCGCCGCGCGCGGAAGCGCCGAGGCGTTCCCTCCGTAGCGGATCAGCTGGGGATGTCGCCGCCGATCGGCGGGACCACGAAGTACACGTCGCGCGTGTCGAGCACCGTGACGCCATCGCCGACGACGTCGACGAGCGCCCGGTAGAGCTGTGGCGCGGCGGTCGGCATCACGGTTGTGTTCATGCGCGGGATGATGTCGAAGCACACGGGCGTGCCCGGCGTGACGTCGGGGAACGTCTCGTCCCTCCCGTCCCCATCGGTATCCGTGGTGGGCAGGCCCGCGACGCACACGATCGACGGATCACGGGGATCCATCACGCCGCCTGCGGTGTTCGGCTCGATGCGCTCGATGAAGATCGTGGCGTCCACCGACTCGCCGTCGTCCGCGTCGCGCGCGCGCGCCGTGATGTCGAGCGGCGTCGAGCTCGCGAGCGTCGAGATCGCATCGACCACCGCGGCGTCGACAGTGGCCTCGCCTGCCTCCGCGAAGATGAGCGGCGCACCGCTCCCGTCGACGGCGCCCGTCCCTCGCACGAGCGGCGCCCACTCCGTCGAGCTGCCCGTCGGTCCGAGCACCAGGAGGCGTCCACGGATCGCAGCGAACGCATCGAGGATGTCCATTGCGCTGGGGAAGGTCTCGCAGCTCGAGCACGTCGCGCCAGCGCACGGCGTGCCTCCGACGGTGTGCGACTCGCTGTAGCGCTCGTCACCGATCACCACGAGGATCGGCAGCGCGCCCTCGCGTACACAGCCCAGACCGACCGCGCCCGCGGGACAGCTGGGCGCACGCATCAACGGCCAACGGCTCGTGTCGCCCGTCGCCCACACCCACGCGGCCTGCGCGTACGGCTCGTGCACGGGACGGCAGTCCGCCGTGAGTGAGCTGAGCGCCGTGTTGACCGCCGCGGTGTCGGCGGTGCTCGTCTGCGTCTGCTCGATGCCCACGCACGTCGAGCGCGAGTAGCTGCTCTGCGGGCACACGTCGAACTGTCCGACGCCGAGCTGCACGTCGGGGATCGCCGTCGTGATGCCGGGGATCACGGTCGTCATCAGCGAGGTGCGAACCGTGTCGATGTAGCCCTGCATGGAGATCGACGTGTCGATGATGAAGTGCACGTCCGCGCGCTGGATGTTCGTCGCGAACACGAGCGTGTCGCGCGCCGGCGTGGGCACGCCCTCGAACGGGACGAGGAAGAAGAAGTCGCCACGCGCGCGCGGGCTGTCGGTCGCGTCGCGCGGATCGGTCGAGGCTGCCACCTCGACGAGGTCGCTCACGCCGTCGTCGTCCGAGTCCTCGTCGCGCGGATCCGATCCAGCCGCGATCTCGTCTGCGTCCGGAAGTCCATCGCCGTCGCTGTCGGTGTCGCGAAAGTCCGCGCGCCCGTCGGCGTCGGTGTCGAACGGCAGCGTCGTGAGCACGTCGTCACCCGCTTCGTCGCGATCGGAGATGCCGTCTCCGTCGCTGTCGTCGTCCATCGAGTCGGGCACACCGTCGGCGTCGGTGTCGACGGCTCCGTCGCCTTCCTGCAGATCGGTGATCGTGTCGCCGTCTCCATCGGTCCCGGGGTCGGTGCGCGACCCCACGTCGAGGCCACTCGTGCTCCCCGTGTCTTGTCGCGCCGCATCGCCGCGCGAGCCGACCGGCGTCGAGTCGCACCCGCCGAGTCCGAGCGAGACCACACACGTCACGAGCACCGTCACACGCTGGGCACCGGTCATCGAGACCTCCGAGCGCCATGGTACGCGAGGTGCGCCGACCACGGATCGCGTCGGCGCGCGGAGCACGATACCGTCTCGGCATGCGCGCTTCGCTCTTCGGTGCACCCACGTTGGTCCTCGCATCGCTCGCGATGGGCTGTGGCGATCCTCCCGCGGGCCTCGACGCCGCAGCGAGCCCCGATGCGGCTGAGCCCGCCCCCGACGCGGCCGTCCCGATCGATGCGTTCGAGCCGCCGCCGCCCGAGGTCACGATCGACGGCCTCGGTACGGTGCGAGGCATCTACGAGAGCGGCGCGCGCTCGTTCTATGCGATCCGCTACGCCGAGCCGCCGGTGGGCGCGCTGCGCTGGCAGTCTCCCGTCGCGAGCGGCGCGTGGGAGGGCACGCTCGACGGATCGTCGAAGCCCGATGCGTGCGCCCAGTCGGCGCTCTCGTTCGGCTCGCTCGGCAGCGAGGACTGCCTCTTCCTCAACGTTCACACACCGAACCCGGCGCCGACGAACGCGCCCGTGATCGTGTGGATCCACGGCGGTGCCTTCGTCTTCGGCGAAGGCGTGCAGACCGATCGCGGCACGCGTGGTGATCTGCTCGCGGCCGAGGGTGCCGTCGTCGTCAGCATGAACTACCGCCTCGGCGCGTTCGGCTTCTTCGTGAACGACGCGCTCGAGACGTCGGGCAACGCAGGCTTCGAAGATCAGATCCTCGCGCTCGAGTGGGTGCGCGATCACATCGCAGACTTCGGCGGTGATCCGTCGAACGTCACGATCGTCGGCGAGTCGGCGGGCGGTCTCTCCGTCTGTCTCCACCTCGTCGCCCCGCGCTCACGTGGCCTCTTCCAGCGCGCGATCAGCGAGAGCGGCCTCTGTGATTCCACGCTCTCGCCGCGCGAGGAGCGACTCGAGGTGTCGAACGATCTGGTCGCCGCGCTCGGCTGCGACACGGCGTCCGACGAAGGCGCGTGTCTCCGCGACGCGAGCCTCGACGCGGTGCGCGATGCGAGCGGTCTCGACGGGGTGTTCGGCACACTCACCGCGCGGGTCCGGCCGTGGTGGCCGTACGCCGACGGCACCGTGATCCCCGAGCAGTTCCGCGCGGCCGTGGAGAATGATCGGGCCGCCGAGGTCCCCATGATCGTCGGCTGGAACCGTGACGAGGGCACGCTCTTCGTCGATCTCGCCGAGCGCAGCGGTGTGACGGCCGACGAGACGACCTACCACTCGCTCGCGGCCTCGCTCGGCGCGAGCGTCGGAGCAGAAGCCAGCGTCGTCGAGGCACAGTACCCGCTCGCCGACTACGACGACGCCGGCGCCGCGATCGGCGCGATGCTCGGACACGCCGCGCTCGCTTGTCCTTCGCGTCGCGCGGCGCTGCTCCTCGCCGAGCAAGGCTACGACGTGCACGTGTACCGCTTCGAGTTCCCCGACGCGCCGTTCCAGCTCGTGGAGCGCCCCGAGCGCGAGCTCGGCGCGTTCCACTCCGCGGAGATCCAGTTCGTCTTCGCGCACTCGGCGCGCCTGGGCCGACCGCGCTTCATGGAGGACGAGGCCGCGCTCTCCGCCGCGATGCAGGGCGCGTGGTTGCGTTTCGTGCGCACCGGAGATCCGAGCGATGCGTCGCTGACGTGGCCCACGTTCTCGGCCGCGAGCGACACGCACGTGATCTTCGATCGCACCGTGACCACGGGCACCGCCGCGGATCGCGAGGCCTGCATGCTCTGGGATCCCGCACGGTGACGAGCGAGCTCGCGGAGCGCCTGCGGCGCGTTCCCCAACGAGGAGAGATCGTGTGGATCGGCGTGCGTCCCGCGCGCGACGAGCCGATGGTCGTGCTCGATCACGTGAAGGCCCTCGCCGATCGCGGCCTCGAAGGCGATCGCGCGAGCAAGGCGTCACGCGGCGGCAAGCGTCAGGTCACGCTGATCCAGGAGGAGCACCTCGCGGTGATCGGCGCGCTCGTCGGGCGCGGAGCGATCGATCCCGGCCTCGTACGCCGGAACGTCGTCGTGCGCGGCATCAACCTCGTCTCGCTCAAGTTGCTGCGCTTCCGCATCGGTGACGAGGTGCTGCTCGCAGGCACCGGCCCCTGCGAGCCCTGCAGCAAGATGGACGCGGCGCTCGGTGACGGTGGTTTCCACGCGATGCGCGGACACGGCGGCATCACGGCCCGCATCGAGCGGGGCGGCACGCTCAAGATCGGCGACGTGGTGTGGGTCGAGGCCGATGCCCCGACGTGAGGCTCAGACGTCCTTGGCCGTGCACACGCGGTCGCGGCCGCTGTGCTTGGCCGCATAGAGCGCCTTGTCGGTGATCTCGAAGAGGCCCGCCGAGCTCGAGGCGTCCTCGGGGAACGTCGCGACGCCGAGCGACGCCGCCACCCGCAGCTTGCCGAGCTCGGTCTGGAACACGGTCTTGCCGAGCTCCTCGCGCACACGCTCGGCGAGCAGCGTCGCCCCTTCGGTGTCCGTCTCCTCGCAGAGCACGCAGAACTCCTCCCCGCCGAAGCGCGCGACACGATCCGTCTCGCGCTTCACGCGCATGAGGATGGCGCCGAGCTCCTTGATCACCACGTCGCCCGTCGCGTGCCCGTAGGTGTCGTTCACGCTCTTGAAGAAGTCGATGTCCGTGACGATCAGCGAGACTTTCTTCTGGAAGCGCTGCGCCGATCGGATCTTCGCCTCGAGCTCTTCGAGGAACGCGCGCTTGTTGAGGCAGCCGGTGAGACCGTCCGTGGTCGCCATCTCTTCGAGGCGCTTCACGGCGCGTGCGTTGGAGAGCGCGATCGCGAGCTGGTTGCCGAGC
Source organism: Deltaproteobacteria bacterium (assembly GCA_017303575.1). Classification (GTDB taxonomy): domain Bacteria; phylum Myxococcota_A; class Polyangia; order Polyangiales; family Sandaracinaceae; genus JAFLCL01. Next base: position 114,817 of record JAFLCL010000001.1, read on the forward strand.
ACCTGCAGCGCCGAGCGCACGCTGTCGCCGAAGGCGCTCGCGCGCTCCGCCCCGACCACCAGCGTCCCCATCGCGCCCTCGCGCACGATGAGCGGAATCACCAACGCAGAGCGCATCGCGGGGAGCGGCGTCTTCGCGGTGAAGAGCACCTGCTTGGGGTCGAGCTCGCCCTTGTACGGCAGGTAATGCTTGTTCTTCACCACCATGGCGGCGAGAGAGTGGTTGTCCTTGAACGACGTGCCGCGGACGACGTCCGCGCCGGTGCCGCGCGCCGTCCGCACGCTGTGGAGACGCTTCTCGGCATCGAAGAACGTGACGGCCGCGAAGTCGAATCGCGCGAGCGCTGCTGCCGCAGAGAGACCCGCGTCGAGCACCTCGTCCTCGGTGAGGGCCGCGCCGAGCTCGCGCGACGCCTTGAACAGCTGCCCCTGCTCGCGCTTGCTGCGCTCGAGCTGCACGAAGACGCGTTCGTTCTGGATGCCGCGTAGCACCTGACCGACGGCGCTCTTGAGGATCTCCTCTTCCCGCGCGGTGAACGGGCGCCCGTCGAGCCGATCGGCGCAGAGCGCACCACGCAGCTGCCCTTGCTCGACCACCGGCACACCGAGGAACGAGCGCGCCTGCGACGTACCCTCTCGGTAGTAACAGAGCCCGCGGTAGCCCGACTTGAGGTTCTCGAGGTTCATGACCACGCCGCGGGTGGCCACTGCGCCCACCGCGCCCGCGCCGACCTCGAACGGACCTTCGTCCACGTCGTCCGAGTCAGTCGCCATCTCGATGATGCGAAGGCGCTTGTCCTCGCCCGCGAAGAGCAGGATGCAGGTGTGCAGATCGAGCGTCTTCTTCAGCAGATCGAGCACGTGGAAGAGCGAGTCGCGCACCTCGTCCACCGACGAGCGCACGACCTTGTCACCCGAGCCCTCGGTGCTCTCGACGCTCGGCGCGCCCACGAGCCGGAACAACCGCACGTCCGCCTCCACGCGCGCACGCTCCTCGTCTCGCTCCTTGCGCGAACGCTCTCGCACGCGCGCGATCTCGACGCGCGTGAACACGAGGTTGAGCACGCCGAAGAACGCGATGAACACGCCGTGGATCGCGAGCCGCTCGATCGACACGGAGCGCTCGGTCGTCAGCCAGACGAGCGCCTCGTACGCGATGGCGACGAGGACGAGGATCGCGCCGATCGGCGCTGCCGCGAACGCCGCGATGAAGGCGACGAGCACGTAGACCATCGCGTAGACAGGCCCCTCGATCCCACCCGTCGCCTGGACGATGGCGTGAACACCCGCGATCAGCAGCACGCCGAGCTCGAGCTCGAGGGCGAGCCGCTCACGGTGCGTCACGCCGCTCACGGCTTGCTCGTCACGTCGCAGCCGCTGCGATCCACGCCACACGAGCCACGCGGCCCACGCGAGACCGACCACGACGTGCTCGACTCCGATCGCCACGGGTCCTGGCGACGACGTGCGAAACACGCCGAGCAAGGGGACCAACGCGAACACGAAGCAGACGAGCAGCCCGAACGAGGCACGAACCGTCTTGCGCATCGTGAGCGCGGCGTGAACGAGCGACGCCATGGAGTCCCCCCAGCTACCGGTTCGCGCCTCGAATCGTCAACAAATCGGCGGCCCTCGCTTCGTGGGCATGGCGCCTCGCTCGTGTAGAGTGCGCGCGTGTTGCGGTGCCTCGCGATCTCGTTGCTCCTCGCTTCGACGCTGCTCGTGTCGAGCCGCGTCGCCGCGCAGAGCTCGCAGGGCGGCTCGGTGCCGATGAGCCCCATCCCGGCCGGCGAGACCCGCGATGCGCAGGCGCGTCTGGGCGCGCTGCGCGCTTCTCCGAGCGGCGACCTCACGGTGATGGACGAGCGGCTCTCGCTCCGCTGCGAGCGCGCGGACGACGCACTCGTCGAGTGCGAGGTCGAAGTGCGCTGGTCGCTGAGCTCACCTCGCGATCAAGAGGCGCGCTTCTACGCCTCGGCGGTGGGCGTCGAGCACGCGCTCCTCACCACGGGCGAGGACAGCACCGATGCCCCCTCGCTCGCGCCGCTCACGACGCGGTTCGTTGCGGACACGCCGCGCGAGATCGTCCTCACGGGTCGTATCCGCCTCCGACCCGACGGCGGCACGACCGACGCGCTCGACGCTCGCCACATGGTGCTCGCGACGCCGCGGGTCGGTCCGCACGCGACGCTGCTCTTCACGCGCGCCGTTGCCCGCACCTTCGCGGCGAGCCCCACCACGATGTCGGTGTCGACCACGTTCGCCGGCGAGACGCCTCGCTTCTCGGCGCGCGCCCTCGACACAGCGATGGACGAGGCACCGATCACGCTGAGCGCCGAGCAGCTCGGCGAGCGCGCAAACGTCCCCATTCGCATCGAGCGGGACGGTGGTTTTCCGCTCAGGCACGGCGGCCCCTTCCTCGGACTCGGAGGGACCTTCGATCGCGGCTTCCGCGGCCGCGTCGGCTACGAGCTCGGCATCGACGAGCTCGTGACCGTCGGCGTGATGCTCGACTCCGACTTCAGCGAGTCGATCGTGCTCGGCGCCATCGTCGAGGTCGCGACGCCGAGCTTCGTCGTGCCGCCTTCGCTCTCGGCGGGCGTCGGCTTCGTCCAGCGCTGGCGCGTGGGCGTGCTTCCCGCGGGGATCGCCCCGACGTCGTCGGGCTTTCGCCTCGAGGTCGGCGCGGTGTTCGCCGTGATCGGAATCGTCGCGTCGTTCGATTACTTCCCCGACGACGCCGCGTTCACTTCCTCGCTGCTGGGCCGGCTCTCGCTCTGAGCCGAGCGTGGCGTGCCCCAGATCGCGAGCATGGCCGGCAAGAGCACGGTCTGCGAGATCGTCGCGCCCGCGATCGCCACGAGCGACAGCTCTCCGAACAAGCGGATCGGCTCGAATCGCGACGTGAGCAGCACCACGTAGCCCACGCACAGGGTGAGCGAAGACAGCCACACCGCACGCCCGCTGCCTCGCACGGTCCGTCGCAGGATCTCGCTCCGATCGCCGCCCTGGCCGAGCTCCTCGCGGAACCTCGACACGACGTGAGTCGTTCCGTCGACGGCGAGGCCCACGGTGACGGTGAAGACGATCACCGTCGCCGCGTGCAACGCGATTCCCCGCGCTGCCATGTAGGCCAGGGTGACGAGGAGCGGCAGCGCATTGGGAGGGATCGCGATGAGGCCGAGGCGCACGCTCCGGAAGAGCAGCGTCATCACGACGAAGATCGTGACCACGGCGACCGCGAGCCCACCGAGCGCGCGCACGATGCGCTCGAGGCCGCGCGACGCGATGTAGGCCTCGCCACCGACGCGCACGTGGACGTGCAGGTCGCGCGCGCGCGACTCTCGCTCTGCCGCCGTGCGCAGCTCTTGGACGAGCGCGAGCGTGCGCATCGCACCGCCATCACGCAGACGGAGCTCGAGGCGCGCCGCCGATCCATCGGCCGACAGGTGGGAACGGATCACCGACGCGTCGCTGCTCGCGAGCAGGGCGACGAGCGCGTGCACCTCCGCGTCGCTACGAAAGCTCGCCGCGCGGGCGGTATCGTCACCAGCCAGGCGCGCCAACGCTTCGTGCGCCACGTCCGACACGGTGCTCGCGCGAAGGACGACCTCGTCGCCACGCGCACGGACCGCGAGCGCATCGAGCAGCTCGATCCCGCGCACCGACTCGAACGTGCCGGGATCGCCGAACAAGCCGATGTCCAGCGTGCGGAAGCCATCGAGCTCCGCTTCGAGCGTGGCGGAGGTTCGGGCGATGTCGGAGCCGCGCGCGAACTGATCGAGAAGGCGCGACTCGACGGCGACCTCGCTCGACATCGCGGCCGCGACGATGCCTATCACCGAAGCCACGAAGATGGTCGTGAGGGGGCGCCGGGTGGTGGCGTCCACGATGCGGAGGAGCACACGCTCGAGGTTCGCCTCGTTCGCGCCGCTCTGAGGCTTCGCCGCTCTGCCCATCATGGGCAAGGCGGCGGGCACGAACGCAACGGTGACGACGTAGCTGAGCATCGTCGCGATCGCCGCGATCCCACCGAACTGTCGGAGCGCGGGAGATTCCGTCACGAGCAAGGCTGCGAAGCCGATCGCGGTCGTGAAGGTCGTGACGAAGCAGGGCAACCACATGGTGCGCACGACCTCGATCGCAGCAGCGACAGAGTCCGTTCCCGACGCGACCTCGTCGCGATGACGCAGGACCATGTGCATCGCTTCCGCCAGACCGATGGTCAGCAGGAGCGGAGGGAGCATGTTCGTGAGCAGGTTCAACGACGTGCCCGTCCACGCCATGAGCCCCATCGTGAGGCCCAGCGCGATGCCCACCGCGCCGAGCGGTAGGAGAACACCGGCCACGGTGCGCATCCCAGCGAGCAGCACGAGGATGGTCCCGATCACCGCCAGCGCGACGAGCTGCGTCTGGTCTGCGCGGAGCGCGCTCGCCATCTCGTCGCGCATCGCCGGCAGGCCGGTGACTTCCACCGTGACGCCGGGCGCCTCGTAAGCAGCACACGCCCGTCGCGCCTCGGCCAGCGCGCGCGCGGAGGTGTCGAGATCCACGCCGTCGGCGAGGAACGCGGCGATGAGGGCGACGTCACCGTCGCGCGAGACGAGTCGGCCTCGCACGCTCGGGAGCTCGTCGAGCAGGCGCCGCGCGTCGAGCGCCTGCTCCGCCGTCAGCGCGCCCTCGTCGCCGATCGCCTCGACAGCCACGGGACCTGCGATCGAGAGCAGACCCGCGGGGAACCGCTCCGGCTCCGCGAGCACGACGGTGCGCACGTGCTCCTCGACCTCCGGTGCCGTCTCCTCCAGGTCCTCGAGGGTCGCGGTGTCCTGCGATCGATTGCGTGGCAGACGCGAGGTGGTGAGGCTCTCGACACGCTCGACACCCTCGATCGCGCGCAGCCGCATCGCGAGCGCGTGCATCTGGGCCAAGCCCTCATCGGCGAGGAGCGCCGAGCCGTGCTCGCGCGCATCGAGGACGACCACGATCGGTGGCGACGGAATCACGAAGGCCTGCGCGAGCGCATCCCGGTCCGCGGCGACCTCCGCATCGACCACGACGAGCTCGTCGGGATCGAAACGGACGTCGATGTCGCGTGCAGATGCCAGCGCCAAGAGCGACATCAGCGCGAGCACCGCGACGACGAGGCGGCGATGACGCACGAGCAGGGTGGCGAGCGCTTCCGTCACGGCCAGAGCTCGGTCCAGCCCTCGTCGTCGGGCCGGGACGCCTCCGTGTCGTCGCCGGCCTCCCCATCAAGGGGCTCGTCAGCGTCGCCTTCTGCCCAAGCCACGGCCGGGAAGCCCGAGAATCCATCGATCGGGAGCTGCGCCGAGCCGCCTCGGAGCATGTCGGGCCCCACCCGCTCGCCCCCGCGAGAGAACGCGAACACACTCAACTCTTCGCGACCTTGTGCCGTCGCCTCGGCATCGATACGGCCGCGATGCTCCAGGATCCCGATGAACCCGCCGACGCGACGACGAAACGACGCCGGCACCTCGTTCGTGTCGTAGTGCTCGTGGAAACCGGGGGGGTTGGGAAGGATCATCGCGAGGTACGCGGCCTCCGCCACCGACAGCTCTCCAGGGCTCCGGCCGAAGTAGTGCGCTGCGGCGTGTCTTATGCCGTACACCGACGGTCCGTACTCGATCACGTTCAGATAGAGCTCGAGGATCTGCGCTTTCGTCATGGCGCTCTCGATCCACCACGTGAGCAGCACTTCCTGCACCTTGCGGGCGAGCGTCTTTTCTCGGCGCAGGAACACGTTCTTGACGAGCTGCATGGTGATGGTCGACGCGCCGAGGACGTACCGTCGCTCCCGCAGATTGCGGACGAGCGCATCGCGGATTGCCCACGGGGCGAAACCCGAGTGAGTGAAGAAGCTCGCGTCCTCGTGGGCTAGCACCGCATGCACGAGAAAAGGGGACACCTCGGTGATGGGGGTCCAGGCAGCGGTGCCAGGCCCGGTCTCCATGCGAAACACGCGGTCCTCCGGCTCGACGACCTCGTGCTCGAACGGCGCAGCAAAGCGGGTGACGTCGGCCATCGAAGGAATGGCGGTGAATCGACAGCGGTCCTCGACGGAGAACTGAAGCGCCGTGTCCTCGAGGTGCTCGGAGTCCACGCGAAGCGAGACGCTGGCGGCGATTCGTCCCTCGAGATGCATCGCGTGTAGATCCTGCAGAAATCCCGCCGGAATTGCGTGGACTGCGACGTCACAGGGCGTCGAAGGGAGGCTGGCACGCACGTCGAGCGCGTACTGGTCGCCCGACATCGACACACGCCCCGCGACCGTCGCGCGTGCCCCGCCGGTCGAGATGGAGCCCCGCTCCAGCTCCAGGAGGTGGTCGTGTCGAAACCAGCGCCCGGCACCTTCCGCCTGGAACGCGATGCCGAGGACCGGCCTACTCGCGATCCGAGGACTCTCGAGCGCCAGACCTTCGATCCCCACGCTGCCGTCGAAGTCGACGACGCCGCCGTCTCCTGTGCTGACTCGCGCGTGCGCAGAGACCAGCGCGCGAGCTGGGTCGTGAATCGGAAGTGCAGGGAGGAACGGGATGAAGACGCTCAGCGGAACGTCCTCGAGGGAGACTGGCCCGTCCACTCGAAGCGCGGCAGCATCGAGACGGAGATCCCAGGACATGTTCCCGCTGCCGCGCGGGTGTCCAGTCCCGCGGGCGCGAAACGATGACCCGGAAAGTCGGGCGATCTCGACCTCGAGGCCCGACAGGGCATCGCCCTGCTCGTCCGCAATCGTGCCGTCGGCGATCTGAATCGAGGCACCCTCGCGCAGCCATTCCCACACCGCGCGAGGGGTCTCCGAAGAGGAAGTGGCCGGATGGGAAGAATCGGAGTCCATCCACACGCGCGCGGCGTCTTGAAGGGAAGAGCCGGCACGGGCAGCCACGCGAAGGCCTCGGAGCTCGAGCGATTCCACACTTCGAGCCGACAGGTCGACGATCAGGTGCGCCTCGGTGGCGGCAACGACCGGATGAAGATCGGCGGAAGTCGCTGTGTCGGTCGCCGTGACCGTCCACCGAGATCCCGTCCCCTCGACGGCCAGGGTCGTGTGGACGAGCTCTCCCCCTTCCACCGCCAGGGCCACCTCCAGGTTCGTGACTGAAACCAGGACGCCCACGGTCGACCGATCCGGTGCGCCCGTGGCCGCCGCGCGATCCGCCGGCCCGTGTGGTCGCGAGGTCAAGGTGGATTGGCCCCCACGTACCCTCACCGCGGTCGGCGCGAGCTCCAGCCAGTTCACATCGGCCTCGACCCGGTCGAGCGCGACATGCCCATAATCGCAGACGAGCTCCAGCGGCTCGAAGGTGACAGTGCTCAGCCCGAGGCCCACGCGCCCGATGTGCGCCGTGCAGCCGGTCCGCGCCTCGACGATCGCTGTCGCTCTCGCGCCAAGCACGGCGGGCGCGGCCGCTGCGAGAAGCAGGGCTACGACGACGACGACGGCAATGGCGATCCAGCGTCCCCGAGTCACGACGACCCACAACGGCCAATAGGAAAACCCCGCTTCCCCTTGTTGGGGGGAAGCGGGGTCTGAGATAGACCCGGCGGCGTCCTACTCTCCCACTCACTCACGCGAGCAGTACCATCGGCTCTGGAGGGCTTGACTTCCGAGTTCGGGATGGGATCGGGTATGGCCCCTCCGACGTTGCCACCGGAAGAAACGGAAGTGTGTCACTCGACCAATGGGGTCGAGAGCGGCGACCACCTACGCACACGGCGCGGGTCACTCTTACTCCCAACCTTGAGCTCGAACCGATCGCGACTTCACCCGAAGGTGGCGCGAACATCGACGTTTGCCTTAGAGAAAGGTCAAGCCTCACGGACGATTAGTACGGGTCAGCTCCGCGCGTTGCCGCGCTTCCACCTCCCGCCTATCACCTCGTAGTCTACGAGGGTCCTTCAGGGGCCTTGAGGCCCGGGATACCTAGTCTTGAGGCCGGCTTCCCGCTTAGATGCTTTCAGCGGTTATCCGTTCCGCACACAGCTACCCGGCTATGCCACTGGCGTGACAACCGGAGCACTGGAGGTGCGTCCGTTCAGGTCCTCTCGTACTATGAACAGCTCCTCTCAAGTATCCTGCGCCCACGGCAGATAGGGACCGAACTGTCTCACGACGTTCTAAACCCAGCTCGCGTACCGCTTTAATTGGCGAACAGCCAAACCCTTGGGACCTGCTCCAGCCCCAGGATGCGATGAGCCGACATCGAGGTGCCAAACCGCGCCGCCGATATGAACTCTCAGGCGCGATCAGCCTGTTATCCCCAGAGTACCTTTTGTCCGATTAGCGATGGCCCTTCCATGTGGAACCACCGGATCACTATGACCTGCTTTCGCACCTGCTCGAGGTGTCCCTCTCACAGTTAAGCGCCCTTATGCCATTGCACTCTACGGCTGGTTTCCAATCAGCCTGAGGGCACCTTCGCGCGCCTCCGTTACTTTTTGGGAGGCGACCGCCCCAGTCAAACTGCCCACCAGACAGTGTCCCCGACCCCGATAAGGGGCCTGGGTTAGAAGTCCAGAACAATCAGGGTGGTATTTCAACGTTGGCTCCATCGAGGCCGGAACCCCGACTTCAAAGCCTCCCACCTATCCTACGCAGATTGTCCCGAACCTCACTGTCAAGTTGCAGTGAAGGTTCATGGGGTCTTTCCGTCTTGCCGCGGGAAGAGGGTATCTTCACCCCCGATACAATTTCGCTGAGTCGCTGGCCGAGACAGTGGGGATGTCGTTACGCCATTCGTGCAGGTCGGAACTTACCCGACAAGGAATTTCGCTACCTTAGGACCGTTATAGTTACGGCCGCCGTTTACTGGGGCTTCGGTTCGGAGCGTCGCTTGCGCTAACTCCTCCCCTTAACCTTCCAGCACCGGGCAGGCGTCAGACCCTATACGTCCTCTTACGAGTTCGCAGAGTCCTGTGTTTTTAGTAAACAGTCGCAACCCCCATTTCACTGCGACCCAAAAGAGCTCGAGGCGCGAGCCTCTCACCCTCATGGGCACACCTTCTCCCGAAGTTACGGTGCTATTTTGCCGAGTTCCTTAGCCAGCGTTCTCTCACGCGCCTTGGGATACTCACCCCGCCCACCTGAGTCGGTTTGCGGTACGGACACCGAAGAGGCTCTGCACGCAGCTTTTCTTGGGAGTCTGGAATCACCGAGTTATTGGCCCGAAGGCCAGCCTCATCACGTCTCGGCATTGACCCCGCGTTTCCCGCTGTCGCGGCCAACGAGGTCTGCCTACGCGCTTGAACCGACGACCAAACAGTCGGCTCGGCATATCCTACTCCGTCCCTGCTTGCTTCAACGCCACCCTCGGAGGTGCAGGAATATTAACCTGCTTACCATCACCTACGCCTTTCGGCCTCGGCTTAGGATCCGACTAACCCATGGGAGGATTATCCTTCCCCAGGAAACCTTGGGCTTACGGCGACAGAGTTTCTCACTCTGTTTATCGCTACTCATGCCTGCATAAGCTCCTCTCAAGCCCGATAGCGCTCCTTACCGGTACGCCGTGTGTCTGCTTGAGAGTACTCCGCTACCGCTTCTTGCGAAGCCCGAAGCTTCGGTACCAGACTTAGCCCCGTTATATTTTCGGCGCAGGCTCGCTCGACCAGTGAGCTATTACGCTTTCTTTAAAGGATGGCTGCTTCTAAGCCAACCTCCTGGCTGTCTGAGCGCTCCCACATCCTTTGACACTTAGTCTGGATTTTGGGACCTTAGCTGTCGATCTGGGCTCTTTCCCTCTCGGCAATGGACCTTATCACCCACTGCCTGTCTCCCGGATAGCTCTCACCGGCATTCGGAGTTTGGTTGGGTTTGGTAATCTGGTAGGACCCCTAGCCCATCCAGTGCTCTACCTCCGGTGGAGTTCGTCCGAGGCTATACCTCAATATATTTCGCGGAGAACCAGCTATTTCCCAGTTTGATTAGCCTTTCACTCCCACCCACAGCTCATCCCCTAACTTTTCAACGTTAGTGGGTTCGGTCCTCCAGGAGGTGTTACCCTCCCTTCAACCTGGCCATGGGTAGATCACTAGGTTTCGGGTCTACGACCAGCCACTGAGTCGCCCTGTGAGGACTCGGTTTCCCTACGGCTACACCTTACGGCTTAACCTAGCGACGGATCGTAACTCGCAGGCCCATTATGCAAAAGGTACGCGGTCGCACATTCCCTTGCGGGCATAGTGCTTCCACTGCTTGTAGACGCGCGGTTTCAGGTACTATTTCACTCCCCTCGCCGGGGTGCTTTTCACCTTTCCCTCACGGTACTTGTGCACTATCGGTCATCGGGTAGTATTTAGCCTTGGAGGATGGTCCCCCCAGATTCCCGCCGGGTTTCTCGTGCCCTGCGGTACTCGGGAACATGCTAGGGGAGCTCGAGCTTTCGCGTACAGGGCTGTCACCTTCTTTGGCCGGCCTTTCCAGACCGTTCGACTAGCCTCTACTCTCCCATGTTGCAGTCCCACGACCCCGAGCCAGATTGCTCTAGCTTGGTTTAGGCTATTCCCCGTTCGCTCGCCACTACTAGGGGAATCTCGGTTGATTTCTATTCCTCAGGGTACTTAGATGTTTCAGTTCCCCTGGTTGGCTGCATCGTGCCTATGAATTCAGCACGAGCTTACGACTCATCGTCGTACGGTTGCCCGATTCGGAGATCTCCGGATCACTGTCTGTTAGCGACTCCCCGGAGCTTTTCGCAGCTGTCCACGTCCTTCTTCGCCTCCCGATGCCAAGGCATCCACCACGCGCCCTTTCTAGCTTGACCTTATCCCTAAGGCACGCGTCGTGGCTCGAGCTCAAGGTTGGTGACAAGAGAACTCGTCACCGCCCATGGCTCAACGCCATTGACGATTGATTTCACACTTCCTTTATTCAGTTTTCAAAGAGCGGCCTCGTCAGCCGCTCGTCCATCGCAACGATGCGTTCGTCGAGATGGACGAGGTGCTCACGCGCGGAGATGGAGCTGATCGGGATCGAACCGACGACCCTCGGCTTGCAAAGCCGATGCTCTCCCAGCTGAGCTACAGCCCCAGTGCGGGACGAGTGGGGCTAGCTAGACTCGAACTAGCGACCTCACCCTTATCAGGGGTGCGCTCTAACCACCTGAGCTATAGCCCCTCGAGCGCTCGCAGGAGCGCCAGAAGGCACGCAGTACTTCAAAGACCAACCGAAGTCGGCCGTTGAAAACTGAACCGGAGTCCATAATCACGGGATTGACCGAGCTGTCGCGCCGAAGCGCGAATGCTCCTTAGAAAGGAGGTGATCCAGCCGCAGGTTCCCCTACGGCTACCTTGTTACGACTTCACCCCAGTTACCGATCACTCCTTGGGGACCTGCCTCCCTTGCGGGTTGGCGCAGCCACTTCTGGAGCAATCGACTCCCATGGTGTGACGGGCGGTGTGTACAAGGCCCGGGAACGTATTCACCCCTGCCTGCTGATCAGGGATTACTAGCGATTCCAGCTTCATGCAGTCGAGTTGCAGACTGCAATCCGTACTGAGGCCGGCTTTTGCCGATTAGCTACCCCTCGCGGGTTCGCGACGTTTTGTACCGACCATTGTAGCACGTGTGTAGCCCCGGACATAAGGGCCATGAGGACTTGACGTCATCCCCACCTTCCTCCGACTTGACGTGGCAGTCCCATTAGAGTGCCCGGCCGAACCGCTGGCAACTAATGGTAGGGGTTGCGCTCGTTGCGGGACTTAACCCAACATCTCACGACACGAGCTGACGACAGCCATGCAGCACCTGGATCACGGCTCCCTTGCGGGCACCCCCGTATTTCTACAGGGTTCCGTGCTTTTCTAGCCCGGGTAAGGTTCTGCGCGTTGCGTCGAATTAAACCACATGCTCCACCGCTTGTGCGGGCCCCCGTCAATTCCTTTGAGTTTTAGTCTTGCGACCGTACTTCCCAGGCGGGGTGCTTAACGCGTTAGCTACGGCACCTCGGGGGTCAATACCCGAGACACCTAGCACCCATCGTTTACGGCGTGGACTACCAGGGTATCTAATCCTGTTTGCTCCCCACGCTTTCGCGTCTCAGCGTCAGTTACCGTCCAGGTGGCCGCCTTCGCCACCGGTGTTCCTCCTGATATCTACGAATTTCACCTCTACACCAGGAATTCCGCCACCCTCTCCGGTACTCAAGACGAGCAGTTTCAAATGCAGTTCCCGAGTTGAGCTCGGGGATTTCACATCTGACTTACCCATCCGCCTACACGCGCTTTACGCCCAGTAATTCCGAGCAACGTTCGCACCCTCTGTATTACCGCGGCTGCTGGCACAGAGTTAGCCGGTGCTTGCTAAGGAGGTACCGTCAAGGACCGGTCGTTTCTTACCGGCCGTTTTCGCCCCTCCCCACAGAGCTTTACAACCCGAAGGCCTTCATCACTCACGCGGCGTGGCTGGATCAGGCTTGCGCCCATTGTCCAATATTCCCCACTGCTGCCTCCCGTAGGAGTCTGGCCCGTGTTTCAGTGCCAGTGTGGCTGATCATCCTCTCAGACCAGCTACGCGTCTTCGCCTTGGTAGGCCGTTACCCCACCAACTAGCTGATGCGCCGCAGGACCATCCTCCAGTGATAGCATGAATTCAGAGGCCATCTTTTCCCACTCCGGCCGAGGCCGGCGTGGGCTTATGCGGTATTAGCGTCCCTTTCGGGACGTTATCCCCCGCTCGAGGGAAGGTTTCCTACGTGTTACTCACCCGGACGCCACGCTACTGGGGACGAATCCCTTTCGCGTTCGACTTGCATGTGTTAAGCCCGCCGCTAACGTTCGCTCTGAGCCAGGATCAAACTCTCCAGTTGAATTTTTCGGTCTCCGCCGAAGCGGCGACCTAACTGATGAGCGTCCTGAGCTTCTCGCCTGCGTCGACGAATCGACGCGAGCTAGAGCTCGTTGCTCGCAATCACTTTTCATCGAAATCGATGTGCATCGATTCGACGAGAAGTTCCTCTCAGACGACGCGACATGCGCGCCGTTTGATTGGGACCCGTGATTACGGACTCTCCGATTCAGTTTTCAAGGACCGACTGCAATCTGCAGGGCCGGCGAGGCTAGCAGCTGCTTAGGTTTTCGTCAAGAGATTCGACGCGTTTTTTTCGCGGTCGTTGCTCTCGAATCTTCGGGGCGTTCGTTTCGTTCGCCTCTCGAAGGGGCGCGTCTTTTACTCCACTCAGCGGAGGAGTCAAGAACTTTTTTCGCCCTGCTGTGCCTTCTGCACAGCGACCTGGTCTTGGTTGTCAGCCCCTTCTGGCCTCGGCCATCCAGGGGAGGCGCGATCTAGCATTCGGCCCTGGGCTGTCAAACGCGATCCGTCGATTTCTTCGTGCGTCCTTCAACTATCCGTTTCGATTGGTGTTTTTCGGCTCGTCGAGGCGGAGGCACCAGACAGGGGAGCCTGGGGGGGCGCCGAGGAGCGCGCAGGAGGGGGGATCGAGGTCGAGCACATCGCCGGTGAGCACCCCTTGGAGTGCAAGTGCACGAAAACAGGGCAGTTCCGGCAGGTCTACCGCCACCAGCATGCGCTGGGCGGAGGGGGGGATCACGCTCTCTCGGAGGGTCACGCGGCGGGCTCGACCGACGAGGGAGATCTCGTCGATTCCCGCAATGAAATGGGGCCCACCGTCGAACGGGTCGACACGGTTCCAGTAACGGAACCCGATGCGGCGCAGGAGTTTCTCTACGCCCTTCGTCTGCGGCCCCACGCGGCCCACGACGGATTGAGCCTGGGGGGAGAGGAGCGAGACGTAGATGTCGCCGTCCGGGAACAGACCTCGGATGAACTCTTTGTTCTGCTTCGAGAGCCGGTCCGCCTCGCGGTACGTGAGCGACGTGAAGTGGCGGCCCACCGCTTCCCAGAGGTGCGAGGTGCCATCCGGCTCGAGAGGGGGCAGCAGCTCGGCGAGGACGCGGTCCTGGAACAGGTCGCGGTGCATCGCGAGGAACAGAAAGCGCACATACGAGATGAGCATCCCGAGCTTTTCGGGAGCCCGGCGGGCGTCGGGATGGACGACCAACCCGCCGATCTCGGTGGGACCGTCGTACGAGTAGCCGATCGACAGTACCTGGTGCGCGAAGTGGCGATCGAGCGTGGCGCTGTAGCGCTCCTCCACGCGGACCTCGAAGTAGATGTACGGGGCATCGCGCCGACCCAGCTGCGCGACGACGAGAGACGTTCCGAGCGCGCGGCCCGTGTCCCAGTCGTAGAGGACGAACACGTACTCACGCAGCCGCGGATCGGCGACCTCGCCGCGGAAGGAGCGCTCGGAGAGCGAGAGAATGTGGCGGATCGAGTCGCGGTCGTGCGGGAGGTTGACCGTGTCGAGGTACTTCGAGAGCTCGAAGAGCATGTCCTCGTCCGCCAGCGTCGCGGCCCGAATCTCGTAGCGCGTCACGTCAGAAGACCTTGCGGCTGTCGAGGAGGATGGTGATTGGGCCCGCGACCGCCGTGGACACCAGCATCTCTTCGCGGAAACGTCCGGTCGCGACGCCGACGCCGAGCTTCGAGACGGCCTCGACCAACTCGTCGAACAGGATGCGGGCACGATCGGGGAGCTCGGCGTCGTCGAACGAGGGTCGACGGCCGCGTCGTACGTCGCCGAACAAGGTGAATTGCGGGACGAGGAGCACCTGTCCGCCGGTGTCTGCGACGGCGCGCGACATCTTGCCTGCGTCGTCCTCGAAGACGCGGAGGTTGACGAGCTTGTTGGCGACGTAAGCGACGTCGTCCGGACCGTCGCCTCTCATGGCGCCCACGTACGCGAGGAGGCCGTGATCGATTCGCCCGACGACCTCGTCGCCGACCGTCACCCGAGACTCGCGAACACGCTGCGCAACCGCACGCATTCGGGGCGACTAACACACTCGCGTGGGCACGTCACCGTGAGGCAGCGCGGCGGCGACGGTCCAGCCACCCACGACGGACGCGTCGCGCCAGCGCGATGAGGGCGGCGAGAACCAGGAGCGGGACTGTCACCGCCGCGGTGCGTGCGAGGGTCTCGCGGAACGGCCCCACGCGAACGCGTGGTGGGAGCGGCGCGGGCGGGTCGATGGGGACCAATCCGCCGATCGAGGACTCGTGCGGCATCACGACCACGTCGGGGCGCGGAGCGGCGATGCCCAAGTGGTTCATCACCTCTCGCTCTCGGCCGCGGACGAAGACTTCTTGGCCATGGGTCGTGTCGCGGGTGCTCTCGCCGCTCCCGAGGAGCTCGTCCACCGCGATCTCCCATCGGCCGCGGGACGGGGTGTTCACGACACCGCCGGCCGAGCGCACGTACATCTCGCTCGAGCCGCCGCCGTCGAGGTTCAGCGCGCGATCGGCGCCGAGCTCGACGAAGAGATCCGCGAGCTCGGTGAACGTCATGCCGCGGCTGTCGCGTTGACGGCCATCGACGACGACGAGGATCACCTGGCGTCCGCGACGGGCCGTGCCGACGGCGGTCCGCGGGGCACGCAGTTGCCCGTCGGCGAGCTCGAGCAGCGCTGGATCGGGCTCGCCGTCGACCACGAGTATGGGCTTGCCGCTGACCGCGTCGGTGAGGTCCTCGAGATCGGGAGGGACGTCTGCCGTGTGGATGGAGGCTCGCCCTTCCGAGAGGGCGAAGGTCGCGAACTCGGGATCGCTCGCGACGTCCGGCCATGGCGTGCCTCCCCCTGCGGCCAGGCCCCGAGGATCTTGGAGCGTGCTCCAGAACCCACCGTTCACGGCGATCTCGAGGTCGTGACGGGTCGCGAACTCGGGCACCGTAGTCCAGCGATCGGCGTGCGGCGTCGCGAAGAGTCGAACGCCCTCCGCGTCGAGGTCGCACACGACGACGTGGATCTGGGTGGGCGTCGAGGTCGTGCGACGGAGGTATCGGATGCCGGGTGCGGGGTCGCGCCAGACGTCGGAGACCACGCGCGGCGCCCGCCGTTGCGCGAGAGCAGCGCTCGGCGCACCGCTCCACGCGAGAGCGCAGAGGCTCGACACGACGATCGTGGAGAGGAGCAGGCGCATGCGAGTGAGCGAGACAGCAATCGACGCGCCTGGCGTCGCGCGTGCACAGGGCAGCGCACTGTGAAGGAGAATCGGCCCATTTCCCATGGCAACCACGCGCGAGCCGCGGTTCTCGGGACACGGCAGCGTGCGCGTTTCGCCGCGCTTCTCATCCGATGCGCGGGGTTGCTCCTGCTCGGAGCACCACTGCTCGCGGGGTGTGGGAGCGAGGCCGCGACAGCGCTCCCAGCCCCTGCGGCGCCAGTGCGCTCGACCGTCGTCGCCGCCCCCGAGTCGATCGACGCCGGCGTCGAGGACGACGCGTTCGAGCCGGCCGATACGGGACGCGACGCCGGCCGTGTACGAAGGGCTCGCGTGGAGTCGGAGGTGGGGGAGCTGTTCGACCCCTCGGAGGACGAGGCCATCGTCGAGCGCCTGCGGACCGAAGAGATCGTGAGCGTGGAGCGTGGGCGCGGAGGTCGGAGCGTCGCATTCCGGCTCACGCTCGCGAGCGGCGCCCGTGCCTACTTCAAGCCCGAGCAGAGCTTCTCGGGGACGCACTGGTACGCCGAGATCGCGGCGTTCCACCTCGATCGCCTGCTGCGGCTCCATCGGACCGCCCCGAGCACGGGGCGCGTGATCCCCTGGTCGGTGCTCGAGCCAGCGCTCGCGGGGGATCCTCGCGCGAGCGAGGTCTCCGTGCGAGAGGATGGAACGGTGCGCGGGGTCATCGTCGCGTGGATCGACGAGCGACTCGTTCCGATCGCGCCGCCGTCTGGCTGGGAGCAGGACCTACGACTCACGGCGCACGTCGGAGCGTTCCCGTTCGTGCCGCCGCGTGCGCTCCTCCGCGCCCACACAGCGTTCGTGTCCGTGGATGGCGGCGTCGCCCCGACCGATGCAGGTGCGCTGGACGCGTTCGGCCCAGAAGACGCACGCGCGGTCGACGGGACGCTGTGGGACGGGGAGCGGCGAGCGGCCGAGCTCTCGAACCTCATCGTGTTCGATTTTCTCATCCACAACGGCGATCGCTGGGGCGGCAACTACACCAACGTCCGCACGCGCGGGGTCGATGGGCCGATCGTCTACCTCGACAACGCGGCGGGGTTCTCGCGTCGCCGGGCGCGGCTCACCACCCTCGACCTGCGTCTCTTCTTCGTCGAACGCTACGACGCGACCTTGCTCCGGCGCGTCCGACGGCTCGCGCCCGAGGCCCTACGCGAACGGCTCGCCACCGAGCCCCTCGCCCCGATCCTCGACGATACGCAGCTGGAGCATTTCGAGGAACGTCGGCTGGCGTTCGTCGCGCACGTGGACGGCCTGACGGAGCGCCTCGGTGCGGAGCAGGTTCTGGCGTGGCCGTGAGTGGGGTCCAAGGTCTCCGCAGAAACCGAGCGCGTGGGGCTTCCGAGCCCCAGGGGAACGAGGCGGGCGACGGTGGGCCGCACGATGCACACGTGATCCGCCGCTCCGCGGGAAGGTCTTGACCCTCGGACGGCGAGGCACGCAACATGCTCTTCTCTATGGGTCGAGCCGTGCGTGCCCCGCCCCGCGGTGCCTCGCACATCGACCGGAGGTCACCCGCATGTTCGCCCTGACACCGAGCCCGGTCGCTGCACCGCCCTGCGTCGTCTCGGGCAAGTCGCGCGCGACGGACCGACGCAGCCTCTGGTCCGACGAGTCCGGCGCCACGATGGTGCTCGGCATCTTCATGGCCGCGATGGCGGTCGGCGTCCTCTTCTATCTGCACGGCGTCGCGAACGTGGTGATCCACCGCGAGCGCATGCAGGACGCGGCCGACTCGGCAGCGTTCATGTCCGCGGTCGTCAACGCCCGCGCGATGAACATCCTCGCGATCCTGAACATGATCATGGCGGCCTTCGCCGTGGTCGGAGCCGCGATGCAGATCGCCGCCGACATCGTGCTCGGCGCGGCGATCGCGGCCGGTCTCGTCTGTCTGGGCTGCGGTCCGTGGTGCGCCTACTGCTGCGAGGCCTGCGTGGACGCAGCCCGACACGGCGTGGACGCGGCGGATGCCTACGACACGGCCGATGACGTCGAAGACGTCATGGAGGATCTCATCAGCGTCGTCCACGGCATCGCCGTCGCGGTGCGAGAGGGCGCGCCCTATGCGGCGCGTGCACGCGTGGTGGAGTACGGCACCTCGGAGTACGCGCCCACCACGTACGTCGGCATTCCGTGGCCGATCATCGGCGGCGTGGCCGCCGAAGAGGACGACACGGACTGGCCGTGCGACGAGCGCGTGCGAACGCCCGCGCACATCCTGGGCGCGATCGCGTCCGCGTTCGAGACGCACATGTCCGAGTTCTACGCGGCCTCGGTGATCGCCACGCCCTTCATCACACGCACGATGCGCGCACGGCACTACTGCGGCGACATGGACAGCTTCCAGATGGTGGAAGAGGACGCGTGGCTCGGCGAAGGCCCGTTCCAGGTGCAGGCCTACATGATGGGCGAGCCGAACTTCCGCTTCACGCGACAGGGCGTGCAGGTGGCGAGCTGGGGTCGTGACGACACCAACCTCTCCGATTCGCTCGAGTTCGCGAACAACGTCTCGTTCGCGCAGGCCGAGTACTACTTCGAGGACGAAGACGGCATGGAGCGCGAGGAGTGGCTCTGGCACTGCCAATGGCGAGCGCGCATGCGCCGCTACCGCATCGGTGATGCGCTCCCGGAGGGGCTCGGCTCGGTGGCCGGCGCTCTCGACATGATCAGCGGCCTCGTGGCGCACTGAGGAGGGCTCCATGAAGGGACGACCCACGAGCGGAGCGCGTGCGCAGGGCAGCTGGAGCCGACGGTTCCGGCTCCTCCGCGACGAGCGCGGCACGGCGAGCACCGAGACGATCATGATGACGCCCGCCTTCCTCATCCTCTGGGCGAGCGTCTTCTACGTGTTCACGCTGGGACGGAACATCGTCGAGATGAACGTGCGCATCCGCGAGGGCGCCTGGCAGCGCGCGTACGATGGCTGTCGCACGGATCCGGAGTCGCCGACGCGTGTGGGCGAGAGCGCGTACGACGGCTCGGGCTCCACGGGGAGCACCGACACCCCGATCTTCGGCTCGATCCTCAGCATGTTCTTCGACGAGTTCCACGCGAGCCGCAACGGCAGCGTCACGCAGCCGCCCGTGCTCGGTGGAGAGAACCAGCGCTACCGCGGCGACATGATCTGGATGTGCAACGAGGACCCCGAGGACTACGACGTCGCGAACTTCATCGCGCGTGCGTGGAGCTCGTTCGGCTTCTGAGCGAGGGACCATGGACACAGAGAACCAGAGCCCCTCGGACCAGACCGTCGAGACCGTCGCGACGCCCAGCGACACGAAGAAGGCGCCCCTGCGCCCGACCTACTGGCAGCTCCTGCACGCCTCGCCGTGGATGAAGGGCGTTCGCCTCACGGGCTTCGTGATGCTCCTCGCTGCGATCGGCGTGGGCGTGACGTACTCGCGCGTTCGAGGCCAGGTCGGCGAGCAGATGATCTCGATGGGCGAGAGCCTCATGCGCTACGAGCGCGCCGAACGGCAAGACGCGCCTCGCGAGCTGCGCCTCAACGGTCAGTCGCTCATGGTGACGAGCGGCACCTCGCCCGACGATCTCGACGTGGTGCTCGACGAGTTCGAGGCGCGCTGTCGATCGCACAACGCCGAGCTCCAGGCGCAGATCCGGGCGGCCAGCGCGCAGGATCTGTTCGTGATGCGCGAGGAGCGCGGAGACGTGGGCGCGGTGGGGTGTCTCGACTTCGGTCAGGAGATCGGGGCGGCGGAGCTGCTCGGTCGCGCCGCGCGCTTCCGTCAGAGCAACGACCTCCACGACCTCGGCGATCTCCGCTACGTCTACGCCCGAACACTGGACGAGGGGCACGGCGTCCACTTCCTCACGTTCTGGACGACGGGCTCGCTCGACTTCGACGAGATCACCGGTCACGGAGGCAACACGGACGTGCCGGGCGAGGACGTCGCGGGCATCCCGCGGCCGCCGCGCTCGCGGCGCATCCTCGATGCCTACGAGACGGGCTCGGACCAGCGTGTGGTGTCGTACGCGGGCTCCTCGATGACCGAGTGGGAGCTCGAGGCCTTCTACCGCGACGCCCTCCCCGAGAGCGGCTTCCACATCATCGATCCGCCCGCGGACGCTCCGACGGCGCAGATGGATTCCATCCTCCTCGCGGCCGAGCGCGACGAGCGCATCACGTTCCTCGTGCTCGACACCGATCGCCACGGGCACGGCGTGGCGTCGGTCCTCACGGTCGAGTGACGGCTCTGCGCGCGAATCTCGCGCTGGCGATCGGGCTCTCCGCCTTGTCGGCGTGCGGGTCGGGCGACAGCAGCAGCACCGCGGGCCCAGAGCCGCAGCGACGCGCCCCGCACGTCGCGCCTCCCGCCATCTCGGGGCCTGCGCCCGCGGCAGCCGCGCCTGGCGCGCTGTCCGGCGGCTCGATGTGGGCGCGCGGCATGACTGGAGGTGGCGGCGGAGGCGGAGGCCTGGC
>JAFLCL010000010.1 GCA_017303575.1 Deltaproteobacteria bacterium
ACCGCTGTCGCCGTCGAGCGCCCGGCGCGCACGGCGCGACCGCCGCTGCCGCCCACGTTCCGTCCCGCCTCCGAACGCACCGAACAGGTCACGAGGATCCGCATGTCCGACGACGTCATCCGTCCGCTCCAGGCCGCGCGCGCAGGCGATGGCCCGAACCCCGACCGCACGTTCCGCGGCAAGGTCCTCGTCACCGGCGCGAGCGGGCACCTGGGTGCCAATCTCGTGCGACGTCTCCTCGCCGACGGCCAGGACGTGCGCGTCATTCTCCGCCGTGAGAGCAACAACGCGGCTGTCGACGGCCTCGACGTCGAGCGCGTGTACGGCGATCTGCGCGACCTCGACTTCGTCGCCCGCGCGGTCAAGGGCTGCACGACTGCCTATCACGTCGCCGCCCACGTCTCGACGCTGGAGCCGACGGCCGAGCTCGAGCGCACGATCTGGGAGTCCAACGTGCTCGGAACGCAGCACGTGCTCCGCGCCGCGCTCCACTACGGTCTCGAGCGCGTCGTCGTCACCGGTAGCTTCAGCGCGGTCGGTTACGACCTCGATGATCCGCAGCGCCCCGGCAACGAGACGATGACGCATTATCCGTTCGGCGGCGTGCTGCCTTATGGACAGACCAAGGCGCTCGTGGAGCTCGAGTCCTGGAAGGCGGCGCTCGAAGGCCTGGACGTCGTCGTCGCCACCTCGTGCGCCATCCTCGGGCCGCACGATCACAAGCCCTCTCGCATGGGCTTCACGCTGGTCGACTTCGCCCACGGCAAGGTGCCCGCGTACATCCCCGGTGGCTTCGACTTCGTCGCCGCCAGAGACATCTGCGAGGGCCACGTGCTCGCGATGCGCCGCGGCCGCAGCGGTCAGAAGTACGTGATCTCGTCGCAGTTCCTCGCGATGGACGACATCATGGACATCTTCGAGGAGGTCACGGGCCGCCGCCGCCCGCGCATCAAGCTGAGCCCCTCGATGATGGCGCGCGTGGCCAAGGTCTCGAGCTTCGTGCTCGACAACTTCGCGCCCCACGTGCCGCAGCGCTTCACGCCCGGCGCCGTGCGCATCCTCCGCATGCAGCGCCACGCCGACATCAGCAAGGCGCGCGCGGAGCTCGGCTACGAGCCGACGTCGATCCGCCGCGCGGTGCACGAGGCCTATGCAGACTTCGCGCGTCGCGGCCTCGTGCCGGTGCGTGCGGGCATGGTCGATCCGGCCGAGCCTCGCAGCGAGTCCCGCGCCAAGACCCAGAGCGACGCACGCGCCGCCGAGACGGCCTGAGCCGAGGGAGGCAGTCATGGGAGACCATCAGTCCCGAGAGAGCCAGTCCAGGACGCGCCGCGGGCCGAGCGACGGAACCGATCCGAAGCCCGTCGCCCCCGGATTTCTCGAGGCCACGAACCGCCGTCAGAAGGTCCGCGCAGCGGGCCTCGATCCCAACCACTGGTATCCGGTCGAGCACGACGGCGCGATCGCGAAGGGCCAAGTCGTGGAGGTCGTCTTCTGGCGTGAATCCGTCGCCGTGTTCCGCGACGACGAGGGGCGCCTCCACGCCGTCGAGAACCGTTGTGCACACCGTCAGCTCAAGCTGAGCAAGGGCATGGTCCAGAAGGACAAGCTCGTGTGCGCCTACCATGGTTGGCAGTTCAACGGCTGCGGCGAGCTGGCCGCGGTGCCGCACGAGACGTTCGGCAAGAAGGCACCTGCCTGCAAGCTCGAGACGTATCCGCTGCGCGTGCGTTACGGCCTCGTGTGGCTGTTCTTCGGTGACGCGTCGCGCGCGGACGCGACGCCGATGCCCGAGATCCCCGAGCTCGAGGGCCCGAAGGCCTGGGAGTGCGTGCCCGTCGACTTCGTGTGGAACGCGCACCACTCGATGATCATCGACAACGTCTCGGACTTCACCCACGAGTTCCTGCACCGCAAGTACAAGCCGTTCACGGATGCGCGCCTGACGCGCCTCGAGACCGTCGGCGACGCCGTGCACGTGGAGTACGACACGAAGGTCGGCGGCGGGAAGATCTCCGGTCTCTTCGTGGACCGGGCGCGCATCGACACCAACTCGATGAAGCTCTGTTACGAGTATCCGTACCAGTGGTCGAACACCGACGAGAAGATCAAGCACTGGTGCTTCGTGCTGCCGATCGACGAGCGCACGACCCGCACGTTCTTCCTGTTCTATTTCGACAGCTTCGTCGTCCCCTTCACGAGGGTGAAGATCCCGCGACGCATGATGAGGCCGTTCCTGCGTCTCTCGAATCGCCTCCTCGTGCAGCCGCTCCTCTCCGAGGACGGCGTCGCGGTGGAAGCGGAGCAAGAGGGCTACGAGGCGCACTGGGACGCTCCCGTCGCGGAGATGAACCCCGCGGTCAACGCGTTCCAGGCGCTCACCGTACGCAAGTGGGACGAGCACCTCGCGCGCGAGCGATCACGGCGTGAAGAGAAGGAGCGGGCTCGGCTCCTCCGCAAGCAGCGGTTGGAGCAGGCAGACGCGGACGCGCGCGCGGCGGACGCCGCCGTGGGAGGCGAGTGACATGACGAGCGAGAACATCGACCGAACGGCCAACGTGGTCATCCTGGGCGCCGGCCCGGCCGGCACGGCGGCCGCGGCGCAGCTGGGCCTCCTCGGCGTGCGAGACGTCGTGCTCGTCGATCGACACGACTTCCCGCGCGACAAGACCTGCGGCAGTGGTCTGTCCCCGCGTGGCATCGAGACGCTGAAAGAGCTCGGCGTCTGGGAAGACGTGAAGGCTCACAGCTATCCGATCCACGGCATGCGTCTCGTGACGCGTGGCGATCGCGAGAGCTGGCAGTCGGCGGGCGAGCAAGCGGCGGCGGTGGTCTGTCAGCGCCGCATCCTCGATCACCTCCTCCTCAAGAAGGCCCTGTCGCGTGGCGTGAAGTTCATCCCGAACTTCAACGCGACCGAGGTGCTGAAAGAGGGTGAGCGCGTCGTCGGCATCAAGGCCGCGGATGGCACCACGGTCCGCGCGAAGTACGTGCTGATCGCCGGCGGCTCGCACTGCCGCGTGGGTCTGCCCGAGCAACGCCCGCGCCGCATCATCCAAGCGATCATGGGCTGGTGGGACAACGTCCCCTTCCGCGCTCATCACCTCGAGATGATCTTCGACGCGTCGATCGAGCCCTACTACGGCTGGTTGTTCCCGGAGAGCGAGACGCGGGTCAACATCGGCATCACGTACGAAGAGCGCGACGGCAAGCAGAATGCGCGCGAGCTCTTCCAGCGCTTCCTCGACAAGCACTACGGAGAGCGCCTGAAGGGCGCGACCCAGGTCGGTGGCTGGAAGGGCCACCCGGTCGTGTGGTCCTACGCGATCGAGAAGCTCACCGCGCCGGGCCGGATCGTGATCGGCGAGTCCGGTCTCATGACCCATCCGGCGACGGCCGAGGGCATCTACCAGGCGATGAAGTCCGGCATGCTGGGGGCCGGGGCCATCGCCGACATCCTCAGCGGCCGTCGCAGCGAGACCTCCGCGTTCTCCGACTACGAGCGTCGCTGTAAGTCCCAGTTCCTCCTCTCGTTCTGGGCGGGTGGCGTGTTCCGACGCGTCGCGCGCACGGACGCGCTCGACTGGGTCGTGCAGGCCAGTCAGGTCCCCGCGGTGAAGTCCACCGCGGCGCGCATCCTCGCGTCTCTCTGAGCTCGACCTGGTGCCATGCCCCAGAATCGACACGATGTCGTCGTGCTCGGCGCAGGTCCCGCGGGCTGCGCCGCTGCACTGACGTTCTCGCGACAGGGGCGCAGCGTCCTCCTCCTCGAGGCGGATCCTCGGAGGCACGATCGGCTCGGCTGTGAGTGGCTCCATCCGAGCGCGCTCGAGGTGCTCGAGCGTCTGGGAGTCGATCTCTTGCCGCCGCGACCGTTCCCCACGGGCCGCGGCTGGGCGTTCCACCCCGACGACGGCAGTGACCCGATCGTCGTGCCTTATGCGTCGGGCTCTCAAGGCATGGCGTGTCAGCACGACGTGCTCGTCGAGACGCTGCGCGAGCAGGCCTCGCGCGCGTCGAACGTGACCTATGTGCCGTTCGCGCGGGCGACGCGCATCGAGGGTCCGAGCGTGTCGTACGCGCGTCGCCTCGGCTCCGGCCGCGTCGAGGTGGAGTCGGCGCGCGGCGAGCTCGTCATCGGTGCGACGGGCCGTAGCGGTGCGCCGTTCTCCGAGGACGAGCCGCTCTACGTGGGCAGTCCGCCGTGCTCGCGCCTGCTCGGTCTCGTACTGCGCGACGCAGGCGAGCTGCCGTTCGAGGGATTCCAGCACATCGCGACGGGTGGCCCGGGGCCGGTCGTCCTTCATCGCCTCTCGCCGAGCGAGATTCGAGTCCTCCTCGACGTGCCCCTCTCGCTCGCGCTGCCGCCCCAGAAGGGACAATCCGAGCAGAGCCCCGAGCGCGCGCTGATCCTCGAAGAGGCCTATCGCTCGATGTTGCCGCCCTCGCTGCGCGGCGCGTTCCGCGAGGCGCTGCGCGCGCCGGGTGTCGAGTGGGCCTACAACGCGGTTCGACCCCGGCAGGGATTCGGCAGTGGCGGCGCGCTGACGGGCGGCAGGCTCGCGCTCGTCGGCGACGCGCTCGGCCTCCAGCACCCGATCACGTCGCTCGGCCTGGTGCTCGCGCTGCGCGACGTCGAGGATCTCTCCGCGAGCAGCACGCTGTCCGAATACGCCGATCGCCGACGAAGCGAGTCGCGCGTGCCGGAGATGATCGCGATCGCGCTCTATGAAGTGCTCGCCGATCAGGCCCAGTCCACCACGGCCATCCGCAATGCCATCTTCCGCATGCTGCGCGACAACCCCGACGAGCGACTCCGCATGATGGCGCTCGTGTCGGGGCAGAACCGCAGTCGACTGGCGTTCTCGCGATCGTTCGCGACGATGATCCTGCGCGGTGGCCGAGACCTCGGCGTGTGGGGCGCGCGCACGGGTCGTCTGAAGGAGACCTCTGCGCTGGTGACCGACATCGGCGGACGCCTCGGCTGGCTGCTCGGCGGGACGATGCGGGCGACGTCGGTGGCCTCGACGCACAAGGGACCTCGCACGGCAGAGGAGCAATACGGCGCAGCGCTCCGTGCCTCGCGCGCAGGGGCCGAGGTCGTCGGGCTCGCGAGCGCGGGTGCACGGCCGCCCGTGTCGAAGATCTCGCCCGCCACGGCGCTCGAACGAGCTTTCGCCGCGCTCGCCGACGAGCAGGACGCGGACGGCTCGTTCGAGGGCGAGGTCGTGTGGTGCGCCATGCTGCCCGCGCAGTACGTGCTCGCGATGCACGTGCTCGGTCAGCCGATCGACGAGACGCGTCGCCGTCGCTTGATCCTGCAGTTCGAGCGTACCCGCGACGCGCAGGGCACCTGGGGCCTCCACTCGCTGTCGGAGCCCTATCTCTTCGTCACGACGCTCGTGTACGTCGCTGCACGTCTGCTCGGTGTGGCCGCGAGCGACCCTCTGCTCTCGCCTGCACGTCGCCTGTTCGAGCGCGAGGGTGGCATTCTGGCGATTCCGTCGTGGGGAAAGCTGTGGCTCGCGCTGCTCGGTCTCTGGCGCTGGGAGGGTGTCAATCCGGTCTTGCCGGAGGCATGGAGTCTCCCCACGTCCGCGCCGATTCATCCGTCTCGCTATTACTGCCACACGCGCAACATCTATTTGGCGATGGCCACGCTCTACGGCGAGCGCTTCGTCGGGCCTGTCACGCCGCGCATCCACGACCTCAGGCAGGAGCTCTTCCCTGGTGGCTTCGAGAGCGTCGATTTCGCGGGAGCTCGCGAGCGCTTGCGCGCCGAGGATCTCTGGTCGCCTCCGAGCGGCGCCCTCAAGATGGTGTTCCGCGCGTCCAAGCTCTTCGAGCGCGCGTGGGTGCGCAAGGGCGCGCACGAGCCGGGTCCGCGTCAACGCCTCTTGTCGGAGCTGCGCGATCAGATCCGCTACGAGATGCGCAGTACGCACCACACGTGCATCTCGCCGGTGAGCGGTCTCCTCGGGATGGTCGCCCTCCACGCGGCCGATCCCAACGATCCGGACGTCGTGCGCGCGCTCGCCGCGTTCGAGGGCT
This sequence comes from Deltaproteobacteria bacterium, assembly GCA_017303575.1. GTDB lineage: Bacteria > Myxococcota_A > Polyangia > Polyangiales > Sandaracinaceae > JAFLCL01. Next base: position 6,052 of record JAFLCL010000010.1, read on the forward strand.
GGATCTGGGAAGACGATGTCGATGGCCTGCGAGTCGCCGGCGCGCGCAGCGCCTCGTGGGATACCGCGTTCGCGCTCCAGGCGATGTCGGCCGCACGGCCCCACGTCGCCGCGAATCCCCAGCTCGCCGACGTGGTGGACGACGCGATCACCCGAGCCGATGCGTTCCTCGCGAGCCAGCAAGTGACCGAGGCCACGGGCCGCGAGGCCGAGCACTTCCGCCTCGATCCGCGCGGTGGCTGGTGCTTCGCGGGCGTCTGGCACGGCTGGCCCGTGAGCGACTGCACCGCAGAGGCGGTGCTCGGTCGTCTCTCGCTCGTGACGCCCCACATGGGCCGTGACGAGATCACGCGCGCGGTGCAATTCATACTCCGCACGCAGAGCTCGGACGGCGGCTTCGGCAGCTACGAAGCGCGCCGCGTCGATGTCCCGCTCGAGTGGATGAACCCCGCCGAGATGTTCGGCGACTCCATGACGGAGAAGTCGTACGTCGAGTGCACCGCGTCGTGCATCGCCGCGCTCGCGGAGGTGCGCAGACTGCACCCCTCGATCCTCCCCGACGAGATCGAGGGTGCCATTCGGCGCGCGGCCCAGTGTCTCCGTGGACAGCAGAAGACCGACGGATCGTGGGTCGGTGTCTGGGGCATCCTGCACGTCTACGGCACGATGTTCGGCATTCGTGGTCTCTTGGCCGCGGGCGTGCCGCCGCACGATCCCGCGATCCGCCGCGCGACAGCCTTCCTGCGAGCACGTCAGAAGCCGGATGGTGGTTGGGGCGAGCACTGGACGTCGATCTCGGAGAAGCGGTACGTCGAGCACCGCGCGAGCCAGTACGTCCAGACCGCGTGGGCGATGACGGCGCTGCTCGAGGCCGAGGATCCGGACTTCGGAGCAGTCGAACGCGCTGCTGCGTTCCTCGCGGGCGCGCAGTCCGCGGACGGGACGTTCCCCGTGCAGGATCCCGAGGGCCTCTTCTTCCACTCGGCCCTCCTCGATTACGTGCTCTACCGCCGCTATTTCCCCGTGTGGGCGCTCGGTCTGTTCGAGACGCGACGCAAGGAGCGCAGTCGCTCCGGCTCGCTGCGTGCACACGACAACGCCCACCCGTGAGAGTCGGAGACATCATGAGCTCACACGAAGAACAGTGGTCCGCGACCCCGATCGAAGAGACCTACGATGCCGTCGTCGTCGGTGGTGGGCCGGTGGGCTGCGTCACGGCGGCGGCCCTCGGCCGCGCCGGCGCGACGGTCCTCGTCGTCGAGGCCGACCCGAAGATGGCGCACCGACTCGCGGGCGAGTGGCTGCATCCACCCGCGCTCGAGGTGCTGGATCGGCTGCGCCTCGGGCGTCTCGACGGTGCTGCACCGCAGACCGGCTATGGATTCACCATCTTTCCCGACGATGGCTCGCCGGACATCGAGATGCCTTATCCCGAAGGCACCGGGATGGGCGCGGAGCACGCGCGCATCGTCGAGGCACTGCGTCTCTCGTTGGCGCGCGTGGCGGGCGTCTCGTTCCTCCTTCGTGCGCGGGTGACGTCACTCGATCTCTCGGGCCCCGAGGCGATCGTGCGCATCGAGCGCAAGGACGGTCGCGTTCACGCCGTGCGCGCGCGCGCCGTCGTGGGCGCCGAGGGCAAGGTCTCGCTCGTGCGCTCGGCGTTGGGGATTCCCGACGCGAGCACGCTCGTGTCGTCGATGGCGGGCGTCGAGCTCGAGGTCCCGCGGATGCCGCGCGAGGGGTTCGGCCACGTCGTCCTCGGCGGCCCTGGCCCTGCGCTCTTCTATCGGATCGACGACACGCACGTGCGTGGCTGTCTGGAAGTACCGCTGTCCGATCGTGCGACGGCGCGCGGTCCGTACCTCTGGGAGCGCTATGGGGCGGTGGTGCCCGAGGCGCTGCGCGAGCCGCTGCGCGTGGCGACGCACGAGCGACCGATCCTCTGGACAGGCATCAAGTTCCGTCCGCGCGCGTACTTCGGTCGTGAAGGTCGCGAGGGTCAGGTGCCCGTCGCGCTCGTGGGTGACGCCTGCGGCCACACACATCCGATGACGGCGATCGGCATGACCCAGGGCTTCCTCGACGCCGAGGCGCTCGCGCAGTCTGGCTTCGCGACCGCACAGCGTGGCTGGCTCGCGCGCTACTCCGAGGCACGCGGCGCAGCGATCCCCGAGATCCTCTCGAACGCCCTCTATCATTGCTTCCGGCGCAACGATCCGGCCGCGACGGAGGTGCGTCGCGCGATGTTCAAGACGCTTCGCGACAGCCCGCGCGAGCGCGGCCGCACGATGCAGATCCTCGGCGTGCAGGACTCGCACAAGCGCAGCTTCTCGAGCGCGTTCATGCGTATCGCGCTCCGCGCGATGAAGAGCACCGTGACGACCACTGCCTCCGAAGGTGGCCTCCGCGCGCTGCCCTCGCGCCTCTGGGCGTTCGGCGAATGGATGCAATGGCCCACGGCCGCCGTGGTGCCCGGGCGCGTCTCGGCCCTCTACCGCGCGGAGACCACTTCGGACCGGGCGCTCCCCCGCCTGCGTCCAGGACGCCAGGACACGGCCCGCGAGCTGTCGCGTCAGCCGTCTCGCAGCGCGGTCACGCGCGAGCGCGTCGCGAACGAGGCCGACCGTCGCATCCTCGAGGTCGCGAGCGCACATCTCCTCTCCGAGCTCGAGGCGATCGCACGTCGGCTCGGCACCGTGCCCGATGCCGAGCTCGCGGGTCCGTCGCTCACGCTCATGCGCGCGATCACGGCGTGTCCGATGCGGCCGGGCATGGCGGCGCGCATGACGCTCGGACGACGACGCCTCGCGACGGAAGGTGTCTCGCGTGCCGTGCGCGCCGACGCCGACACGCGCCTCCTCGCGAGCCTCGTGCTCGTTCTCTTCGATGGTGCACCGTGGGGCGAGGAGCGCGTCGTCGACCTCGACGTGGCGGTGACCCACCTCCTCGCGAGCGAGGCGTCTGGCGGTGGTTTTGCGAACCGACGCGGTGAGCCCGCGGATCTGGAGACGTCGGCGCTCGTCCTCGAGGCGCTGAGCGCGCTCTCCACGCAGAGCGACGCTGCGCGTGAGGCCCTCGTCAGCGTGCGCGCCCGCAGCCGCGCGTGGCTGGAGACGGAGCTCGCGAACGTGGCCGGGACGCAGGATCTGTCCCTCGCCGCCCGTGTGCTCGCGATGTCGGAGCGCGATGCCGCGCTGATCGACGCGGTCTCGGCGCGCCTCGCGTCGGCTGACACCGACGACGACCGGTCGCTCGCGGCCGTGGTCCTGGCGCTCGCGGTGCTTCGCGTCGACGATCCTCGTATCGCCGCGCTCGGAGCCGCTCTGACCGAGCGCCTCGCGCATCCTCGCGAGATCGCATGGCCCACCTTGGCGGCGATGGTGATGGCCTTTGCCGCGCATGCATCGCGGCCCGTGGCCCGAGGATCCAGCAAGGCGTCCAAGGACGCTGCGGCGGCAGTCGGCGCGGGCGAAGCGCGCCAGGCGCGCGCCGAGCATGGCAGCTCCGAGGACGCCAGTCCCAAAGATGCCAGTCTCGAACATGGCAGTCTGGAGCATGGCAGTCTGGAGCATGCCAGTCCCGAGCATGCCAGTCCGAAGGCGGCCCCTCCGAACGCTGCCACGCCCACGGTGCCGGCTCGCGGGGAAGGTGAGCGCTCGGTTCCTCCCGAGGCCGCCGATTGGGCCTTCTGCAAAGAAGCGCTCGAGGCCGTGTCGCGCACGTTCTCGCAGCCGATCGCGTTCCTCCCCGAGGAGCTGCGCGTCGCCGTGACGCTCGGCTACCTGCTCTGTCGCATCGCCGACACGATCGAGGATCACCCTGCCGTCACGAGCGGCGAGAAGCCCGAGCTCTTCGCGCGCTTCCTCGAGGTCATGGAGTCGTCGGTCGATCGTCCGCTCGGTTCGACGATCGACACCGCGGCGCTGCGCGCGCTCTTCGGCGCCGTTCGCGCACCCGACGACGCCGAGCTCTCGCTCGCGCGTCGCACCGACGTCGTGGTCCGCGTGCTGATGACGCTCCGCAAGCCGGTGCGCGAGATCCTCTCGCGCTGGGTGTGCGAGATGGCGCGCGGCATGGACCTCTACACGCGTCGTCGTCCGGGGGAGGACGGTTGGTACGCGCTCCACACCGTCGAGGACCTCGATCGGTACTGCTACTACGTGGCCGGCACGGTCGGGCACCTGCTGACCGATCTCTTCCTCGAGTCCACGGGGATCGATCCGCGCTCGGCGCACGCGCTCGCGCTCCGTGAGGACGCGGAGAGCTTCGCCGAGGGCCTCCAGATGGTGAACATCCTCAAGGACGTCACCGACGATCGTGAGCGGCTGGTGTCGTTCGTGCCGCGCACGTCCATGCAGCGCGAGGGCCTCGAGCCCACGACGCTCACCGATCGCGAGGTTCGCGATCGAGCACACGCTGCGGTCGCACCGCTCTTCGATCGTGCCGAGGCCCACCTCGATCGGGCGCTCCGCTACGCGCTCGCGATCCCGCCGAGCGAGACGGGCATTCGGATGTTCTGTCTCCTGCCGCTCTTCATGGCGGTGCGAACGCTCGTCGTCGCGCGCGGCAACGATGCGATGTTCGTGCCCGACGCGGCGGTGAAGATCTCACGCGAGGAGGTCACCTCGATCATCGCCGACTGTCTTCGTCACTCCGGGGACGACGACGTGCTCCGCGCGCGCTATGCGGCGCTCCGCGAGCGTCCTGTCGAGCGCCCTCTCCGCGCGCAGGCCTGAGCCAGCGCCCGATCCCATCGCGACACACACGAGACGAGTCATGAGCACTTCCACGAGCGAGACGTCCAGCGAGGCCCACATGTCGAGCGAGATCAAGCCGGCGAGCTGGCTCGACACCGTGCGGCGCGCCGTCGACGAGCGCCTGACACGCTTCTTCGACGAGGAGCGCTCGGCCGTCGGCACGCTCGCGCCGGATGCGGCGATCGTGCTCGCAGGCCTCGAGTCGCTGACGTTGCGTGGCGGAAAGCGGCTGCGACCGGCCATGCTCGTCGCGGCGCAGCGCGCGATCGATCCACGCGCGCCCCTCTCGGGTGTGCTCTCGGCGTGTGCGTCGCTGGAGGTGTTGCAGAGCTACCTCTTGATCCACGACGACTGGATGGATGGCGACGACGAGCGTCGCGGGGGACCGGCGGTCCACGTGCTCGTGCGACGCGAGCTCGGCAGTCGCGGCGAGGGCGTCGTCGGGGCGCACCTCGCGGACTCGCTCGCGGTGCTCGCCGGCGATCTCGGCTGCGCGTACGCGAACCGACTCTTCCTCGAGAGCGCGCTCGGCAGCCGCCGTGCGGGTGAGGCGATGGAGACGTTTCTCCGCGTGCAGCGGGACGTCGTGCTCGGTCAGACGCTCGATCTCCTCGGCAGCGCCGACGTCTCGCGCATGCACGATCTCAAGACAGGCAGCTACACGGTCGAAGGGCCGCTGCTCCTCGGGGCGATCCTCGCGGATGCGAGCGCTGCGCAGATCGAGGCCCTCCGGCGCATCGCGCGGCCTCTGGGCGAGGCGTTCCAGGTGCGCGACGACCTGCTCGGATCCTTCGGCGATCCGAAGAAGACGGGCAAGCCTGTGGGCAACGACCTCCGCGTGGGCAAGCACAACGCGATCGTGCGCGAGTGCGAGGCGAGCGTGCCCGTGGCTGACCGCGCGCCGCTCACGAAGATCCTCGGACGCGCCGACGCGACGGACGCGGACGTGCGCACGGCGATCGCGATGCTCGAGACCGCAGGCGTTCGCGCGCGCGTCGAGGCGAAGCTCGCTTCGCTCGTCGAGGCGGCCAAGGCGCCGCTCACGGCGGCGCCGTTCTCGCCCGAGGGCAGTCGCGCGATCGGCGAGCTCGCCGATCTGTTCGGTGCGCGCGAGTCCTGATCGCGTACGCACGGGCGCTCCTCGACTGGCACTCTTCCCGTCTCCCCATCCGGCGGTGCTCATGGATCTGTTCGACGTAGTCAGTCGCCGAGGCGGCGAGAAGAAGAAGCCGGTTCCCGCGAACCTGAAGGAGCCGCCTCGCCTCTCGGGTGCGCTCCCTGTCGTCGGTCACACCGTCGAGTTCGTGCGCGCGACGATCGAGCTGCTCTTCCGGGCGCAGCGCGAGCTCGGCGAGGTCGCGGCGTTCGACGTGGCGCACCGACGCATGGTCGCTGTGTTCGGTCCGCGCGCGCAGGAGGCGGTGTTCCGCGCGCCCGACACGGTGCTGAGCCCGTCCGAGGCCTACAAGATCATGACGCCCATCTTCGGCAAGGACGTCGTCTACGACGCTGCGCCCGCGAAGATGGCCGAGCAGCTCAAGATGCTCCTGCCCGCGCTCCAGGATCGTCGCATGCGCACGTACGGCGAGGCCGTCGTCGCCGAGACCGAGGCCACGATCGCGCCGTGGGGCCAGAGCGGTGTCGTGGACTTCGTCGAGTTCTGTCGCGTGCTGACGAACTACACCTCGGCGCGCTGTCTCCTCGGTCGCGAGTTCCGCGAGGGCATGAGCGAAGAATTCGCGCGCGTCTATCACGACCTGGAGGTCGGCGCGTCGCCGCTGGCGTACGTGAACGCGCACCTCCCGATCCCGATCTTCCGACGCCGCGACGCTGCGCGCGTGCGCATGGTCGAGATGATCACCGAGAACGTCACGCGTCGACGCGCGTCGGGCAACGTCGGCGACGACTTCCTCCAGACGCTGATGGACTCGGCGTACGCGGACGGCAAGAAGCTCAGCGAGCACGAGATCACCGGCCTCCTGCTCGCCGGAATGTTCGCGGGACATCACACCAGCTCCGTCACCACCGCGTGGGCGCTCCTCGAGCTCCTTCGTCACCCGACGCACTACCAGCGCGCGGTGGAGGAAGTGGACCGTGTGTTCGCGGACGGTCGCCCCGTCTCGCACGCGGTGCTCCGCGAGCTCACGTACCTCGAGAACGTGGTGAAGGAGGCGCTGCGCCTGCACCCGCCTCTCTTCATGCTCGTGCGCGTCGCGCAGGTGGACTGGGAGTACGGCGGCTACCACATCCCCAAGGGCACCTGGATCGTGATCAGCCCGACGGTCGCGCACCGCATGCCCGAGGTGTTCCGCGATCCCGACGCGTTCGATCCCGATCGGTTCGCCGAGGGCCGTGCCGAGGACAAGAAAGACTTCGCGTACATCGCGTTCGGCGGCGGGCGTCACAAGTGCCTCGGCAACGCGTTCGCGATCTTGCAGGTGAAGGCGATCCTCGCGCTCTTGCTCGGGCAGTTCGACCTCGGCCTCCACGGCGACGCGATCGCGAGCGACTTCCAAGGGCTCGTGGTCGGACCGAAGGAGCCTTGTCGTGTTCGCTACCGTCGTCGCGCAAACCCCAGCGTGACGCTGGCGCAGATGTCGGCTGGGCAGCCGCTGGCCGAGACGCCGCCCCCGGGATGTCCCGCACATGCGGGCTCCAGCGAGAAGAAGGTCGCCGCCCCGCCACCGGCCTGCCCCGCGCACGCGAAGGACGCGAACGGGACGCACGTGGAGGCGGCGCCGATCGCTCGCTCCGACACGGGCACTCCGTCGAACGACGCGCCCGCGGCGAAGAGCACGGGATCGGCGCTTCGCATCCGCATCGATCGCGATCTCTGTCAGGGCCACGGCGTCTGCGCGGGCGAGTGCCCGGAGGTGTTCGCGGTCGGCCGCGATCAGAAGGTCATGCTCAAGGTCGCGCGACCGGGCCCGGAGCTGCACGCGAAGGTGCGCGCGGCGGCGAAGCACTGCCCCACGAACACGATCCGGCTCGAAGAGAGCGAGTGACGCTCAGCGGATCGTGAGGAGCGCGATCGTGGTGATCAGCGCGATCGTGGTGAGGACGCCGTAGGTCACGAGCCAAGGTCGCGGAGGCGCCGCCCTCGAGGGCGCGGCGCCACCCATTGCGACTGCATCGCTCGAGGCGCCCACGGACGACAGAGGCGCAACGATCGGCAGCAGCACCGCGTTCCGCGCGTGGGTGCGGGCGGGCACGCTGCGTGGGTAGGGGTGCGCGTCGTCGAGGCGAGCCTCGCGCGAGGACGTTCCGACCGCGGTCCTCGACGAGGTCGTGTCGGAGCCGGAGCCGAACGGCTGCGTCTGATCGTCGCGACGCGCACCAGTCGCTGAGGGCGCTGCGACCGGCGGGAGCGCGTCCATCTCGTCGGACCCCACCGTCGGAAGGAGCTGCGTGGCGCTGCGGCGCTCCGCGCGCATCTCGACGTCGCCCACCACCTCGTAGACGCCGCTACCCGCTTCCGACATGCGCTGCGTGATGATGTGGTCCCGGCTCGGCGGCACCGAGCGCATCGCCTTCGCGAGCAGGGACGTGACCTCCATGCGCGTCGTCGGGCGCTCGGGCGTGCGTCGAGAGAGCGCGCGGAGGTTCGACGGAGTCGAGGCGGGCATGCGAGCCGTCACGCGCTGGGAAACCAAGGCTTCTGGCTGGCCGCTCGGGTCGACCTGCATCGCCTCGATGCAGTCGTCGATCTCCCGATCGCGCGGCCGGGTGACGATACGCTCGCGAGGCTCGGCGGCCGCGATCGTGGGCTCGGAAGCGAGCAGGTCAGACCAGTCCTGGTCCTTCAGCGCCGACGTCGTCGTTGGGTCCACCGCAGCGCTTCGTGCGAACGAAGCGGGACTTGAGGAGAAAACGGCATCGTCGCCACGATGCGGACGATCTTCGCGCCTCGGCGGAACGACCGAGTGGTGCGAACGCGCGTCAGTCGCCGCGCATCGGCGGCACGGGAAGGAGCGACGCGCGCGACTTGCGACCCGCCTCCGTGTGCGGGTCGTTCTTCTCGGCCTCGTCCTTGATCTCGGTGCTCCCCACGAACGGGAATGCCTGCTGGCCCACGAACGAGGCCGGCACGTAGTCGCCCACCACGCCGTATGTGTCGGGCCACTTGCGATCGGCCTGCACCGCGGTGCCGAACAGGTGATCGATGAACGCGAAGTGCGCCGCGTAATTGCGGTCGATCGCCTCGGTGTCTTGCGAGTGATGCCAGTGGTGGAAGTTCGGCGTCACGATCACGTACGACAGCGGCCCGAGGCGCACGCTCACGTTCGCGTGATTGAACACGGCCTGGAATCCGACGATGACGACGTACGCATCGATCACGTCCTGCGGGAAGCCGAGGAGGAAGATCGGCGTGAGCACCGCGATGCGCGTGATGATCAGCTCGACGATCGACTGACGCGATCCCGCGAGCCAGTCCATGTGCTTGGCGCTGTGGTGCACGGAGTGGAAGCGCCAGAGAAACGGCACCTCGTGGTACGCGCGGTGCGCCCAGTACTGCACGAGATCGGCGGCCAGGATCACGAGGAAGAGCTGCACGATGAAGGGCAGCGCCTGCACCCAACCCTGCAACGTGTCGTTCACGGCCCAGCCGAAGAGGCCGTGGACCGCGCGGTTCGTCACGAGCAGGGTGAACCCCACACACAGGTGGTTCACGAAGAAGTGCTGGAGGTCCGTCTGCCACTCGGGTCGGAACACCGGCTGTGTCTTCTTGAGCGGGAAGAGCTTCTCGATGAACACGAAGAGCAGCGTCGAGCCGAGCAGATCGAGGACGAAGAAGTCCAAGCCCACGTAGGGCGTGTGATCGGGAAAGTCCTCGATCGGGGTGCCGGGTCCGCCGAGGAGCAGCGCTGTGACGAGGAACGCGAAGGCCCACGCGGAGATGTAGCGAGCCCGGCCGAGCACGATGTTCGTGAGCGCCAGCGCGCCCGCGAGCACCATGCCTCCGAAGAGCAGGTAGCGAAGGACCGTGACGTCGTAGACGTGCCGGAACTCGGGCGTCGTGAGGTACGCGGGGAAGCGCATCGCGAGCACGGAGAGCACCGCGAGCATGCCGAGCGACAGCGCGATGACGCCGCTCAAGAGCCCTTTCCCCGGCTCGAGGGCGCCGTGCGACTCCGCGAGCTTGTTGACCTTGCCGAGGCTCGACTCGGCGTCCGATGTCTTGTCCGATGTCTGGGGTTTTTCGCTCATGGCGTCAGTGCCACGGTACTGCGCGGCCCGGCGTCGTGCCCATTTCGTAGCGTCGCATCGCGCGACCGCTCGCGACGTAGAGGTCCTCGCAGTCGAGCGCGCCTGCGCCGAAGTCGAGGCTCGCCGCGGAGCCGACGCCGGTGAGGAGCTCGGTGCTCGAGCCATCCTCGGCGAGCTGGAGCAGCCGACCGCCCGCGTTGTCCGTGACGTAGATCGTTCCCTCGCGATCGACAGCGACTCCGTCCGGGCTGCCGAGGCGCGACGCGACCGTCTCTCGACCAGACTCGACGCCGTCGGCCAGGGTCAGGCGGATGAGCTGCCCCGCGCCGTAGTTGCACACGAGCAGGCTTCCATCGTCCTCGAACGCCACGCCATTGGCGCTCGAGATGCGCGCGACCATCGTCGGCGCGGCGCCTCCGTCGAGCGTGACGCGGAGCACGCGACCGCCCGAGAAGTCACTGAAGTAGAGCGCGCCGTCGGGGCCGAGCGTCAGGCCGTTGGGCCCGCCCACCATGGTGACGAGCGGCTCGACGCTCGGAGGCGAGGCCGTGAGATCGACGTCGTAGATCGTGCCCGTCGAGGGCGAGCCGACGTAGAGATGCTCGTTCGCGGCGTCGGGGACCATGCCCCAGACCTGCGCCGCGGCGCGAGGCAGGGCGGCGAAGGACGTGTCGATCGTTCCGTCGGGGGCCACGCGTCCGACCGCGGCGCGCTGCGAGAAGTAGATCGATCCGTCGCGCGCGACGACGAGGCCTTCGGTCCCCGTGATGCTCGTGATCGCGGGGCGCATGCCGCCGCACGCGCTCGTCATGCCCGCGTCGGGATCGGGTGTCCCTGCGTCACCCTCGACGTGCGCGTCGGGTGCGGGCATGCCCGCGTCCTCGGCGCTGAATGCGTCGGGGCTCTCGCCGGGCGCGTCGTTCGTCGCCACGAAGGCGTCGGGCGTCGACGCCACGAACGCGTCCTCCGAGACGGTGTCCCCGCCACAGGCGGCGAGCGAGAAGAGCGAAGCAGCGAGCGTCGTCGAGGCGGTGCGACGACGAGGTGCGAGAGAGGCGAAGGTCATGACCGCCTCGCTATCACGGTTCCCGCCGCGAGAGAAAGCGCACGCAAGAAGCAGCGGGGCCGGGTGCTTTCGGGCGACCATCACGCGTCGGTCGGCGCTTTTCCGAGGTGTGTCATGGCCCGTCTCGTTCGCTTCGCGATCCTCGTCTCGTCACTGGCCCTCGCGTCCGTGCTCGGGTGCACCCGCAACCCCGATCCGATGGGCGACAACGACGCGTACGTTCCACCCGGCGTCGACGCGGGTATCCCGACCAGCGGCAACCTCCGCATCGATCCGCTCGATCACGTGGTGATGCTCGCCGGCGGCGCGGGGCAGGTCGTCGAGTACCGCGCATACCTGCGCGACGGCTCGGGCAGCGAGACCGAGGTCACCAGCGCGGTCAGCTGGAGCACCACGGCGATCGACCTCGGGTCGTTCGCGGGCTCGACCTTCACCACGGCCTCCGATCGTGGTGGCCGCACGAACATCGTCGCGACGTACATGGGCATGACCACGTCGACGACGCTCACGGTTCAGTTCGAGCGCATCATCATCGCCGACGGCGCCACTGCCGAGACGCCGACACGCTTCGACGGCACTGCGACTGCGGGTGCCGGGCCCGAGGTCGTGTACCCGGACGACGGCGCGATGGTGCCGCCGAACCTCGGGTCGCTCGAGCTCCACTACATGCCGAACGGCGGCGACGCGTTCGAGCTCGCCGTCACGACCCCCGACCTCGATCTGCGCATCTATTTCGGCTGCCCCGAGAGCGTGGGCGGCGGCTGCATCTATTCGCCTTCGCGCGCCGTGTGGCAGACGATCGCGACGGCGGCCGCGGGACGCGACCCCATCACCTACCAGCTGCGCAGCGTGAGCGCGGCCGGTGAGATCCGCGAGGGCGAGGTGCGCACGCTGGCCGTCGCCCAGGAGCCCATCACCGGCGGCCTCTACTACTGGAACGCAGGGGGCGGCTCGATCGATCGCTTCGAGTTCGGTGTGCCCGGCGCGCGCGCGGAGCGCTTCATCGGCACGGGGCAGACGGGCGCGGGCATGTGCGTCGGCTGTCATGCGCTCTCGCGCGACGGCACGCGGATCTCGGTCGGCACCGACATCCCGACCACCACGTTCCAGGTCTTCGATGTCGCGACGCGCACGCGCATCTTCTCGCTCGGATCGGGCGGTGGCTTCGGTGGCTTCCCGAGCCAACCGAACTTCGCCTCGTGGGCGCCGGACTCGAGCGAGCTCGTCACGAGCTTCAACACGGGTCTCTCGATCAGGAACCCCACGACCGGCGCGATCATCACCGATCGCCTCGGCGGCGGACCTTCGTCGCAGCCCGACTGGTCGCCCGATGGGCAGCACATCGTCTTCGTTCGCCACGACGCGCCGAGCTTCGCGGGCCTCGTCGACGTGGGCGGCGTGAGCGGCGGCCGCATCACGATCCTCGATCGCGCAGGATCGGAGTGGGGGTCGCCGCGCACGATCGTGTCGATCGACGGCGTGAACAACTACTACCCGTCGTACTCGCCCGACGGTCGCTTCATCTCGTTCTGTCGCTCGCCGTCCAACATCAACTCGATGGGCGCCGATCCGGACTCGGGCACGAGCGCGGTCCCCGACGCGGAGCTGTGGCTCATCCCCAGCGATCGCAGCGGCGCCGCGCGTCAGCTCACGACCATCGCGGGGCTCGCCGACAGCTGGCCGAAGTGGGATCCCACCGAGTACGAGAACCAGGGACGCCCGCTCTACTGGATGAGCTGGACGAGCCGTCGTTCCTACGGCCTGCGCCTCGCGCGCGATCAGCGTGCGCAGATCTGGATGGCGGCGTTCGACCCGACGGTCGCGGCCACCGGCGAGCAGGGATTCCGCGCCGCGTTCTGGCTCCCCGCGCAAGACATCGGCACCGCGAACCACATCCCCCAGTGGGTCACGAGCGTCGAGCGACAGACGTGCACCGACAGCGCCGACTGCGGTGGTGAGTTCTGCATCGACGGCCGCTGCTTCGAAGAGCCGCCGCTGCTCTGACTCGACGCGCTGCGGTCTCGAGATCGCAGCCGTCCGGTTCCTGGACGAATCGAGGGCGCCACGGTCACGCCGTGCGCCCTCGTGTCCTTGAAAACGAGGGCGATTGTGCGCGCGGGCCGCGGGATCGCCGTTTGGGTCGCGGCACGAGTCGTGAAACCATGGACCCCGTGCGCTTGGTCCTGATCGTATGCGGCTCGCTCTCGGTGATCGCTTGCACCTCCAGCGAGCCGTCGTCTTCGAGCGTGCGCGAGGACTTGATCGACGAGCCGACGATCGCCGTGAGCACCGAGGCCGTCGGCGCAGAGATCGAGCTCGATGCGCGCAGCGATGGTGCGCGTCTCGTCGGCGTCCTGCGTCCCATGCCGCAGGGCACGGATGCCGATCGCGTGTTCGATGCAGAGCTGCGTAGCGATGCGGGCGTGGTCGTACTCGGTCCCGTGCTCGATGCGCGCTTCGTCGCGAGCGGGATCGTCCTGGTCGATCCGATGCACACCCTCGTGCTCGCTCGCGACGGCGTTCGGACCGAGATCGATCGCCTCGCCGAGGCTCCCCTGGCCGTGCGCGGCGACGACGTGGTCTATGCGCGGGGGGACATGCCCTTCTTCGAGCTCGCGTACCTCGAGGCCTCGAGCGGCGTGACACGCGCGATCACCGAGGGCTTCGCGCCCGCGTACTCGCCCGCGATCGACTCGGACGGCTCGGTCGTCTTCGTGTCGAGCCGCGAAGGTCGACCGCGCCTGCATCGTGTGCGCGTCGACGGAACCATCGAGGCGCTCGCGCCGACGCAGCGCGCTCCCTCGAGCCCACGCGCGCCGCGCCTCGATCGCGGGCGGCTCACGTTCGAGGACGAGCGAGGCACGACGACGATCGACGTGTCGAGCGGCCGCGAGGTGTCACCGTGACGCGCGCGCTCGTCGCCGCGATCGCGTTGGGCTTCTTGCTCTCGACGAGCGCGTCGGCGCAGAGCGTCCGCTACAGCCGGCCCTACGTCGGCGGTCATCGGCTCAACTACGGCTTCGATCACGACGGCGGCGGTGGCGGGTGCACGGACTACGCGTGCGGTGGCGCCTGCTACGACGGTCACACGGGCTCCGACTTCGGCACGCCCTTCGGCACCACCGTGCTCGCGGCCGCCAACGGCACCGTGAGCGCGACCAACGATGGCTGCGCGAACTACGGCTCCTTCGGCAACACCTGCGGCGGGCGCTGCGGCAATTACGTCCAGATTCGTCACGACGACGGCAGCTACTCGATCTACTGCCACATGCGCGCGGGCTCGCTCCGCGTCGGCGGTGGGCAGCGCGTGTCGTGCGGACAAGCGCTCGGCGAGTCCGCCTCGAGCGGCTCGAGCACGGGGCCGCACCTCCACTTCGGCCATCGCTCGCCCGGCGCGGGCAGCTCGAGTGATCCGTTCGCGGGTGGGTGCAGCCGCGCGACGACGTTGTGGGTCGAGCAGCGCAGCTACCGCGAGGCGCCCAGCGAGTCCTGCAGCTGCGCGCCTTCGGCCGAGGGCTGCAACGGCGTCGACGACGATTGCGATGGGCGCGTCGACGAAGACCTCGCGCGCGGCTGCGGCTCGGACGTCGGCGAGTGTCGACGCGGGACGCAGCTCTGCCGCGGCGGCGGCTGGGGAGGCTGCGAGGGCGGCGTCGAGCCTCGGGGGGAAGAGTGCGATGGTCGCGATCAAGACTGCGACGGCGCCACGGACGAGGCGCTCGTGCGCTCGTGCGGCACCGACGTCGGCGAGTGCGTCGCGGGCACCGAGACGTGCCGTGACACGCGCTGGCAGGCGTGCGTCGGCGCGATCGATCCCGTGCCCGAGACCTGCGACCGGCTCGACAACGACTGCGACGGCGCGGACGACGACGACGAGATCTGCGAGCGCGAGGAGCTCGCGTACACGACACCGCTCGAGGAGCCTGCGGGTGACAGCGATCTCGACGGCGATGGCCGCGCCGACGCATGCGCGTGGCTGCCCCGTGAGGGCATGTCCGGGGCGGTGCTCGAGAACGTCTCGTGCGCGCTCTCGTCCGCGCACGGCCTCGGACGTGTGCTGCTCGGCCCCGACGCACGCGCGAGCTCCGTGCTCGAAGCGAGCACCCTGCGTACGGCCGACGTCGACGGCGATGGACGGGCGGACGTCTGCCTTCGCATCGAAGGACGCCTCACGTGCGCGCTGAGCGCGGGTCGCTCGTTCACCGAGCGCGTGATCGGACCCGCGTGGCCGACCGATGCGCCGCTGTGGCTGGCCGACGTCGACGGCGATGGTGCCGCCGACGCGTGCTTGCGCTCTGCCAGCGGTCTCACGTGTCACCTCGGCTTCGGGGCGGGCGTGGGCGAGGCGATCGTCCTCTCGGCCCTCTCGGATGCCGCGGGCTTCGCGTCGATCGTGCACTACGGCTCGATCCGCTTCGCGGACATCGACGCCGATGGCCGCGACGACGTGTGCGCACGCGGCGCCAGCGGAGTCGACTGCTGGCTCTCGCAGGGCAACCGCTTCGGCGCGATCGTGCGTGGCCCACGCTGGCGCGACGCCGATGGCTGGGCCGCGCTCTCGCGCTGGAGCACGATCCGCCTCGCGGACGTGGACGGCGATGGCCGACGCGACGTGTGCGGCCGATCGCGCGAGGGCTTCGCGTGCGCGCTCTTCGAGATCGCGGCGGGCGAAGCGTTCGCCGAGCCCCGCTTCGGCACGCTCGTGCGTGGCCCCGCGATGCGCGACGGGGACGGATGGGATCGCGCGGAACAGTACGCGACGATCCGCCTCGGCGATCTCGATCGCGACGGTCGCGCGGATCTCTGTGCGCGTGACGAGGAAGGCATCGCCTGCTGGCGTGGCACCGAGCACGGCTTCGAGCGCGGTCTGCGCGGGCCTGCGCTCAGCGATGCTGCGGGCTTCGACCGACCCGAGCGCGCGCGGACGATCCGCATGGCGGACGTGGACGGTGACTCGCGTGCCGACCTGTGTTGGTCGGATCTGCGCGGCATCACGTGCGCGCGCTCGAACGGGCACGGCTTCGAGGACCTCGTCGTCGCGCCCTCGTGGGCGGGCGCGATGGACTCCCGACCTTCCGCGGGCGCGCTGCGCATCGCAGGCGGAGGCCGCGCGAGCTTCCGCGCGATGTCGGGTACGTGCAGTGCCTCGCGGTCCACGCGACCGAGCGCGACGATCACGCTCTTGATCGGCGTGGGGCTGGCGCTCGCCGCGCGCCGCGGTCGCTACGTGCGCTCGAGGAGCACGCGCTCGCGCACGAGGTGATTCTCGAGGGTGCGGAGATCGAGGAAGCGCGGGACGTGGCTCGCCACGCGCCACATGCCGCGGAGCGCGCTCGCCCCACCGCCGAAGAAGCGCAGCGGATGGAGCAGATCCTCGTGGCTCGCGAAGCTCTCGAGCACGATGCCGTGCCACGCGGGCGCGGGCGCGCCGTGCGTCTCCTCGACAGCGTTGCGGACGTAGCCCGCGAGCGGGTGGGTCTCGAGCGCGAGCGGCGTGTGGTGCTCGTACCACTCGCGCACGAACGCAGCGTGGTCGAGGTCGCGCTTCTTGCGGAACGACGTGATCAAGCAGACGCCCGGTGTCTGCTCGCCCAGGGCCCACGCACGCTCGCGAGCGCGCGGTGTGCTCTGGGTGACGAGGTGCCGCTCGATCGTCCCGAGCGGCCTCAGCGCCGAGTCGATCGTCGCGATCGACTCGGGTGATCCGCGAATGCCGAGCATCGCGAGCGCCTCGCGACGGAACGGCACGATCGCCAGGCGTGGCGGCGGCGCGCACGTCGTGTGGAGCACGAGCTCCTCGAGCGCGTGCGCACCGGCGAGCACTTCGCGCAGCCGCTTCGTCACGTCCTCGTCGAATCGCGACGAGGGCACCGCGTTCCTCGCGCGCAGCACGAGAAGAGTCTTCGAAGGGCCATCGCGCATCGCGCCGCGAGCCTACGTCACCGCGCGTGCGATCGCGCGCCCCGTCGCGCCCGCGCGCCCTCGCGCGACGCCATCGTCTTCATGGCGGAGTTGCGGTACGACGCCCCGCCATGAAGTCACGCTGGAACGACGCCGATGCCGCCGACAAGAGTCTCCTCGAGCTGCGCGTCTACACGTCGCGCTTGCTCGGCGCCGAGCCTTCGCTCGTGCTGCACGGTGGCGGCAACACGTCCGTGAAAGTGCGGGAGAAGAACCTCTTCGGGCGTGAAGAGCACCTGCTGTACGTGAAGGGCAGCGGCTGGGATCTCGCGAGCATCGAGGGCAAGGGCTTCGCGCCGGTGCGCATGGAGACGCTCCTCGATCTCGCCGCGCTCGAGACGCTGTCCGACTCCGACATGGTGCGCGTCCAGCGCAGCGCGATGACTGACCCGAACGCGCCCACGCCCTCGGTGGAGGCGATCCTCCACGCGCTCCTGCCGCACCGCTTCGTCGATCACACACACGCCGATGCTGTCGTCACGATCACGAACACGCCGCGGGGTCACGAGCGGATCCGCGAGGTGCTCGGCGAGCGCGTGCTCTACGTCCCGTACGTCATGCCGGGCTTCGTGCTCGCGCGTCACGTGTACGAGATGACGCGCGGCATCGACTGGTCGAAGTACGACGGAATGGTGCTCTTGCACCATGGCCTCTTCACGTTCTCGGACGACGCGAAGGAGAGCTACGAGCGCACGATCGCGCTCGTGTCGAAGGCCGAGGCGGCGCTGCCGTCCAGCGTCGCCATCGTGCAGCCCGAGGGCTTCTCGGTGTGGCCGTCGTCCGACGACCTCGTGCGCGTGGCCACGCTTCGTCGCGCCGTCGGTCGCTCGCTCGGTGCCCCGGTCATCGCCAAGTGGGATCGCAGCCCCGTGGCGCGCACGTTCACGGATCGCGCGAACACCGCGGAATTCGCGGGGCGCGGGCCGCTGACGCCCGATCACATCCTCCACACCAAGCGCGTGCCGTTGATCCTTCCGTCGACCTTCGACGATGCCTCCGTCGCGGCCTCGATCGACGCGTACGCGGCGGACTACCGTGCCTACTTCGACCGCCACACCACCGGCCGCGCCCTGACGTGCCTGGATCCCGCTCCGCGCTGGGCGATCTGGCCGGGGCAGGGCGCGTTCGCGTTCGGGCCCACGGCGGCGCGCGCGAGCGTCGTCGCCGACATCACGCGTCACACGCGGCAGGCCATCCTGAACGCCGAGCGCATGGGCGGTTGGGTCGCGCTGCCGGAGCGCGATCTCTTCGACATGGAGTACTGGGAGCTCGAGCAAGCCAAGCTCGGCAAGGCAGGCGTCGCGCCGCCGCTTCAGGGCAAGGTGGCGCTCGTGACGGGCGCGGCGACGGGCATCGGCAGAGCCAGCGTCGAGGCGCTGCGTGCTGCGGGCGCAGCCGTCGTCGCGCTCGACATCCGTGCCGAGATCACCTCGACATTCCGCGGCGCGAACGTGCTCGGCGTGCGCTGCGACGTGACCGATCGCGCTGCGATCGACGAGGCCGTGTCGCTGGCGGTGCAGTCCTTCGGTGGCATCGACGTCGTCGTCGCGAACGCGGGCATCTTCCCCTCGAGCCAACCCATCGCGTCGCTCGACGACGAGACGTGGGACCGCACGATCGCGGTGAACCTGACGAGCCAGATGGCGCTCTTCCGTGCGTGCGCGCCGTTCCTCGTGCTCGGTCACGAGCCGGCGATCGTCGTCGTCGCGTCCAAGAACGTGCCCGCGCCGGGACCGGGTGCGGCGGCGTACTCCGCGTCGAAGGCCGGCCTCACGCAGCTCGCGCGCGTGGCGGCGCTCGAGCTCGGCCCCAAGGGTGTGCGCGTGAACGTGCTGCATCCGCATGCGGTCATGGACACCGCGCTGTGGACGCCCGAGCTCCTCGAGAGCCGCGCGAAGCACTACGGGATGACGACCGAGCAGTACAAGCGCAACAACCTCTTGAAGGTCGAGGTGCGCAGCAAGGACGTCGCCGATGTCGTCGTCGCGATGGCGGGCCCGCTCTTCGGCAAGACGACCGGCGCCCAGGTCGCGGTCGACGGCGGCAGCGATCGGATCATCTGAGGATCGGATCGCGTGAGATTCCGCGCGCTGTCCAGGTTTCTGGGCGGCCGCGCGCGTGCCCGTTCGCGCGGCTCCGGTAGGATGGGGGCCCTATGACGATGCCTCGTTCGGGAGAGAAGGTCGTGGACGTCGCCATCCTCGGCGGTGGCCTCGCGGGCTGCTTGCTCGCACGCCAGCTGAAGATGACGAAGCCCGAGCTCGAGATCGTGATGTTCGAGCGGAAGGAAGAGCCTGGCTACAAGGTCGGCGAGTCCACCGTCGAGATCGCGGCGAACTACCTGATCCGCAAGCAGAAGCTCAGCCGCTACCTCTACATGAACCAGCTGCCGAAGAACTCGCTGCGGTTCTTCTTCGACACCAAGGAGCGCGACGGCGAGCTGCACGAGCTCAGCGAGATCGGCGTCTACCACATGCCGCCGATCCCCAGCTTCCAGCTGGATCGCAACCGGCTCGAGACCGACCTCCGCAAGATGTGCCTGGACCTCGGCGTCGATCTGCAGGTGCCTGCGACGGTGCGCGACTTCGAGCTCTCGAACGACGGAGGCCTGCACCGCGTCACCGTCCTTCGTGAGGGCGAGACGACGTCGTACCGCTGCAAGTGGCTCATCGACGCCGCCGGTCGCGCGAACCTGATGGCGAAGAAGCTCGACCTTCGTCGCCCCGCGCCCGAGCACAAGATCGTCTCGAGCTGGGCGCGCGGCGCGAACGTCACCGACATCGATGCGTGGCCCAACGAAGAGTTCCACGCGCGCGCGCGCCACACGTGCCGCACGCTGTCGACGAACCACTTCTGCTATCCGGGCCTCTGGATCTGGTTCATCCCGCTCTCGAACGATCTGATCTCGCTCGGCATCGTGCAGGAGCGGCGCTTGTGGAAGCCCGCGCAGGCCACGCGCGAGGGCTTCTTGAGCTTCCTCCGCGAGCACAAGGCGCCGCGACAGATGCTCGAGAAGGCCGAGCTCGTCGACATCGGCGCGTTCCACCAGCTCGCGTTCCGCACCACGAAGTTCTGGGACGGCACCCAGCGCTGGGCGACGATCGGCGAGTCGGGCGCGTTCCACGATCCCTTCTATTCGCCGGGCTCGGACTACATCGCGATCGAGGCCGACTGCCTCACCGACATGATCACGCGCGACTTCGCGGGCGAGGACATCGCCGAGCGCAGCCAGCTGATGAACGACTTCGTGCTCTTCCGCTTCGAGGCGACGCTCCTCCTCTACGCCGGCCTCTACTCGACGTTCGGGAGCTACGAGCTCTACCGAGAGAAGTGCTTCTTCGACTGCGCGAACTACTACAACCTCTGGGTCGAGTCGTTCGTGCGGGACGAGCACCTCGATCCCAAGCAGCTCCGCTACATGCTGCGCCGCAAGGACTACGTCCTCGAGGCGATGCGCAACTTCAACCGCTTCTTCCGCGGCGCCGCCGAGGAGATGCAGCGGAAGGGCACGTACTGGCGCGGCAACCTGGGCAACTACGTGCTCAACGGCGCGCAGGCGTTCGGTGTGCCGCCGCAGCTCGGCCTGCCGCGCACCAACCGCGACGCGAACGACAAGACGGAGCTCATCTTCAACAAGGCGCGCGAGGGCGTGCTGAAGCTGCTCGCGAACGAAGATCCGACGCCGTTCCGTCGCGGCCCCGACGAGCTCGTGCCGCTCGGTCAGCTCGAGAACCGCGTGCCCCTCGAGCACTTCATGGGCAACACGAACCTCCGCGACTTCTCGCCGATGCCGCCGCCCGCGCCCGAGCCGATGGCCGCGGCAGCGTCACCTGCGGAGTGATCGCTCCTCGGCGGATCAATCGATCCCGCGGCGGCCCTCGATCCAGTAGGCCTTGCTCTTGATGTCCGTCACGCCGCGCTCGCGCAGGCCCGTGCGCACGCGCTGGATGAGCTCCCCGCCACCGGTGAGACCGACGGGGCCGCGCACGTCCCCGATCACGTCGAGCAGCGCACCTCCGCGCGGAGTGTTCTTGGAGCGCTTCACGATCGTCGCGTCGTTCAGGCCGATCTCGTTCGCGACGTCGGAGATGTCAGTGCTCTCCTCGATCTCGATCAGGGAACGCACGCGGCCCGGTCGTGATCGCGTGTAGGCAGCGGCGACCGCGAGCGAGGTCTCGTCGCCGATCAGCGTGATCGGGCCCTCGTCCATCGAGAGCGATCGCTGCGGCGGAAGAAAACGCAGGCGCTGACCTGCCTCGATCGCCTCAGCCCAACGAGACGCGGGCGTGTCGCCGTGCACGAACGCGAGCAACGCCATCGCTCCGTCGTTGCTCCATGCGATCGGCGTGTACGTGCGCACCTCGTCCTGTCCGTCGAGCAGCACCTGCACCTTGTCGCCTGGCCTGCCCTCGCTCTTGCCGCTGCTCGAAGGCGCGAGCTCGATGAGTCGGAACGACGACGTCAGTGATCGCACCGCGCGGACCTCGCGCTCACTGAGGAGCAGACCACCGAGGAGAGAGAGAAGACGCGACTTGCCCGACATGGAGAGGCCTCCGACGTTTGTGAGAACGGTTCTCACGAAGTCATGGGCAATCGTCCACTCCTCCGCCACCCCGAATCGCGCGCGAGTCGGTGAAGAAAGACGAAGGCCGCTCCGGCGGTCGCGGGGAGGGCCTCTGTTATCGTCGGCGTCATGACTTCTCGCTTCGTCGTCGCTGCGTCCCTGCTCACGCTCTTCGCCCTCGCCGGTTGTGACTGCGGCTCACCGCCGGGCCCCGAGTGCACGTCGTCGTCGCAGTGCGATGCGGACGAGACGTGCACGAACATGCGGTGTGTCCCGCGCAGCACCTTGGACGCGGGCGCGATCGATGCGCCGAGCGTGGGCGACGATGCGTTCTTCGCGTGCCCCGCCATTCGCGCGTGCGGCGAGACGTGCTGCGAGGCGGGCGAGAGCTGCGGCAGCGGGATGTGCTGCGCGACGAGCGAGCTCTGTGGTGGTGACTGCTGCAGCGACGCCGAGCGCTGCGATCGCGATCGCTGCGTGCTCGACTGCGGCGCCGACGGGGTGGTGTGCGGCGAAGGCGCGACTGCTGCGTGCTGTGGTGCCGGCGAGGTCTGCTACCTCGCCGCGTGCATCGTTCCGGGACCTGCATGCACCTCGAGCGCGTCGTGCCCCGAAGGTCAGTACTGCGAGAGCACCGCGGGGCGTTGTCTTCCGCGTGCGATGGGCACGGCCTGCGAGTACCGGCCGCCTGTCGGACCGTTCGAGCTCGCGCTCGAGTGGAGCTGGTCGAGCGATGCCGACGTGTCGCCCACGCACGATCAAGTGATGATGGCGCCGATGGTCGCGCCGCTCACCGACGACGACGGCGACGGCGACTACGACCGCGACGATGTGCCGACGGTCGTGTTCAGCACGTTCCGTCGACCGGGCTCGGGCAGCCAGGACTACTGGGGCGATGGCATCTTGCGCGCGGTGCGCGGTGACACCGGCGCGCGCGTCTGGCCGACGAGCATTCCCGACTACCGCGTGACGCCGGGCGCCGAGGTCGCGATCGGTGAGGTCGACGCGAGCTCTCCCGGTCCCGAGATCGCGGTGTGCGCGGGCGGTACACGCACGCCGACGGCGGCGGGCTCGCACCTCATCCTCGTCGCCGCGAGCGGCGCGCTCCTTCGTCGCTTCGACACAGCGCCGAACCTCGTGCCGTGCAACTTCGATGCGCCGGCGATCGGTGACGTCGATGGTGACGGAGTCGCGGAGATCCTCGTGCGCTTCCAGCTCGCGCATGCCGATGGAACCGTGACCACGCTGCGCGCCGCGCCGGGCAACGGCGCCTACTACAACGCGCTCTCCGACGTGGACGAGGACGGTGATCTCGAGGTGCTCTCGAGCGGCATCGTCTACCACCACGACGGCACGATTCTCTGGGACCGCACCGCGGCGGGCGCGCTCGGGCCCGCGATCGCGCTCGGCGGCTACGTGGCCGTGGGCGACCTCGATCTCGACGGAGACGCAGAGATCGTGGTGATCACCGGAGGCAACCACTCGGTGCAGGCGCTCGATGCGGCGACGGGCGTGACTGTGTGGGGCCCCATCGACATCAACCCGCTCGACGACGCGACCGTGCGCGCCGATGTGATGGCCGACACCAGCATGGGCAACGGTGGTGGGCCGCCGACGATCGCGAATTTCGACGACGACCCCGAGCCCGAGATCGCGTTCGCGGGCGGCTTCGCCTACGTGATCTTCAACCACGATGGCACGCGTCTCTGGTACGACGTGACCGTCGATCGCAGCTCGCGGGTGACGGGATCGAGCGTGTTCGACTTCGAGGGCGATGGCATCGCCGAGGTCGCCTACAACGACGAGCGCACGTTCCGCGTGTACCGCGGCACCGACGGCGAAGAGCTCCTCTCGCTCTGCAACACCAGCGGCACGCTGCGCGAGTACCCGATCATCGCGGACGTCGACGGCGACGATCACGCCGAGATCGTGCTCATGCAGAACAACTACGCGTTCGGCTGTCTCGACGGCACGCCGAGCGGCACGGGCATCCGCGTGTTCGGCCACCCGCGCAACGAGTGGGTCCGCACGCGCCGCATCTGGAACGAGCACACCTACCACGTGACCAACGTCGAGGACGACGGCGCGATCCCCGCCGTCGAGGATCGCAACTGGGACACGGAGGGCCTCAACAACTTCCGACAGAACGTGCAGACCGAAGGCATCTTCGATGCGCCCGACCTCGTGCTGCGCGATCTCGCGGGCGGCCTCGCGGACTGTCCGACGTCGATCGATCTCTCGGTGCGCGTGGTGAACCAGGGCGCGGCGGGCGCGCCGGCTGGCATCCCGGTCACCTTCTACGACGTGACCAGCGGGACGCGGGTGCTGCTCGGGCGTGCGCTCACGACCCGCCGCTTGCTGCCCGGCGAGTCGGAGCTCGTGACGCTTCCGATGCCGTACTCGATCGCCGCAGGCATGGAGCTCTCGACCTTCCGCTTCGAGGCCGTGCTCAACGATCCCGACGACATGCCGCGCGACGACTTCCACCAGTGCCTCGAGGACAACGACGGGGCGGGACCCCTCGAGATCGCCTGCCCAGACCTGGGGTGATCGGCTATGAAGCGCGGCCATGAGGCCGTACGTCGTCGGAGTCGCAGGCGGGACCGGGTCGGGCAAGACCACCGTCGCGCGCAAGGTGGTGGAGGGTGGTGGCGCCGACGTGTGCGTCCTCGAGCACGACACCTACTACCGCGATCGTCAGGACCTCACCTACGACGAGCGCTGTCAGCTGAACTTCGATCACCCCGAGTCGCTCGAGACCTCGCTGATGCTCGAGCACATCCGTGCGCTCAAGCGTGGTGAGACGATTCAGGCGCCGACGTACGACTTCAAGACGCACCGACGTGGAGACACCACGCGCGAGGTGAAGCCCGCGCCCATCCTCGTGGTCGAGGGCATCCTCCTCTTCGTCGACGAGGCGATCCGCGCCGAGCTCGACCTCAAGCTCTTCGTCGACACCGACGCCGACATCCGCGTGCTGCGTCGCGTCCGGCGCGACATGGAGAAGCGCGGGCGCACGTTCGAGTCGGTGCGTCAGCAGTACTACGACACGGTGCGCCCCATGCACCTCCAGTTCGTCGAGCCGAGCAAGCGCTGGGCAGACGTGATCATCCCGGAGGGCGGCAAGAACATGGTCGCGCTCGATCTCATCCTCACCAAGATCAGGAGCGAGGTCGTTGCCCGTCGATGAACGAGCGCCCGTCGTGACGCCGCCGCCGGGCGCACCTCTCTACCAGGTGCGTGGTGTCGGCAAGTCGTTCGGCGATCGCGCGATCCTCGAGAGCATCGACCTCGACATCAAGCGTGCCGAGTTCCTCTGCTGGATCGGTGAGTCGGGCACGGGCAAGAGCCTCCTCGCGAAGATCCTCCTCGGCCTCGTGCCCCCCGATCGCGGGACGATCCACTTCGACGGCACGGACGTCACGCAGTTCCGCGAGCGCGAGTGGCTCGAGATCCGACGTCGCGTCGGCGTGCTGCTCCAGAGCTCGGGTCTCTTCGACTCGGTGAACGTCTTCGAGAACGTCGCGTATGGGCTCAAGGAACAGCGCGTGCTGACGCTCGACGAGATGAAGCAGCGCGTGGCCGAGAGCCTCGCGCAGGTGGGCCTCCCGGGCATCGAGGCGATGATGCCGGGAGAGCTCTCGGGCGGGATGCGCAAGCGCGTCGCCCTCGCGCGCGCGATCGCGATGCGACCCGAGGTGCTGTTCTACGACGGGCCGACCGAGGGCCTCGATCCGATCAACGTCGCGCGCGTGAACCGGCTCCTGCTCCGGCTCCGCGACCAGCTCGGCATCACCACGATCGTCATCACGCACCAGATGGAGACCGCCTTCGGTGCGGCCGATCGCGTTCTCCTCGTCGCCGACGGGCGCATCGCCCTCGAGGGCACGCCGCGCGAGCTGTGGGGCTCGAAGGTCCCGGAGCTCCAGCCGTTCCTCCGCATCGCGCGCGACGTGATCGACGCGCCGCGGGCGGGGTGAAATTCCACGGCGAAACGTGGCGAGCGAGGGCGACGAAACCCACGCTTGCGGGCGGCGGGTTTTGGTAAGCTCGGCGCCGTGCCGGTTCGCGCGCCCCTCTCCCCTCGTCTGCTCGACGCCACGGTCTCGGGCTCGGACCGTCCGCCCGCCGGTCTCATGGCCGCACACGTCGGCCCGCGGGTGGAGCTCGACGCGAGCGAGCTCGACAGGATCGCGCCGGAGGACCGCTCCTCCCTCTCGCGCATCCGGGCCTTCGCCGTGCCCGCGCTCACCGATCTCGCCGTCGAGATCCCGCGCACCCTCGAGGCCAATCGCGAGGCGATCGCGCTGTTGACCCGCACGTTCCCCTTTCCGTTCGAGTGGAAGCTCGATCGCCCGATCTTCGGCGCGCTCCACAAGCAGACGCTGTTCACGTTCCTCTGCGAAGCGCCCGAGGACGACGCGACGGGCCAGCCCATGTGCCTCGTGGTGCGCGGTCCGGTGACGCACGTCGAGGGCGTGGCGCTCGACACGCTCGAGGGCAAGCAGCGCCTCGAGCGCGTGCAGCGCTCGTTCTCCGCGACCACGGACTTCCGCGCGACGCTGCGCTCGTTCTCCATGCGCGCGCGCATCGACCGTGCGGTGTGGGCGAACGTTCAGTCGCCGTTCGTGTGAGCCTTCACGGGCCCTCGAGCTCGACGCGGCCCTGCTGACACACGGGATCGCATCCAGGGCCGTTCGGGCGATGCTCCGCGTAGGTGAGCGACGCCGTGCGGTCTGCGTGGGGTGCGCCGTCGATCGTGTGGACGACGTGGATGGACGCGGGGGTCGTGTACACGGTGATGGTCGCGTGGAAGCGTCCCTCGACGACCTCTGCCGTCGCGCCGACCACCCCGGGCATCCCAGGCAGCTGGACCTCGACCATACGGGTCTCGGCGCCGACGTGGACCTGCGCGCGGCCGTCGCAGGTGGCGAACACCGTCTCGGTGAGCGAGGTGAGCTGTGCGTCGCACCGCACGGTCTGCCCGTCGGCCGTGATCTCGAAGTGATGGGCGCCCGTGCGGAAGTGGGCTGCGTCGTAGCGGAGGACGACAGCGCCTTCGTCCAAGCACGCCATCGCGGTGCAGGGGCGCCCCGGATCGGGTGACGCGCCACTGCTCGGCGCGGGCTCGCGCGAGCCGCAGCCGACGAGCGAGACCAGCACGAGGACGACCGGTGCCAGACGCATGAGACCTCCGCGCGAGAGACTCGCACGGCGTCGGACGTCTTGGCTCGCCTCACACGTCGTCGTGGAGCTCGAGCGTGTTGCCCTTCGTCGCGCCGCCCACGTTCTTCATGCGATCGGGCACACGCAGCGCGACCACGCCGCGCTCGACGCCGCCTGCGACGCTCGGGCCCGCGAGCGCGCTCGCGACCATGCCCTTGTTCCACTCGTCGTCCCACGCGTAGTTGAACCCGTTGCACGCGACGCAGCGCTTCTCGAGGCCGGTGCAGACGATGTCTTTCGCGAGCTCGCTCTCGAGCGCCTCGACGAGCGAGTCACCCTTCACGTTCCGGCCCTGGTGCCAGCACAGGTAGAAGCCGTGGTCGCTGAAGCCGATGAACTTCTGGGGGATCTTGCAGCCGTCGATGGGGCGGTAGCGGAAGTCCTTGCGGCTGTACATCTCGAAGCGGTTCAAGAGCAGGTCACGCTCGTTGAACCACGTGTTCGTCTCCTTGCACTCGCGCTCGATGCGCACGAGCTGCGCGTGCGCGAGCTGCTCTTGCTCGGGCGACATCTGGTACTGCGCGGTCTCGGGCACCACCTCGACGTGGCTGAAGCCGCAGTACGCGTACTTGCTCTTGCCGATCGACTGGATGTGCTTGAACGAGTCGTAGAGCGTGTGCGCGTTGTCGCGCTGCATGACGGTGTTGGTGCCCCACTGGATCTTCGACTCGGCGAGCCAGCCGAGCGTCTTCATCGTGCGGGCCCACGTGCCCTTGCGCTGACGGATGAAGTCGTGCGCCTCCTCGGTGCCATCGACGGAGATCGTGAGGCAGTCCAGCTGCTCGAGGAACTCGAGCTTGTCTCGCTTGATGAGCGTGCCGTTCGACACCATCTGGATCTTCACGCCGAGCGTGAACGCGTGCTCGAGGAGGCGGAGGATCGCGGGGTGCACGAAGGGCTCGCCGCCCGAGAAGCTGATCGTGCCGATGCCGATCTCGGCGGCCTCGCTGATCGCCTTCTTGCAGACTGCCTCGTCCATGAAGAGCGCCTCGGACGGCCGACGGCACATCTGGCACGTGAGGTTGCAGTACTCGCTCAGCGCGATGTCCATGCGCTCGTAGCTCGTGAACACGTTGCTCGTGCCGCACGCGGGGCAGGCCTCGCGCTCGAGCGGCAGCTTGCCGCTCATCGTGTGCTGCACCTTCTCCCCGCAGCCCGAGCACGCGCGCTCGCGTGTGGAGGTGACGGTCGTGGGACCGGGCGAGATCGTGACGACGCGCGGTCGGTAGGTGAGCGTACCCATGTGGCCGAGAGCTTCGCATGCCTCCGCGCTCGACGCTCACGTCCCTCGATGCGAGGGTGTGGCGTGCGATTCGACAAGCACAGCAAGTCGATCGTGACGCGCCACGATCTGGGACGCTTCGAGGGCGAGACGCTCTTCGATCGCGTCGCGCGCGTCGTGGCGAGCGCGGAGTGCCTTCCGCGCAAGGAGCTCTACGAGAGCTGGGAGGTCGCGCGTCGGGTGCGTCGACGCATGCGTGGCCACCGCGTCGTCGAGCTCGCGGCAGGGCACGGCCTCGTCGCGTGGCTGCTCCTCTTGCTCGACGACACGAGCTCGGCTGCCATCGTCGTCGACACGAAGTCACCGCCGAGCGCGTCGACGCTCGCGGACGCGATCACCACCGAGTGGCCACGCCTCGCGGGTCGCGTGGAGCGACGCACAGAGCCGCTCGACGCGCCGTCGCTCGACGCGAACGACCTCGTGGTGTCGGTGCATGCGTGCGGCGCACTGACCGACGTCGTCCTGCGTCGCGCGATCGCGTCGCGTGCGCGCGTGGCCGTTCTTCCGTGCTGCCACGACGAGTCGACGTGCGACACCGGCGCGCTCACGGGCTTCCTGTCGATCCCGCTCGCGATCGACGCGACGCGCGTGCTCCACCTACGCAGCGCGGGCTACGACGTGCACACGCAGACGATCCCGGAACAGATCACGCCGCACAACCGGCTGATCCTCGGAACGCCTCGCCTGGTCTGATCACTCGCACGGAGGGGTCGGAGCTCCGCACAGGCCCGACTCCGGCTGGCACCAGTGCGATGCACACAGATCGGATGGCGTGCAGGGCGATCCATCCGGCAACGGCTCCGGCCAGGTGCGCGGTGGCCCGCACGCGGTGCTGCACACGCCGTCCTCGCAGGTTCCGTTGCAGGCTAGACCGTCATCACACGTCTCGATGCAAGGATCACCCAGCGCGCGACCCACACGCGCACAGCGGTCTCTTGCGCAGACCAGCCCGTTCGGTCGATCGCACGGGTCCGTCTCGAAGTATCCCCGGTCGCAGCTCTCACCTTCGCGACGCGGCCCTGCGCGACAGAGACCCTCGACGCAGAAGGTGCCGGGGGCACACAGACCGTCTTCGGTGCATGGGTCGCCGGCGCGTGGGATCGTCGCGCAGTGGGTCGGAAAGCGATCTGCTCTGCAGTAGAGGCCCGGCTCGCAGACGATGCGCTCGAACGAGTCGCGCGTAAGGCCACACGCCTGACCCAGCCCGGCCACCCGCCTCGTGGGGGACTCGCAGAGTCCACGCGGAGAACACTCTAGGAATGCTGGGCAATCGACCCAGCGCTCACACGGCTGAGGCTCGAGGACGGGCTCGAGGCACACCGAGCCGCAGCTCGCCGTGCGCCGACATTCGAGTCCTCGGACACAGCTCGCCTCGTCGCCGCAGTGCTCGTTCCTCCCGACACGGCGCGCAGGCACGAACACGTCGTACCAATCGCAGTCTCGGAAATCCAAGAACGAAGAATAGAAGTCGTCGATGGCCATGGGGCAGTTGCCTGAGGCCAGGATCTCCGAGCATGGGGTCAGCACGTCCGTGTCGACCTCGAGGGTCCCGGATCGGAGCTCCTGGCGGAGGTAGTCGACGAGGTATTGCCCCAGCTCGTTCATGCACTGCTCCTCGCCGTGGGCATACACGAAGTCGATGAGCTGCAAGCCGGTGGGACAAGAGGACAGCGCGCGGCACGTCGCTTGGACGAACTCGATGGCGATCTGCTCGTCAGGAGTCACCACGTCCGCATCCACGCGGGTGTCGGAGCCGGCGTCGGGCGCGAGGCCATGCGTCGGCGTGCAGGCGACGAGCGTTGTCGCGATCAGAACCGAGAGGCCGAGTCCGAGCCGCACGCCGCGATCGTAGAGCCAATCACTCGGCGGTAGGAGGAGAGTCGCTCTCTGCGTCTCGCCAGTGGCCCTTCGCTGGGGCGTAGACGACGGTCTCGTCTTCCTTGCCGGCGAACGAGTCGACGTCGCTGCACGCGGCGAGGCAGCCGGGGCAACGCTCGGACAGCGCGAGGACCTGCAGCTGCTTGTGGTGGATGCCGTGCCACAGGTCGGTGATCTCGTCCTCGTAGACGTTGCCCATGCGGTCGCCGTCGGTGCGCATGAAGAAGCACGGGTAGACGTGACCGCGGAAGTCGACGAGCAAGAACTTCGACGGGAGGTAACAGCCGCCCGGCGGGATCGGGCGCTTGCCCGTCGCGAGGTAGTCGGGGACCACGCCGAACATCGACTCCGTGAAGATGCCGACGCCGATCGTCTTCGCGTAGGCCGTGAGCTCCGCGAGCTGACGTGCGATGCGCTCCTTGGGCGTGCGGAGCAGCGTGAAGCGCGGGATGTCCTTGTCGCCGCCGGAGATCTCTTCCTGGAAGGGCTGGAACGAGACCTCGTCGATGCCGAGCGACTTCGCGAGATCGAGCAGGTGGAAGCCGTGCTGGAGCGTCTCGCGCATCAAGACGCCCGAGAGACCGACGCGGATGCCGCGCTCGATGCACTTGCGCGCGCACTCCACCGACTTGTCGTAGTTGCCCTCGCCGCGGAGATCGTCGTGCACTTCCTTGGGGCCATCGATCGAGATGTGCAGGTAGACCGAGGGGCACTTCGCGAGGCGATCGAGGTTCGCGTCCGTGATCATCGTGCCGTTGGTCACGATGTCCTGCGTGGTGAAGCCGATGGCGTGCGCGTGCTCGACGAGATCGAGGAAGTCCTTGCGCATGAAGGACTCCGCGCCGCACGGCGTGAAGGTGTGTGCCCCGAGCGCGCGCGCCTGATCGAGCAGCTTCTTCGCGAGATCGAAGGGCACGCCGTGCTCCTTCAGCTCCCACACCGAGCACATCTTGCACTTGAGGTTGCAGTAGACCGTGAGCTCGACGGCGAGCTCGTCGAGCTTGTGCTCGAGCGCGGGATGCGGACGGAGCGGCGAGAGGACGTCGAGCTTCTTCATGCAGGTTCCTTCAAGCGGGGCTCTCGTTGCGATCCTGGCGCGCGTCGTCGGTCGCGCGGGCTTGCACCGCCGCGTCGTGGTGACGCGTCTCGAACGGACGGATCGCGTGAGGTCGCGGGGTGCGGCCCGCGGCGGCGAGCTCCTCGCGGCAGTGATGGAGCACGCGGTCGACGTCGTTCGCGTAGCCGTTCTTCACCCACGCGCCGCGCGTCTCGTCGCGCACGTACCAGCGAAGGTCCGTCTTCACCCAGTCGCGGACCTCGGTGTCCTCGGGGTGCTTGTCCATGAAGTACACGGCGTTGCGCACGTAGGTGTCGTAGACGGGTGGCAGGCTGCGCTCTTCACAGCGGAACGGATCGCGCGGCGCGGGGTCTTCGATGTGGAGCACACGCGCGCGCGGCGCTGCGTGGATCTCGAGGCCCGAGCGCCAGAGGCGGTAGCCGGCGTCGATGTCCTCGAGGCCCCAGCCCACGAAGCCGTCGTCGAAGCCGAGCTCGCTCGAGGGCAGGGGCACCGAGAAGTTGCACGAGTAGACGAAGATCCACGGCCGTGTCTGCGCGCCGACGGTCTCGCCCTCCGCCCCGATCACGGCCACGCGATCATCGAGCTCTCCCGCGCGGATCTCGTCGAGGGTCGGCTGCGACGACGGATCGCCGAAGCGTCGATGGCGAAAGCCGATCACGAGACGCGGCGTGCCGCGCGCCAGGCCTTCTTCGTGGGCCTCGAGGTGCGCGCTCACGAAGTGCGGCGAGACGACCACGTCGTCGTCGACGAACACGATCACGTCGCCGACCGCGCTCTCGATGCCCATGTTCCGCGCCTGTCCCGCGCGGAAGCCGAGGTCGGGCTGATGGCGGTACACGAGCGGCAGGCGCGACTCGAAGCTCCGCGCCACCTCGGCGGTGTCGTCGGGCGAGCCGTCGTCGCACACGACGACCCGCGCGAGACCATCACCGACGCGTCCGCGTCCGGTCTGCTCGGCCAAGCACGAGAGGAGCGCGCGCAGGCGGTGGCTGCGCTTGTAGGTGGGGATGACGACTGTGGCGCGCACGAAGGGCCGGAGCGTGCCACGAGGTCGCTCCCTCTGCGATGTCCCGCCGTGGAGGGTCAGAACATCGCGACGAAACCCTGCGCCGTGCGGGTGGCGTCGCCGCAGATCGCGAGCGGCTGGTCGGAGAACGCGTAGCCCGACACGAGGAGGTGCGCGCCGTCGCTCGAGGTCACGGCGTGCGACAGGAGGAAGTCGCCGCCGACCGGGATCGTGGAGCCTGCGAGGAGGGCGCCTTCGTTCGTGAGCACGAGCACGACGATCGAGCGACCCGGAGCGCCGAACGTCTGGCCGAGCGCGACCGTCGTTCCGGTGAGCGTGCCTACGACGGCGATCGACTCGTCGTCGAGCACCGTCACGGAGCGCGGATCGATCGTGCCGAGCGGGAGATCGAAGATCGTCGTTCCGTCCCCACGCTCCCCGCGGAGGAGGCCGTTCGCACGTCGATACACGCGGTCACCGTCGCGACTGACGGCGGCGACGACGGGCGCCGCCGCACGCGCGGACAGCACCGTCAGATCGGGCGCGAGCTCGAGCAGGACGACGCCAGACGGCAGCGACACGCCGTCGATCGACGTCGCCGTCTCCATCGTCGTCGAGGCGAGCACACGACCGTCGGCGAGCCGGAACACCGCGTGGCCGAACTCCGCGACCTGCGTGCCGGGCAGCACCAGGCGCCGCGCGGCGGCGATCGCGCCCGCGCCGTCCTCGCCGGTCGCCACGATCAAGTCGGTGTTCGTGCCATTCAAGGGTCGGCCTCCGAGCGACTCCGCGTCCGCGAACGCCGTCGTCGCATAGGACCAGGGCTGTCCGCTCCGACCGGACCAGTGCCCGCCTCCGTTGCCCGCGCCGGGCGTGTAGGAGACCGAGGGGCCGAACGTGCCGGTGCTCGTGTCGAGGAAGCTGACGCCCATGCCGTGCGGCATGAAGACGGTGTTGCTCTCGACCGTCGCGCTCGGCGCGAACCAGTCCGTCACCGTGGAGAACGTCGGGCGGCGCAGCTCGGTGCCGCTCGCCGTGTCGATGACGGAGATGACCCTGCCGCTGGCGACGCTGCCGCGCAGGGGTGCGCTCGACGCGAACGATGCGACGAACAGCGCATGATCGCGATCGATCGCGAGGCCTTGCACGTCGGGTGAGCTCGCGAATCCGTCGTACCAGAGGGCGGGGCAGCCGGGCGCGGTGGCAGGTGTGATGGCGGCGTCGTCCTCGACGAAGGTGTCCGTCGCGGCGGCTGCATCGAGCGACGCATCCCTGCCGGCGTCGGACGCCGTGCCGCCGTCGAGAGACGTGTCGGCCGTCAGCCGGGCATCGCTCGCGATCCGAGCATCCGCCGAGGGTGCGTCGACCGCGGGTGCGTCGAGCCCGTACGCGTCGAGATCCGGCGCGACGCGCGCGTCGATCGAAGGGCCAGAATCGATCGGGTCGCTTCGGTAGTTCGCGCGCCCGCATGCTCCGACAGCGCCCAGCAAGACGACGAGACGAGCCGCGTGTGCCTGGCACGAGCGCACGCGCCGAGGGTAACAGTCGCCCCAGCGCGGCGGGCGCGTTCTGCACGGATCGCGCATTCGCGTGTGCCTTCGTGCTATCGAAGCGCCTCGTTCGCGAATGAAAACGCCCGAGAAGATCGGCCGGTATCGGATCGAGCGCCTGCTCGGGCAGGGCGCGATGGGCTCGGTGTACCTCGGCGTCGATCCTTCGCTCGATCGCAAGGTCGCCATCAAGACGGTGAAGGACCTCGACCTCGAGGAGGCAGCGAAGAAGCGCTTCCTCGAGCGCTTCCGGAACGAGGCGCGCGCGGCCGCGCGGCTCTCGCATCCTTCGATCGTGCAGGTGTTCGACGTCGGTGACGATCCGGACGTCGGCCCCTTCCTCGTGCTCGAGTACATCCACGGTCCATCGCTCAAGCAGGTGCTGCGCGATCGAGGGCCGCTGCCCGCCGGCGAGCTGATGTCGATCGCCCACCAGCTCGGCGAGGCGCTCGACGTCGCGCACGCGGCGGGGATCATCCACCGCGACGTGAAGCCCGACAACGTGCTCGTCGGCGAGGACGGTCGCGCCAAGCTCGCCGACTTCGGCGTCGCGCGTGTGCCCGACGCGGCGCTCACGAAGGAAGGGCAGTTCCTCGGGACGCCTTGCTACGCCGCGCCCGAGACGCTCTCGGAGGGACGCTACGGTCCGCGCACCGATCTCTTCTCGTTCGCGGCGGTCCTCTACGAGCTCTCCACCGGCGCGCGCGCGTTCCCCGGCGACGATGCGATCGCCGTCGCGCACGCGGTGATCCACGACGACCCGATCCCGCCGACCGAGGCCGCGCGGGTCGAGCTGCCGGACACGATCGACGATGTGATCCTCCGCGGTCTCTCGAAGGACGATCGCGAGCGATTCGGCTCGGCGCGTGATCTGGCGCTCGCGCTCGAGGGCGCGCTCGTGACCGCTGGCAAGGTGGCGCCGAGCGATCGGTCCTCGCGCCTGCGGCCCGTCGGCGATCTCGGCAAGCCGTCGACCGAGCGTCGGGGCTGGCTGTGGCTCATCGCGCTCGGCGTGATCGCGCTCGGCGCCGTGGCGGTGCAGGCGCTGGGTGGCCTCGACGTGGTCGGCTCGAGGCTCGGTCTCTTCGCGTCGATGGAGGACGCGGGTCCCGTCGACGCGAACGAGCAGCTCGACGCCGCGCAGCCTTCGCGAGGACGCCGCGATGCGGGCGTCTCGAGTGTCGTCGTGGACGAGCCGATCGACGCGGGCCACGACGCGCCGGCCGCCGAGCCGATCGATGCGTTCACCGAGCCCGACGCGTTCCGCGAGCTGTCGCAGCGCGAGATCGAGGATCTGGCGAAGGACGAGATCGACGCTGCGCGCGCCGCGATCTCCTCGGGCGATCGCGCCGCGGCGACGCGTCACCTCGCGCGTGCGCGTGAGCTCGACCCCGAGAGCAGCGATCTCGAAGAGGTCGACGCGCTGCTCTCTGCCATGCCCTGAGCGCCACCGGGGAACGGCCGGTGTATCGTCGCGCCATGAGCTCGTCGCGCGTTCTCGCGTCCGCATCGATCGTGGCCTTCGCATGGATGGGCGCCACGTCGGGCTGCGGAGACGTCGAGCCACGAGAGCGCGTCGATGCGTTCGTCGATCCGATCGAGATCGACGCTGCCGTGGCGAGCCCCGATGCCTACTTCGGCTTCGACGCGCCGGACCTCGATGCGCCGTTCCCCGATGCGTTCGTCGTGCGGCCCGACGCGTGGTCCGGCATGGACGCGTTCTCGATGGATGCGTTCTCGATGATGGGCGGCACCGACGCGTTCTGGGGTACGTGCACGTCGGGCGGTCGCATGGGCACGTGCATGCCGATGTCGATGTGCTCCGGCACGTCGGTGCGCGGGCTCTGCCCCGGTCCCGCGGAGATCCAGTGCTGTCTGCCGGGAGGCGATGCGGGCATGTTCGATGCGCCGCGGCCGATGGGTACGTACTCGGTGGACGAAGTGGTCGCGCGCCTCGGCGCCTGCGCTCGCATCGGCGGCGACTACGCGCGCGACTCCGGCGGAACGTCGGACATCCCGGTCTGTCAGACCGACGACGTGATCTGGTGGGACGCGGACATGGACATCGACTGCGACGGCGGCCGCGGCGCCGAGTGCATGTCCGATCCGTACTACCTGCCCGACACGAGCGCGGTGGACTCGATGGGCAGGCCGCTCGACGCGAGCACGCTGCCGTTCGTCGTGATCCCGCTCCCCTCGACGCGCTTCCGCTCCGCCGATCACGGGATCCGACACGGTCAGGTCGCCCTCGCGATGTACCGGGATCGCATGGTGTTCGGCATCTTCGGAGATCTCGGGCCTGCTGCGATCATCGGCGAGGCGTCCTACGCGATGGCCGTCGAGCTCGGCATCCCGCCGAGCCCCATCTCGGGCGGTGTCGGCTCCGGCGTGCACTACCTGATCTTCACGGGCGCGGGTGCACGCGTGACGCGCAACGAGGATCACGACGAGGCCGTGACGATGGGCGAGTCGTTGCTCGCCGACTTCATGACGCCCTGAGCGCGCGGCGTTGATCCTGCGCGCGAGATCGTGGCCCACTGCCGCCATGCGCGTGTGGACGGGTGTGTGGATCGCGAGCTCGCTCGCGTGGGTGGGCTGTGACGATCCTCCGCAGCCGTCGCCCGAGCCGACGTCGGCGAGTGAGCAGACGGCGACGCACGAGGTGACGTTCGACGAGCGTGTGGTGCCGCAGGTGCGGCCGGCGCACGTCGGACGCCTCGCGTGGCTGGACGCGGACACTGTCGTGGCCGCGCATGGGCCCATCGTCTACCAGTGGCATCCCGAGAGCGGTCGCGTGCTCGCCGTCGATCATCTCGCCGCCGCGAGCTCGCCCATCGTCGTGAGCTCGGCGGGGATGCTCTACGGCGCGGGCTTCTGGCGACACGAGACCGCGAGCTGGACGTCGCTCGGGACCGTGGACCCCTGGGCCACCACGCTCTCGCCGACCTTCGATCGCGTGGCGCTGCTCGACAGCACGCACGGAGATCGTGCGCTCGTCGTGCGCGACCTCGACGGTGGTCACGAGCAGCGCGTCCCGATCGGCGAGGTGTCGATCGCGTTCTCTCCCGATGGCGCCTCGATCGCCACGTGCGGTCCCCGAGGCGTGGAGCTACGCGATGCACGCACGCTCGCGTGGCGCGCGGGCTGGCAAGGGCCCTCGGGCGCCTGCGCATGGGGCCCCGCCGCGAGCCCGATCGTCAGCGTGTCCGAGGGCTCCGTCGTGCTCCTCGATCCCGACGGCCTGACGCCGATCGGTGATCCGATCACGCTCGCCGTACGCTCGGTCGGGATCGCGCGTGATGGTCGGCACGTGGCGCTCGGTGTCGGAGAAGCGCTCGCAGTCGAAGGCGATCGAGCGGGCGTGTCGATCCGCGAGGTCGCGAGCGGACGCGAGCTCGCGTTCGTCGAGATGCGCACGCCCACGGCGTTGGTGATCGAGGGCGATCGTGTCGCGTGGTCGGACGAGTCGTGGGGCGGTGTCGGTCGTGGAGGGATCCTCGACTTGGAGGGGCACGACGTGCTCGTGGCGCGCGACGGCTTCGACGCAGGACAGCTGAGCCCACGCGGCGACGTGGTCGAGATCGCGGACGGCGAGGTCGTGGTGACCACCGTCGAGGGCTCGGAACGTCGATGGCTCGGCCCGCGCGACGCGAGCCTCGAGGTCGTCGATGACCGGCTGCGCGCGCGCATCGGCCCCCATCCGTGGTTCGCGAGCTACGCCGTGGGTGTGTCCGGCGTGCCCACGGTGTTCGCGTCGATCGCCCTGCCTTCGTTCGAGACACGCGTCTTCGGCGCCTGCCCCACGCTGGCGTCCGATGGTCAGCAGCGCGGCGCCGCGCGGTCCTTCCCGCTCACCGGCGCCGACGGCGAGGGATGGGTCGGGCAAGGGTGCCTCGCGCGCGCGGACGGTACGAGCCGCGAGCTCGACGTCCAGCCTGTCGCTGCACGAGGGGGCCTGGTGGTGTCGACCTCGCCCAACACGATCTCGGTGTTGGGCCTCGATGGCGAGGTGCGTGCGACGCTCGCGCTCGATCGACGCGAGGTCTCGCCCTGCGCCACCGCCTCGTGCCGCGTGCCCTTCGAGATCGCGCCCGACGCGAGCACGATCGTCATGGCGCGAGGCAGCCTGCTCCGTGCGTTCGATGCGGGGACCGGTGCGCGACTGGGCCGCGCCAACGTCGCGGAGCGCACGCGTCAGCTGCTCTATCTCGGTGCGGATCGACTGGTGCACGTGGGCGAGGACGGCGTGCGCACGCTGTTCGCGATGCCCACGCTCTCGCCGCTCGCGCGGTGGGAGGGGCCGCTCGATCGGGGACGCGATCCGCTCTTCGCGCTCGACGGTGGCGTGCTCGACGCGAGCCTCCTTCGATGGTCGCTGCGCGACCGCGAGGGCCGTGAGCTCGCCTCGCAGCCGGCAGGCGTGAACACGACGTCGATCCGCGCCCGTGGCGCGAGCATCGCCGTGCAGATCGACGACGAGACGCGGGTCTACGACGCGACCACGCTCGCCGTGATCGCGACCTTGCCTGCGCGGCTTCGAGGCGTCGGGCCGCGTGAGGTCTACACGTGCGCCGACGGCGTGATGGTGCGCCACGTGATCGAGGGCGCATCGGTGCTGGCGCACCCGACGACCGCGCCCTGCGGAGACGGCCTGTACCTCGAAGGAGGCTGGCTGATGGTGCACGCAGCGGACGGCGATCACCTCGTCGCGCCCGGGGGTCGTCACGCCCGCGTCGTCGCTGGGCTCGAGGGCGACACGCTGCGCGTCGCTCTGCTCGACGACGAGGGCGCGCACGGAGATGCGCTGCTCGCGCTCGCGCCGTCGCGCGCGCCGGAGGCGCAGCGCGCGCCGGCGCAGGTCGGAGATCTCGCGTCCTGGTCGCGCTGAGGGAGGACGATCAACCGCCGCGGGGGCAGGGCATGTCGTTCGAAGCGACGAGCCGCACGGTCTGGGTTCCGAGGCCCTCGACGGTGACCTCGAGCGTGACGTCGCGCTCTCCCGGCAGAGGGCACAGCGGGAGGATCTCGTACACTCGCAGCGTGCTCCCGCAGCGCAGGCGTAGGCGCTTGTCGCCATCTGCGCTCATGCCCTCGGTCGTGACGCGCGCCGTCGCGTGGATGCACGTGGGGGTCGCGTCCACGCCTTCGAGGCGCACGCGGTAGGGCACCATCGCGCCGCCCTGCGGGCCGATCACGAGATCCACGGCCTGCCCGTCCACGTAAGGGTCGGCGCCCGCAGCGTCCGGTGTGATGACGAAGCGTGCGCCCGCCTCGAAGCTGGTCGCGGGCGTGCGACAGAGCTCGGCGAGCACCGGTGGAGCGCCGAGACACATCGAGGCCACGAAGGTCCACTGCCCGTCCTGACACTCGTACGTGTCCGCGAACGGCGGGCCGCCGCAGGTGAAGTAGTCGCAACGAAGCGTCCCAGCGCATGGGCCACCCGCGAGCGGTGGCTCCTCGGGACAGACCGAGTCGATGTCGCAGCGCTCGGGCGGTGCATCGGTCCCGGCGTCGGTCCCCGCGCCCACGTTGCCGCACGCGACGAGCGTCGTGGCGATCAGGAGGAACGGAGCGATGCGGGCGATGTGCATGAAGCCTCCTAAGAACAGAGAGAGCGAGAAAGAATCCCCCGCTTCGAGTCGGGCCGCGGCGGAGGGGGGTCCGATGCTCAAACATCCTCGGCCTTCGGCCTGCGGAACTCGCCCTGGACCCCCCACCACCGCGTCCCTTCAGGTCGTGAATCGATTGTTTCTCGGTCTCAGAGGTC
The DNA here is from genome assembly GCA_017303575.1 of Deltaproteobacteria bacterium. Taxonomy (GTDB): domain Bacteria; phylum Myxococcota_A; class Polyangia; order Polyangiales; family Sandaracinaceae; genus JAFLCL01. Next base: position 45,397 of record JAFLCL010000010.1, read on the forward strand.
GCTCGACCCAGACAACTCAGAGACCGAGAAAGTCTCGAGACGCCGCTCTCGGGGGGCCAGCCGGCGGGGGCGAAGCCCCCTTGAGGCGCGAGGGATGGAGGAGCGAAGCGACGAAGGACCGATGGGGGTGCGGGGGTCGGGCCCCCGCATCGAGCGCCGGAGGCGCGGGAAACTCAGAGCCGGTGGAGCTTGATGGTGTTGGTGCCCGCGGAGAGCGGCCACCCGATCACGAGCGCGAACTCGTCGCCCTTCTGACAGATCTTCTCGCGCACGAGCAGCGAGGTCGCGAGACGCAGCGTCTCCTCGAGATCCTCGGGCGGCAGATCGACGCGCGGCACGACGCCCCACTCGAGCGCGAGGCGCGACGCGACCTCGGGGCGAGAGGTGATCGCGATGACGGGCGCGCGCGGGCGGTTCTCGCTGAGGATGCGCGCGGTGCGTCCGTCGCGCGTGAAGGTGACGATCGCCTTGAGCGAGACGAGGTAGCTCATGCGCGCTGCGGCCGTGGCAGCGGCGTTGGTGAAGCCCCAGCTCTCGGGCAGCGGCGGCAGGTCTGCTGCGCCCTTGGCGGTCTTGAAGTGCTCACGTTCCACCTCCTTCGAGATGGCGTCCATCATCTGCACCGACTCGATCGGGTACTTGCCGCTCGCGGTCTCGCCCGAGAGCATGATCGCGTCGGTGCCGTCGAGGACGGCGTTCGCGACGTCGGCCGCCTCGGCGCGCGTGGGCCGCGGGTTCCTGATCATCGAGTCGAGCATCTGCGTCGCGGTGATGACGAGCTTTCCGCGCGCGTTCACCTCGCGGATGATCCGCTTCTGGATGAGCGGCACGAACTCTGCGCCCACCTCGACGCCGAGATCGCCGCGCGCGACCATCGCGCCGCCGTCGGCAGCGTCGAGGATCGACGCGAGGTTGTCGATCGCCTCGGGCTTCTCGATCTTCGCGATGATGGGCGTGCCGCGCGCGATCGCCTTGGCCTCTTCGATGTCCTCGGCGCGCCGTACGAACGAGAGCGCGAGGTAGTCGACCGCGAGCGTGTTCACCGCGAAGAGCAGGTCCTCGCGATCCTTGAGCGTGAGCGCGGGGGTCGAGAGCTTCGCGCCCGGGACGTTGAGGCCCTTCTTGTCGCTGAGCTCGCCGCCGATCTCGACCTCGGTGATCACGTCGGTCGCGTTCGTCTCCACGACGCGCAGCCGGAGGAGGCCATCGTCGAGGAGGATGATCGTGCCCGGTGTGACGTCCTCGGGCAGAGGCGCGTAGGTCTGGCTCACGATCGTGTGGTCGCCCGGGATGTCGCGATTGGTGAGCGTGAAGCGCTGCCCGACGACCAGCTCGATCGGTCCCTTGGGGAACTTGCCGACGCGCATCTTCGGGCCGCAGAGATCGGCGAGGATCGCGATCGGACGGCCCGCCTTGGCGCCCGCCTCGCGCACCAGCTTGGCCGCGGCCGCGTGGCTCTCGTGGCTGCCGTGCGAGAAGTTCAGGCGCGCGCAGTCCATGCCTGCGGCGACGAGCTTGCTCATCATCTCGGGGTTGGTGACCGCAGGCCCGAGCGTACAGACGATCTTGACGCGTCTCATGGCGAGGGTTCTACCGCGACTCGCCGACGAGGCGTGAGCCTCGCGCATGACGCGCTGCATCGAGCCCGGCCTGGCGCGAGCGCGTGAGGTAGACTCGCCGTCACGATGTCCGTACGCACCACGAACGCGACCCAGCGCCTCGACATGATGCTCACCCAGGCCGAGCGCTTCCTCTCGCAGGGCCTCAAGGGCGAGGCGATCGCGCGCGCCAAGCAGGTCCTCGTGCACGTCGATCGAGAGCTCGAGGCTCAAGGCATCGAGGCCAACCCCGCGATCGAGACGCGTCGCATGCTCGCGCGCCGCTTCCTCGAGGAGCACGGCGCTCGGTCGGTCTGATCGTGTCCGATCGGGTCGAGCATTCGCCTCGAGCACGCGCGACGGTCGCATCGCTCGCGACGATGCTCGCGGTCGGCACCACGATCGGCGCGCTCGCGCAGGAGGCCGAGGGCACGCGCGTCGAGGTGTCGACGGATAGCCGGGCGCTGTCGGAGCGTCGCGTCGCCATGCCGCTGGGCGCACCGCTCGCACTGCGCACCGGCTTCGTGCCCGACCCGATCGTGTTCCGCGGCGACCTCGCGCCCTCGATGCAGCTCGCGCGGCTCGCGCCGGACTGCGTGGGGCTCTCGAGCGAGGAGCCCACGCAGCGGATCCGCATGGAGACGCGCTTCGGCTTCCTCCGCGTGTTCGCGACGGGGGTGGCCGATCTCACGCTCGCAGTGCGGAGCGGCCAGACCGTGCTCTGCAGCGACGATCGCTTCGGTCATCACCCCGCGATCGAGGGCCACTTCGATCCGGGCGAGCTCGCGATCTGGGTCGGCGTGGATGGCGCGGTCGCCGACGATGCGGCGCGCCACTTCGAGCTCGAGATCACCGAGACGCGCAGCATTCGTCCGGGCGTGCGTCGAGGTGAAGAGGGCGAGCGCCTCTCGATGGCGATCGAGGCGGGCCTCGAGACGCAGCCCGAGACCGGCTCGCAGGGCGACCTCCGCCTGCGCCGCGGCTTCCTCCCCGATCCGCGCTTCCTCGAGGGCACGCTGACGCCCGACGAAGACCCGGTCGACGTCGCCGGCCTCGGCGCCACGTGTCGTGGCTACGTCACTGCGCGTCCCTCGCACGTGCTGACGCTGCAGGACGAGCTCGACTTCTTCCAGATCTACGTCGCGGAGGCGACCGAGAGCACCACGCTGGTGGTGGTCGCGCCCGACGAGACCGTGCAGTGCGACGCCTCCGAGGGCGATCACCCCAACATCACGCGCGTGCTCTGGCCTGCGGGCGCATACCGCATCTGGGTCGGCGCTCACCGCACCGACGCCTCGTTCCCCTACCGCCTCGGGCTCAGTGAGATCCGCCGCGTCCGCTGACGGCGCCGATCGCTCGGCGCCGCATCGTCAGCCGCCCTTCGCGAGCGGTGCGGCGCAGATCACTTCGCGCGGTAGACGATCATGCCGTGCGTGAGGTCGTACGGCGAGAGCGCCACCGTCACGCGATCGCCGAGGATCACGCGGATGCGGTACTTGCGCATGCGGCCGCAGAGCTGCGCGCGCACGACCGCGCCCGCGTCCGTCTTCACCTCGAACTGTCCGCCTGCGAACACGTTCGTGATCACGCCGTCGAGCTTGACGTGATCATCACGCTCGCTCGTCTCGTCGTAGTACTCGTCCTGATTTCTACGCCTTCTCGCCACACGACCTCCGGTCTCGGACCCACGTAGCCCGGTCCGCACCGAGCAAGTCCAAACGAATGGCCGGCCCTTGTAGTGCGGGAGACGCGCCGTGGCAATGGAACGCCCTCGTCGTCGGGGCGGGACGCCGTCAACGCTCCGACGGTAGGAGGGCCCGGCGCGCCCGCTGCGGGTCGTTGGTGATGATGCCGTCCACGCCGTGAGAGGCCAGGATCCGCAGGCGTTCTTCGTCGTCGACGGTCCACACGTTCACGAACAATCCGCGCTGCTTCCATGATGCGACCGAGGCGCGGTCGGCCAGCCGGTACTGCGGGTGGACCCCATCGGGGCGGATCGCGCGGACGAGCGCCGCGGCGCGGTAGCGGCCGGTGTTCTCGCCATCGAAGAGGAAGCCGGTGGGCACGTGCGCGGGCGCGGCCTGGATGGCGAGGAGGATCTCGGGGCGGAACGAGGAGACGATCACGAGCGCGCGCTCCGCCTCCGATCGACGCGCCAAGAGGGCCGAGACGCTGCGCGCGAGGCGCAGGCGATCGGGCACGTCACCTTTGATCTCCACGTTGAGGCGGAGGCCGGCGCCCACGATGCGATCGATGGCCGTGTCGAGCGTGGGGATGCCTCGGCTCGTGCGGTCTGCACCGTCGACGAGCTCCACCGCGGCGAGCTCCTCGGCGCTCATCTCCGCCACCACGCCGCTCCGGCGAGCGACGCGATCGAGCGTCGGATCGTGGGCCACCACGACCGTGCCGCACCGCGCCCCGCGCACGTCGAGCTCGACGCCGTCGGCGCGATCCTCGATCGCACGGACGAAGGCAGCGTCGCTGTTCTCGGGGGCGAGCGCGCTCGCGCCGCGGTGTGCCCAGAGCGCGGGGAGGGTGACACCGGAGGGCAGGCTCATGGCGGTCCGAGACGGTGACACAAAACGTTGCGGAATCCCCCATGGACGCGGCGCGTCATCCACCCCATCCTCACCTTCCTGCCTCGCGCCAGGAGCGACGACCATGCACGCTGCACCGCCTCGACTGCATCCGTGGGCCCCCGTGATCGTCGGGGCCGCGATCGCCTGCGCCGCCAGCATCACGCCGATCCGCGCGCAGGACGCCACACCTCCGCCGACGACCGCGACGCCCACGGGACCGCGGCTCGAGCTCGTGGTCGAGGGGCTACGCGGAGAGGGCCACGTGCGCGCGGGCGCCTACGCCGACGCTGGGAGCTGGCTGGGACAGCACGCCGCATCGAACTGCATCTCGCCCGTGCGCGACGGCCGATCGCGCTGCGTCTTCACGCTCCCGCGCCCAGGCACCTACGCGATCGGCCTCTACCACGACGCCGACGACGACCGTCAGCTCGACACTGGCGTGTTCGGCATCCCGACCGAGGGCTACGGCTTCTCGCGAAACGTCGGCGGCGGGCTCTCCGCGCCGAGCTTCGCCTCGGCGGCGCTCGAGGTGACGGCCGACGTGCTCGTACGGACCGTCGTGCGCATTCGCTACGGCCTTTGATTCGCTTGCTGGCAGGGGATGGCCGTGCTCCCTTCGCCGTCCCGTAGCCGGAGACAGCGTGGAGCCCGAGCGAGAGCGAGAAGAAGAGCCTGCCATCGAGAGCCCGCCCGAGGGCTCGACGTGTGCGGAGCACTCCGATCGGCCGGCGCTCGTCATCTGCCCGCGCTGTGGCTCGTTCGCGTGCCTGTCGTGCTGGCACGGCGCGCTTCGACGTTGTCACGCGTGCGTCGTGCGACACCCCGCGCCTGCGGTGCCCTGGGAGGACCCGAGCCGCGGCCTGGTCTCGCGCTTCGTCGGCACGATCGGCGATGCGGGCTCGCCGGTGCTCACCGCGCCCTCGTTCCGCGCCGATGGGACGGGCCGCGCGCTGCTCTTCTTCCTCCTCACGTTCGTGCCGCTCGCGGCGATCTCGGGGATCGTTCCGTACACGGCGCACCTGCTCTTCGGCAGCTCCTTCGCCGTGCAGACGCAGGGCGATCCGACCGACGAGGCGATCGCGTACGACGTCGCGCGCGCCGCGGGCCTCGGCGTGATCGTCGGGCTCGGACAGTGGCTCGCGCTCGCGCTGCCGTTCGTGAGCCTCTCGAACGCCTTCGCGGAGAAGGGCCATCCCGACGCGCCGATGCGCGCGATGCTCTACCGAGGCTGGCTGCTCGCGCTGTTCTTCCTGGCGCAGTGGGCCGTTCCGCTCGCGATGCCGGGTGGTGCGGGCGGCGCGGGCGCGCTCTTCGCGATGCTCGTGTCGATGGTGCCGTTCGTGCTCTTGCTGAGCACGATGCGCGCGACGACTCGCATGGGCTCGGGCGTGGGCGCGCTGACCGCGCTGCTCACGATCGCGGTGCCGTTCGCGATGATGGTGGGAGCCAGCTACTTCCTCGAGCGTGGCGTGCGCGTGATCGTGCCCGAGCTCGGCCAGCTCGAGGAACAGCAGCGCGTCGAGGCGGAGCGCGAGGCCGCGCGCGAGGGGCAGCGCGATCCCTCGAGCACCACGCCGCCGACGGGAGAAGCAGCCGGTCCCCCGACGATCGAGGCGCCCTCGGCCCCTGAAGCTCCTGCGCCGACCGAAGGTGCGCCCAGCGAAGCGGCGCCCAGTGAAGGTGCACCGAGCGAAGCAGCGCCGAGCGAAGCACCGCCGCCCGAGGTGGCTCCCGCGGAGCCCGCGCCGACTACGGCGACGCCCTGAAGGCGGCGCCTTCGGTGCGTCCGGTGCCTCGACAGCCCAGGACCACGAAGCGGTGCTCGCCCGCTGGCACCGACGACACCGAGGGGGCGGGATCGCCCGCGAGGGAAGGGAACGAGAGCTCGAGGCTCGCGCCGCGCACGAGCTCTGCGCACGCGGGAAGCGCGTGCTCCGCATCGAGCCGCGCGACGAACGCGCCGCGGCTCGTGTTCTCCGTCCACACCTCGCCCTGACGCGACTCGAGCACCAACCGAGAGGCGAAGGACACGGTCTCCTCGGTCTCGTTGCTGATCGACACGTGCACCTCGCCGCGCTCGACGCGCGTCGTGATCGCGACCGCGGGCGCGGGCTCGGTCGGTCCGGGTGGCTCGGCGGCCGTGGGCGGCGGATCGACGGACACGGAGGTCGTCGGGGGCGTCGGCTCGTCCGCCGTCTCGCTCGTGGGCGCCGGCTCGCTGGCGCGCTCCTGCGTGCTCGTCGACCCACACGCGCCACAGCCGAGGACGCTCACGCACGTCGCGACCACGAGCAGCGAGGGCGTCGAACGCGACAGGGCGAGGGGCGGGATCGTCGTGGGCATGGGACCCGGAGTGCGTAGCGGCGAAACGCGAAAAGCGCCACAAAACAGCCCGAACTAGGAGCCCCCGGGCGCGTTCTCGCCGGTCAGCGTCGCGCACTCCGAGGCCCAGCGCGCGTCGAACGCCGCGCGGTCGAGCCAGAGGCGATGGGCCTTGCGCGCGCTCTCGGCCAGCTCGGCGTGCATCGGTGAGTCGAGGTAGGCGCGCAGCGAGTCGTCCTCCGTCGCGACCATCAGCTCGCCGCGCCACCTCAGCACCGCGTCGTCGGCGCGCGTGCGCACGAGGCCCCACTCCATCGCCCAGCTCGCCTGCGCCGTGTCGAGTTCGTGCTCCGCGCGGAGCAGATCGAGCAACGCGCGCAGGCGCCCGTGATGCACGGGGTCGAAGCACGGCATCTCGCGCGCGTAGTGCTCGGCGTTGTGCAGATACTCGGCGACAGTGACCATGCCGTCGAGCTCGAGCCGCGCGACGACCCGCGCGAGCATCGACATCACGCGCCAGCCGATCCCCAAGCCCGGTGCGTCCTGACCCGGAAGCCTCGGACGCTCGGCACTGAAGCGTCCCCGCGGATGACGAAGGAGCAGCCAGTCGATGGTGAGCACGCGGTAGTGATCACGCAGCGCCGGGAGTCCTTGCGCGGCGAGGTGCGGCACGAGGTGATCACGTCGCACCACGAGCTCGATGAGCCGCTCGCGCGTTCCGTCGACGTCGGCTTCGACGAAAAGCGCGTGACGATCGTCGCCCGTACGCGTGATCAGCGTGGTCTCGGGATAGCCGCGTCGCGCGAGCGCGCCTTGGATCCCGTAGCGCTCGAGCGCGAGGCGGAGACCCTGATCGCCGTAGAAGTCGAGGAAGCGACGCCCCACGTCCTTGTCGAGCACGAGCTCGGCAGACGACTCCGCGACGTCGTCACCGCTGGCGCGCATCAGCTCGAGGCTCGAGAGCGAGCGTGCGATGCGGCGGAACTGTTGGTCGTAGCGGGTCGGCACGTCCGGGTCCGATCGTGAGGTGAACGCCTTGTCTCGTCGAGGGCGCGAGGATTACAACCGCTCCGTGCCCGCCCGCGCGCGTCCTCTCGCCCCGATCGTGTGGATCGCGCTCTCGCTCGCGTGCCTGCAGGCGCTCGCGTGGCTGCCGGCGCGCGCGCACGCGCAGGCAACCGAAGGCGAAGCGGAGACGCGGGCGCCGCAGTCGGCGAGCGAGGCCGTGGAGGCAGCAGGTGCGGCGTCGACCGAGCCCGCCGCTGCGTACGAAGGCGAGACGGGCGAGTCCGAGCGCGAGCGACCCGAGGTCGCCGAGGATGCGCGTGGCGAGGACGTGATGGCCGCGCTGACCGACGCGCTCGACGAGCCGGGGCTCGAGGAAGACCGCGAGCAGCACCGAGTGCAGTGGCGCGACGAGTGGCCTCGCTATTCGTTCGACGAAGCGGTGCTCACGGTCGGTCTCGGCGCGCTCCTCGTCGCGTCGGAGCTCCTGCCGAACTCGTCGTTCACGCCCAACTGGCGAGGCGGTCTCTTGTTCGACGAGGGCGTGCGATCGGGCCTGCGCCTGAACACGTTCGCCGAGCGTGACAACGCGCGCATCGCGGCCGACGTGCTCATGTGGGTGAACATGGCGTTCCCCGTCGTGGTGGATGCGTTCCTCGCCGTCGGCATCGGCGACGGCAACTGGGACGCGGCGTTCCAGATGGGGCTCATCAGCATCGAGGCCTACGTCGTCTCGCTCGTCGTCTGGCGCGTGACCTCGCTGCTCGCGCGCCGTCAGCGCCCGCTCGACACCGCCTGCGAGGCGGGCGACACGTCGCCACACTGCGACTCGCGCTTCGCCACGCAGTCGTTCTTCTCGAACCACGCAGCCAATGCCTTCACGGGCGCGGCGCTCACGTGCTTGCATCACTCGGCGATGCCGGTCCTCGGCGACGTAGGCTGGGACTCGACGGCCTGCGTCAGCGCGACGCTGCTGGCGACGGCCGTCGGCATGCTCCGCGTGATGAGCGATCACGAGTACCTCACCGACGTGCTCACGGGCGCGGCGGTCGGTTGGTTGAGCGGCTACATCATCCCGTGGCTGCTCCACTATCAGGGCGGCGCACGGCCCGAGCTCCGCGCCCCGATCGCTGTCATCCCCGCGCCGATGATCAGCGACGACACGCTCGGTCTCACGGCCGCCGGCTGGTTCTGATTTGAGTTGTCTGGGACCTCTGGCCCCTCGAGCTGTCCCGGGTTCTCCCGTGCTCGCTCACTCCGTGAGCTGCGCGCGTGTCCGATCGCCGGCTCGCCTCGTCGCTGCGCTCCTCGACTCGACTCCTGCTCCAGGGGGTGCTGCGCTCCCGCCGCAAGGCGCCCCCATTTCTTTCTCGGTCCCTTCGTTCTCTGGGCTCGCCGGCTCAAGAACCCCCGCCTCCAGACCGAAAGAAGGGCGGTGCCTACGCGCGACCCTTCGCCGATGACCGGTCCTGACTCCGGATCTGCGGGGCCGTGGGGGATCTACACGTTCTGCCTGCACGATGACGGACGCATGAGCCTACCCGAGGCCTCCGCCGGTCTCGTCGACCTCTTCGCGATCGATCTCGACGCCGCTCGGGAGGATGCCGCGACGATCTTCGACCGCGTGCTGCCCGCCGATCTGCCAGCGCTGATGAGCGCCATCGAGACATCCGCGCACGCGCTCTCCGCGTTCCACATGGAGTTCCGGATCGTGCGGCCGGACGGGCACACTCGTTGGGCCGAGGCGCGCTCGCTGGCGCCCGAGCGCCGCGACGGTGATCGCACGCTGTGGCAGGGCATCTGCCACGACGTCACCGAGCGTCGCACCGCGAGGAGCCAGCTCGCCGCGGCGCACGATCTCACGCGCCTCGTCATCGCGCAGGCGCCCGTGTCCATCGCCATCTTCGATCGGGAGATGCGCTACCTCGCCGTCAGCCAGCGCTGGGTGCAGGAGCACGGCGGCGGGCGCGAGGAGCTCGTGGGCCTCTACCACGACGACGTGCTGCCCGACGTTCCCGAGCACTGGCGCGCCGCGCGCCGGCTCGGTCTCGAGGGGAAGATCTCGTCGCACGACGACGACGAATGGCTCGATCCCTCGGGCCGCAAGCACTGGCTGCGTTGGGCCGTCCACCCTTGGCGTGACGCAGAGGGTGAGATCGCGGGCATCATCATCTTCGCCGAGGACGCGACGGCGCGTCGTGAGGCCGAGGCGGGGCGCCGCGAGAGCGAGCAGCGCTTGGCGTCCATCATCGACTCCGCGCTCGACGGAGTGCTGGCGCTCGACGACACGCTACACGTGGTGCTCGCGAACCCCGCGGCGCACGCGATCTTCGGCTACCCACCTGGGGATCTCGTCGGCCGCCACGTGGACGCGCTCGTGCCCGCGGAGCACCGTGCTCGACACGCCGAGCACGTGCGCAGCGTGAGAGGGCGCGCGCCGGGCGCGAGGCGGGCGAACGTCGAGGGTCTTCGCGCCGATGGGACGCGCGTCCAGCTCGAGACCTCGTTCGCGCACGTGATGGTCGGAGGCTCGAGCCTCTTCACGGTCGCGTGTCGCGACATCACCGAGCAGCTACGCACACGGCGCGAGCTCGAGGCGGGTGAGGTCCGCTTCCGCCAGATGGCCGAGTCCATCCGCGAGGTCTTCTGGTTGGCCGAGGTCGACACCGGAAAGCTGCTCTACGTGAGCCCTGCCTACGAGTCCGTGTGGAAGCGGAGCGTCACCACGCTCGCGAACGACATCTTCGACGGCCTCAACGCCGTGCACCCCGACGATCGCGTCCGAGTCAGCGAGGTCTGGCGGAGCGGTCCGTCGGGCGGGCACGACCTCGAGTACCGGATCCAGTGGCCCGACGGGACGACGCGCTGGCTGCACGATCGCGCGTTCGTGGTCCGTGACGCCGACGGCCGCATGACACGCATGGCCGGCATCACCGAGGACGTGACCGCGCGGCATGCCCTCGAGGAGCACCTGCGCCAGACGCAGAAGATGGAGTCCATCGGACGTCTCGCGGGCGGCGTGGCGCACGACTTCAACAACCTCCTCACTGTCGTCGTGAGCTCTGCGGAGATGATGTGCGAAGCGGTGGCGGATCGGCCCGACGTCACCGACCTCGCGAGTGACGCGCTCGAAGCGGCGCTGCGCGGCGCGGCGCTCACGCGTCAGCTCCTGGCCTTCACGCGTCAGGAAGTGGTCGAGCCCCGGGTGATGGATCTCTCGACGGTCGTCGCCGACACCGAGAAGATGCTGCGGCGCCTGATCGGGGAGGACGTCACACTGGTCACGCGGCTCGATCGAAGCGCGCCCCCCGTGAAGATCGATCCCGGTCAGTGGGCGCAGGTCGTGCTCAACCTCGCGGTCAACGCGCGAGACGCCATGCCTCGCGGCGGACGGCTCGAGATCGTCACGAGAGCCGCGAACGTGGGCCCCGGCGCTCATCCGGGCCTGCTGCCTGGTGAGCACACGGTGCTCGAAGTGCGCGACGACGGTGCGGGGATGAGCGCAGACGTGCGCTCGAGAATCTTCGAGCCCTTCTTCACCACCAAGCCACGAGGCAAGGGCTCGGGCCTGGGGCTCGCCGTCGTGTACGGAGTCGTGCACCAAGCGGGCGGGGTGATCGACGTGGAGAGCGAGCCAGGTCGTGGCGCGGCGTTCACGATCCATCTGCCGGCGGCTGCGCCCTCGCCGTTGGTGGGCCCCGCGGATGGAGAGCGCGCCACACGCGGCGGCAGCGAGAGGGTCATGCTCGTCGAGGACGACGATTCGGTCCGACGCGTGACGGCGCGCGTGCTGGCGAGCAAGGGCTATCAGGTGCTGACGGCTCGGGACGGACTCGACGCCATGAACGCCATCCGTCAGCTACGCGAGGGCCCCGATCTTCTCGTCACCGACGTCGTGATGCCGAACCTCGACGGTGCCGAGCTCGCGGCACGCGTGAGCGAGCTCCATCCCCGCACCAAGGTCCTCTTCACGAGCGGCTACATCGACGAGTCGATCACGCTGCGCGGCGTCTCGAGCGGCACCTCGTTCCTCCAGAAGCCCTACTCGCCCGCCGTGCTGGTCGCGCGCGTCCGAGAGATCCTCGACGGCTGAGTCAGTGCTCCCAGGGATCGAGCAAGTTCTGATCGGCGTAGTAGAGGCCCTGCATGTCGGTCGGTCTCTGGACCTCACCTGCTCCCATGCCGGGATCGCTGCTCGACGTCGGGGTCACGACCGAGTGCACGCGCTCGCCGCTGCCTCCGTGCGAGTGCTCGTCGCGCGTCGGCGTGACGCTCGAGCTCGGCGTCGTCGCGATCACCGCCGGCCCCGCGAGCTCGGGGGCAGCGGGCGCAGTGAGAATGGCGGCGCCATCGAGCGGCGCGGTGTTCGATGCTGCGCTCGGCGCCGCGGGCTCCGATCGTGCGCCGAAGATCACGATGCCTGCGATCGTGACGCATGCGGCGACGACGAGGACCGCGACGGGGACGAGCCACCCGCTCGAGGAGGGAGCCTGCGTCGTGGGCGTGGTCGGTCGGGTGGATGGCACCGAGAAGGACGGGCGCGGCTTCTTCGGATCGAGCGCCTGAGGACCGGCGTCGACCAGACCGATCGCCACCACTGGCTGGGAGCGTCGCGCCTGCATCGTCGGCGTAGGCGCTTCGATCGAGGCGAGGAGCAGGATGAAGTCCTCCATCGTCTGCGGTCGATCGGACGCCCTCTTCTCGATCGCGCGCTCGATCGCGCGCACCACGTCGTCGGGGAGATCCGCGCGCAGGCTCTTCACCGAAGGCGGCGCCTCGAGCGCGTGCTTGCGAAGGAGGAGGAGCGGATCACGATCGAGGAACGGCACCGTCCCGGTCAGCAGCTCGTAGAGCACGATGCCCAGCGAGTACACGTCCGAGCGACGATCGACGCCGCGCGCGCGGCCTTGCTCGGGCGACATGTACTCGGGCGTACCGATCACGCGGAGATCGTCGTGACCGAGCTTCGCGAGGCCGAAGTCGAGGATCTTCACGTGATCGGCGCGGCCTGCACGCGTCGTGAGGATCACGTTCTCCGGCTTCACGTCACGGTGCACGATGCCGCGCTCGTGCGCCGCGTGGAGCGCGCTCGCCATCTGACGAACGATCTCGACGGCGCGTCGCACCTCCATCGGTCCGTGGCTGATCAGGTCCGCGAGGCACACACCCTCGAGGCGCTCCATCACGAAGTAGCTCGCGCCAGGCGACCCATCGATGCTCGGCAGCGTCCCGAAATCGCTCACCTCGACGATGTTCGGGTGACCGATCGAGCTCGCGGCTCGCGCCTCTTCGCGGAAGAGCTCGGCCATCTCGGGGTCGCGCGTCATCTCGCGCTTCAGCACCTTCACCGCCAGGCGTTTGCCGAGCACCGTGTGCGTCGCCGCCAGCACGTAGCCCATGCCGCCTTGCCCGAGGAGCTCGCCTACCTCGTAGCGACCATCGAGCACGGTGCCGGCGGTGGGTCGGTCCTCGATGCGAGGTGCGTCCACGACGGTCGGCCGCGGCTCGAACACGGAGGACCGTCGCTGACGCACCTCGGTGAGGGTCCGCCCGGACTGCGACGGTCGGTCGGCGGTCGCCGGCATCCAGCCTCTACGACCGCGCTCGGGGATCGGTTCCGTCGCGCGAGGAAATTCTCACCTCTCGAGGATGCCCGAAACCGATCCGCGCGGGATCAGCCTCCCAGGGCACGGAGGATGTGCTCGAGCTCCGCGCGCAGTGGTCCGCTCTCGGCCGCGGCCTCGCGACGAAGCATCTCCCGCGCGTCCGGCTGATCGCTGCGGAGGAGGTTCTCCCGAGCCACGTCCTTGTCCTGCCGATCGCCGTTCCTGAACGCCTCGATCAGGAGCTCGACCGCCTCCACGCGGTTCACCTTGCCGATCGACGCGAGCGCGGCGCGTCGCACCTCGGGCTCGGGCGACTCCCGGTAGATGCGCGAGAGTGGATCGAGCGCGTGCACGAAGTGGAGCGACTGCACGCACCCGAGCGCCTCGCGTCGGACCTCGGGTGCGGTGTCGGCGAGGCCCTGCGCGATGGAGACGAAGGAGCGCTTGAAGAAGAGCTTGCGTGTGGCCTTCATGGCGGCGGCCCGCACGCGCAGGTCCTCGTGCGACATCATCTTCTCGAGCGGCGCGAGGCACACGTAGAGCTCGACGGACCCGAGCAGCTCGGCGAGCTCGGTGGTCGTCTGCACGCCTGGCGTTCCCTCCGACGTACCGAGCTGCTTGAGTCGCACGAGCATCGCGCGCCGGCGCTGGAAGTCCGCCCAGCGCCGATCGAGCGCGACGTCGATCATCGTCTCGGCGGGATCGCCGCCCTGCTCCCACTCGAGCACGTCCAGGATCCAGATCTCGGGATACGCCGTCGCCATGCGCAGGTAGTCGGGAAAGCCCTGCATCGGGGTGGGATCGTCGGGCATCGCCTCGAGGCGCTTGGCGAGGCGCTCGTAGCGAGCCTTGCGCTTGTCGCCGAGCTCGAGCGTCGAGAGCTTGCCGTAGAGCGCGCGCACCTTGCCGTAGAGGCCGAGCTCGTTGAAGCCGTCGATGGCCGCGGCGAACGCGTTCTCCGCCATCTCGGGGCTGCCGCCGTCGGCGAGCACACGCTCGCCCTGCTGCATGCTCGCCTCCGCACCCTTGAACCGGTAGTGGCGCGCGTACGGCATGCCTTGTCGTCGCGAGTAGTCGGCGGCCTCGCGGAAGAGCGTCGCGGCGGCGTGCAGCTCGTTCCTCTGCATCGCGAGGGCTTGGAAGTCCTCGTAGTACTGGATGACGTAGTACTTGAGGCCGTCCTCTCGGAGGATGCGGATGCAGTTGAGGTAGCCCTCGGCGAGGTTCTCGAAGCTGCCTTCCTTGCCGATGGTGAGGAGCACGCCGTAGCAATCGAACGCGCGCTCGCGCTGGCCCTTGGCCTCGAAGCCATCCGCGGCCGCGGTGAGCAAGTGCATCGCGTGCACGATCGCCTTGCGTCCCGCGCCGCGATCGCCGAGGCGCAGGCACGCGCGCCCGAGGTTGAAGTGCACGAGGCCGGCCGTGTAGAGGTCGCTCGAGAGGCGCGGATCGGACGCGAGTCGATCCCAGAGCACGCGCGCGCCGCGATCGTTCTTCACGATCTCGCACTGGATGGCCGCATGCCCGAGCCAGCCCGCGTCCTCGAACGACTGCGCCGCGCCCGCGTGATCCTTGGCGTCGACCTGCACGCGCGCGCGATCGAGGGGCATCGAGGAGGCGTTGAACGCGCCGTTCTTGTCTCCGAGGTAGAGGCGGGCCGAGGCGGCGGCGCGCGTGCGGCCGAGCGCTGCGTACGAGCTCGCCATGTCCTTGACGACGTTCTTGAACTCGTCCTCGGTGACGTTCGCGCGCGACGCGAGCTGCCAGAGGCTCACCAGCGCCTCGTCGTACTGGCGCGTCTCCATCGCGCGGCGTGCACGCTGCTCGGTCGCGCGCTTGTCGAAGGTTGCCGAGCTCACGGGCGTCCTCCGGGCGGCGCGCCCAGCAGCTGACCGAGCTCCTTCTCCGCGGCCTCGAGATCCGCGAGGCGCTGCTCGTTCTCGCTCGACGGCGGAACCGATCGACGCCCGGGCGGGATCGACGTGCGACCTTCGCCCTTGCCCTTGGCGTGCGCGTCGCCGGCGGCGTCGTCGACGATATCCATGGCGCGCTTGGCGCGCTCCTCGCGCTGCTCGAGCGCGGCCTGAGTGACGATCTGCACCTTGTGGAGGCGGGGCAGGTACTCGAGATCGAGCTCGCCCGAGCTCGGCAGCATGAAGATGCCGTAGAGCTGCGCGTGCGCGCGCAGGCGCTCGATCGCGTCCATCGGCACGTGACACTCCGCGTGCGTCACGAGGTAGAGCGTCACGCTCTTCTTCTCGCGCTTCGCGAGCCGAGCGACCTCGTTCGCCAGCAGGCCGAAGACCTTCGCGTAGTTGCGCCCGTGCTCGCCCTTGAACGAGAGCACGTACGGGATGTCGACGCCCTGTGCCTTCTTCTTCGCCCGCGCCTGGTGGAGCTCGTAGAGGCGCGAGTCGAAGAAGCGGAAGAACACGTCCTCGCCGCGGAGCTGGAGCTTCTTGATCAGCGTGAGCGCGAGGCCCCGCGCGAACACGCTGCGCTGCCCGCGCATCGAGGCCGTCGTGTCGACGCAGAGGTAGTGACAGCGCCGCTCGTCCTCGCGCGTCTTGTCGCGCGAGTAGTAGAAGACCTCGTTCTCCGAGTAGCGCTGATCGAAGAGATCCTCGTCGTACGCGAGCTCCGAGAGCATGAGCGAGTCGAGCGAGCCGCGTCGCGCCAGGCCTGCGTAGCCGTCGGTGGAGAACGTCTGTGCGCCCGTCGCGCGTCGCGTCTCGAGCACGGACGGAAGCAGATCGAGCGAGAAGTTCACCACGTCGTTGGCGTCGGGGCTCTCGAGGACGTTGAGCAGATCGACGGCGCCGAACGCGCTCGCCGCCGTCGCGTCGGCCCCGAACATCCCGAGCAGGCGCAGCGTGTCGAGGTCGATCTGCTCGATCGAGGTGAGCAGACGAACGCTCTCGTTCACGAGGTGGAAGAGGAACGACGCATCGGCCCGGCGGTCGCTGGCGGAGAAGAGCTGGAGCAGGCGCGCGTCGAGGCCCGAGTAGACCTCGGGATCGACGGGCACGGGCACCGCGACGGGTCGACGACCGGGCCCGAGGTGTCGCTCGTACACGGGCCCGAGCACACGCAGGAGCACGACGACCACGAGCGCGTCCGAGAGCTTCCAGCTGCGGGACTTCTCGACCATCTCGGTCTGCGCGATCTCGTGGAGCAGCTTCTTCCAGCTCTCGAGCCCGCGCTGCACCTCGGGGGGCAGGCTCGCCTTCTCCATCGAGCGACGCAGACGCAGGTCGGACGGCGCATGCACCAGCAGGAGACCGAGGTCGTGCACGCACCAGAAGGGCACCGCGAGCCCCACGCGCGCGAGCGAGTTGCGCCACTGCGCCGCGCGCACCGCGAGCATCGGATTGTCCGCCTCGACGAGCGAGAACCCGAGGCTCCCGACGTCGCGCGACTGCTCTGCCGTGAGCGAGATCATCGGCTCACTGAGAGAACTTGCCGGACTGGAACACGTGGCCGAGGAGCTGATCGACGCGGCCGATCGCCTCTTGTGCGGGGCGCGTGTTGATCGCCGAGAGCGCGGCCTTGATCTCGTTCAGCGCCTTGAGCTGGCTGAAGAGCTGGATGTCCGAGAGCGGTCGGTCGCCCGTGAGCAGATCGCGGATGCGGTTGATCTCCTCGAGCAGCGCCCCGATGCCCACGTCCGTCGCGCCGACACGTCGGGCCTCGGGGTGCTCGCGGTACCAGGTCTCGAGCACGGGGCCGACGATTCCGTCGAGGATCTCGGCCTGATCGAGGTTGTTCCACGTGTGCTTGAGCAAGAAGAAGTCGCTCGGATCGGGCGCCGCACGGTTGTCGAGGAACGCGCTCGCCACGAAGAGCTTGAGCATCTTCACCGCGCGGCGATCCGAGATGGACACGCCCTCGGCGCGGATCTGGAAGACCAGGCCCTTGTACTGCGAGAGGAACGACTCGGGGACCTGGCGCATGCGCTCCGCGAGGAAGACGTGGAGGCCGCGGAGATCCTGCGCCGCGAGGAACGGCTGGAGGCGATCGTACTCGCCCGTGATCTTCGAGACCTCGTGCTCGAGGCCGCGCACGAGCAGCTCTTGGAAGTGGTAGCTGTCGAGGTTGTCGCTCTTGTAGCGGATGAGGAATCGATCGAAGACGGCCATGAGGTCGTCGTCGTTGGGCACCTCGTTCGACGCGCCGAAGCACGACACGAGCGGCACCTTCACCACGCTCGAGCCCACGGTGTAGAGGCGCTCGTTCAGCACGCTCAAGAGCGAGTTCAGGATGGCGCTGTTGGCCTTGAAGACCTCGTCCAGGAAGACGATGTCCGACTGCGGCAGCATGCCGTCCATGCGCCTCTGGTACTGGCCCTGACGGAACGCCGTGATGTCGATCGGGCCGAAGATCTCGTTCGGCTCCGTGAAGCGCGTCAGCAGGTACTCGAAGTACTTCGCGTCGACGAGCTTCGCGAACATGCGGATCACCGCGCTCTTGGCGGTGCCCGGCGGGCCGATGAGCAGCATGTGCTCGCCCGCGACGGACGCGACGAGCATGAGCCGCACGGTCTCGGACTTGCCGAGGAAGCTCGACTCGAGCTTCTGCGAGACCATCTGGAGGCGCTGGAGGATCGGCGGGACGGGGAGGGCCATGTCGTCTCTCGAATCGTGGTGGCGTGTTGGGGGAGCCAGCCGGCGGGGCGAAGCCCCATGAGGCGCGAGCGATGGAGGAGCGAAGCGACGAAGGAGCGATGGGGGTGCGGGGGTCGGGCCCCCGCATCGAGCGCCGGAGGGGCGCGAAACTACGAAGGGAGGAAGGCAGGCTCGTGCGGCAGGGCGTGGGCGAGGAGGCCCTGCATCTCGGCGAGCGCGGCCCGGGGCACGCGCGGACGAAACGCCTCCGCGCGTCGCTGGAGGATCGCGCGGTGGTCGTCGTCGAACGCGTGGAGCTCGCGGATGGCGCGCTCGTCGTCGAACGTCGCCACGAGCAGCGCCGCGTAGCGGATGGCGCCGGGATCGACGAGCTCGCGCACCGTCGGCGTCTGCGCGCGACCGTCGAGCGCACACACGAGGTGCATCTCGAGCACGAGCTGGAGCGCGATGGAGAGCAGCATCGGCTGCTCGACGAGACTGGGCTCGACGATCGCGACCCCGAGCACCGCCGCAGCCTGCCATTCGTCTCGGAGGAGATGACCGGCGACCGCGCCTCGGATCGCGCGATCCGAGAGCGCGGCGAGCGTCGACGTCGAGAAGCGGAAGCCCTGGTTCGAGGGCGCCCGCAAGAGCTGGGTGACGGGCGAGCGCAGCTTGAGATCGTGGAGCAGCCCCGGGAGATCGAGGCCGAGCATGCCGACGTCGCCTTCACGCTGGAGGATGTTCTCGAGCGGTCGGGTCGTCTCTTCCTGCCGCACGAAGCGGATCGTGGGCAGCGCGACGACGTTCGCGGGCGGGCGACGTCCGAAGAACCGGTAGGTGTAGGCCCAGTTCTTCACCACGACGTCTTTGCGTCGGATGTGCTCGAAGCGCTCCACGAGCACGTGACGCGCGAGCGCTTCACCACGCGTCTGCGGAACGCCCACGAGCGAGATCCATCCGCGGGCCCAGTCGCGGATCGTCGCGCGCGCGCTCCGCGCGAAGACGCGATCGAGCGAAGGATCGGTGAGGTAGAGCGCGTCGTACATCGCGGCCGACATCGCGAGCAGGCCCATCGACGGCCAGCGAAGCGTCTCGATCGTCGTGAGCTCGGACGCGCCACGGTGCAGCGCCTCGAAGATCCGGGCGTCGGCGTCGGAGCTGCTCGAGCGCGTCTGCGCGAAGAAGCTCGCGCACCCAGGCGCGATCGGCTGTGCCAGCTTCACCTCGCGACCCTCGAGCAGCGGCACGAGGAAGTCGACGACGAGCGCGTCGTACGCCGCGCCCAATACCCGCGCGTCCGTCAACGCGAGCCCCCACCGAGCTTGGGCACGTTGGACTCCGCGCTCGTCTCGTCGCGACCGGGCGCCCCCCACAGCGGAAAGCGGACCTCGGGCCCGTAGCTGAGGAGCGGCAGCGCGGGATCCTCGCGACCCGGCATGTCTGCGTGGACCACGGTGCCCGCGAGCGCGCGGAGGATCGAGCGCGAGAGCGACGAGAACGCGTGCTCCGGCACCACACGCGGGGCCGCGCCGTCGCTCTCGAAGAACACGTGGTTGCCTCGCTGGCTCGCCAGCATGTCCTCGAGCACAGCGGGCTGGACAGCTGGCACCAGCGTCATGCCGGTGGGCACGTAGATGCGGTGCGCGACCTCGCAGAAGAAGCGGCCGAGCGGCACGCCGTCGATGCCGTTCTTGTCGATCAGGTAGAGCGACTCCGCGCCGACGGCGAGCTGCACCGACTCGAGCGCGCGCGGCGGCATCACGTAGAGCAGCTTCGCGAGCCACGCGCGCTGAGACGCGGGCAGCACGGTGGCGACCACGTTGCGCGCGGGCAGGATCGACGGCGCCAGTCGCAGCGGCACGATCACCGACTCCGTCTGACCGATGCCGTGCGCGGCCTCTGCCTCCGCGCTTCCGTCGACGCTCATCGGCGTGCGGACCAACGTTCGCACGGGCGCGAACGGCGGCAGCGGATCGATCACGACGACCTGCCCATCACCACGGAACAACGTGAGGGTGCTCTCCGCGAAGAGGCTCTGGCACGACTCGAGCGAGATGGGATGTCGGAAGCCCACCTCGACGCCGAACGCGCGCGCCAGCGGCTCGAACACCGTCACGCCGGGCAGCGACCGCAGGAGCGCGAGGATGCGCGGCGGTGCGTCCTCGATCTCGAAGACGTGCAGGCGCTTGGGGCGCTCGTCGAACGCGCTGCTCGACGGCCACTCGGCGAGCGCGACGCGGGCCTTCGCACGCCAACGAAACAGGTAGCCCACGAGGGCGTGCCCGATGCCGAGCTCCGCGGTCGCGAAGAAGCGCGTGCCGCTGGCGCGCTCGGTCGGAGGCAGTCGATACGGCGTGAGCTTGAGGACGAGGTCCTTGAACGGGACGTCGCGCTCGACGTTGTAGGCCTGCCGGTAGGCGTCGTGGTGCACCACGAGATCGGCCTTCGCCTCGACCACCTCGGAGATGTCGTAGCCGAGCGGCGAGACAGCGTCGCGGTACTTCACGAACTGCCGCTGGGTGCCGGTGAAGACGTCGCCGCCCGCGAGACGCGCGACCGCAGCGATGCGGTCCATGCGGTACGACGACTCGGCGGCCATCGTCACCACGAGCTCGCGCGTCTTGAGCGCCGAGACGACGCGCTGGATGGTGAGCGAAGGAAGGATCTCGTCGAGCGAGCCTTCGTCGCCGTACGCCCGGAAGAACGCGACCACGCGATCGAGCGAAGGAAAGAGCAGGAGCCCCTTCTGACCGAGCACGACGCCCCGCGAGTCGGGGTGCACACCGGGCGTACGGAATCGCGTCTGGTGGAGGGCGGCGCGCTCGAGGAACGACGTCACGGCGCGAAGGTACCACGCGGACCCGAGGTGACTTCCGCTAGGATGCGCGCGTGGAGATCACGCTTCCGAAGGCGGCGATGGTGCTCGTGGGCCTCGTGATCGCCGGCGGGCTCGGCGCATGGGGCTATGCGAGCTCCAAGATGGAAGGTCGCCTCGCGAGCGTGCGCAACGAGTCGCGCGTGATCGGCTACGGACGTGGTGGCCGCATGCCCACGAACCGAGAGGTCGAGGAGCAGGTGCAGCTCATCGCGGTCGCGCACCAGGTCGAGGCCCAGGGCGTCACCGTGCAGATCCACACCGAGCGCGGGCTCGGAGGCATCGGACACCTCGCGCCGCAGCTCGGTGAGTCGCTCACGGGTACCACGCGCATCTACGAGATCCGCGGCACGCTGACGACGCGCGAGCTCTTGTGGTCGCTGACCGAGCCGCTCGAGATCGATCTCTCGCTGCGGAGCTCGGTCCGTGTGCGGGCAGAGGGAGGCGGCGGCAGTGTGCGCCCGGGCACGCCGTCCACGGGCGTGAGCACCGACGTGCACGGGGGCCTCTCCCCCGAAGAGACCGGCGTCACCTACGGCCACTGACCTCGCGTCAGGTCGGGCCGGGCACGAATTCGAGGATGCTGCCGTTGATGCAGTAGCGCAGGCCCGTGGGCGCCGGGCCGTCGTCGAACACGTGACCGAGGTGGCCGTCACAGCGCGCGCAGCGGACCTCGGTGCGCACCATCCCGTGCGCCGTGTCTCGGTGCTCGCTGACACGCCCGGCCTCGATCGGCTGGAAGAACGAGGCCCAGCCCGTGCCCGACTCGAACTTGTGCGCCGAAGAGAACAGCGGTGCGCCGCAGCCGCCGCAGTAGAAGCGGCCCGCGCGGTGCTCGCGCCACAGCTCGCACGAGAACGAAGGCTCGGTGCGCTGCGTGCGCAGGATGCCGTACTGCTCGCGGGTGAGGCGCCGACGCCATTCGTCGTCCGAGAGGACGAGGTGATCGCCGACGGGCGGGACGGTGCTCGTGCGCTGCGAGACGGGGGCGGCGGGACCGGGCCACGGACCGTCTTGGCCCATGGCGCCGTCGCAGGCGGCGAGGACCGGGGAGGCAGCGAGGAGCGCGAGGAGATCACGGCGTGTCATGGCGATCCGTTCGCGAGGAGGGGCGCGACGTTACGCGCGAGCGCCTGACGAAGTGTGACGGGCCGCCGATCAGGGCGCGAGCGAGAGCTCTACGAGGACGGGCAGGTGGTCGCTGCCCTCGCCGATGCCCTCGCGCACCGACACGACCTCCACGTGCTCACCCGCCACGAAGACGTGATCGAGACGCATCGGCGGGACGGGCACCGGTAGCACCGGCAGGTTCGGCCAGGTGGTCGCGAAACCGCGGCCCATCCGTTCGTGCGCGCTCGTCACGCCGATGTCTCGCAGGAGGCGGTACTGACGCGACATGGGGCTGGCGTTGAAGTCGCCGCCGATCACGATCGCGTCGAGCGCATCGTCCTCGCGGTCGCGCGCCGCGAGGTGTCGGAGGTGCGCCATCTGATCGACGTGCATCTCGAGCAGGCTCGGCGCGAACGGAGGCCACGTGTGGATCGAGTAGAGGCGGACATGCTGCCCGTCCTCGGTGGTGATGTCGGCCCACGCGTAGGGCACGAACGTCCCTCCGAGACGCTCGACCGCGGACCGCGTGATCGGGAGCCGCGAGAGGATCGCGATGCCCATGTAGTCCTCGCGGAACGAGTGCGTCTCTTCCACGTGGTGCGGGTAGCGCGCGAGCACGCCCTCGGTCTCGAGCACGGCCCACCACTCGTCCGATGCTTCTTGCACGAGCACGACGTCGGCATCGATCGCGAGGATCTCGCGCGCGAGCGCAGGCGTGGGGCTGGGCGCGAGCAGGTTCGTCGAGAGCACGCGCAGATCGGCGTGGCGTGAGTCGTCTCGTCCGAGCGTCGCCGGAAGCCACTCGAGTGACCACGGAACGAGGATCGCGAGGCACGCGCCGTACGCGATCGCCGTGCGTGTCGAACGCCGCGCGATCGAGAGCGCGAGGCCTGCGATCGCGAAGGGGATCACCCAACGCGCCTCGGCCTCGAACGCCGAGAAGGGGAAGGGAACCTGGAACGGGACGAGTCGGATCGGCGCGACGAGCGCGCTCCCGACCGCGAAGACCACGAGCCACCGGTCGAGCACGGGGAGCAGGCGCGCGCGTCGCGTCAGCGCCGGGGCGCTCGCGTTCGTCGACGACGGTGCCCGCGCCTGGGGCTCGGTCGGCTCGGAGATCGGCTCGGGCTCGGGCTTCATCGGCACGGGGGACGACATCCTCGCGCCAGACGCGTCGCCTCGCGACGAGATTCCCCCGGACGCGCCAGCCGTCGCGTGCGAGCAGCGAGCGGGGTCATGCGCGAGGCGAGCCGACGAACGCATCGACCTCACGCCATCGCGCCAGGAGCCAGCGCGCGCGTGCGTCGCGCTCGACGGGGATCTCACGTCGCGGCACCCGCCACATCCGCACGTGGATCGTGCTGCCCACGAGCCGTCCGGCGAGGAAGTCGCGGTAGTGCGCGAAGCCCTCGAGGCCTCGGTGCGCCAGGAAGACGACGTCGGCCTCGGGCGCACCGTCGAGCAGCGCGAAGGTGCCGCCGAAGCGCGGCGGAAGGACGTGCTCGAGCGAGCTCGCCTCGGCGTGGAGCACGGGATCGCTCTCGGCGAGCTTCGCGAGCGCGCGCGTGCGCTTGTCCGCCGTCATGCGCGTGCCCTCGGGATAGATCAGCGCGCCCTCGTTCGGGCCGAGCGCGAGACCGAGCGCGCGGATCTTGTCGAGCTCGAGCTGCGTCTGTGTCGCGGAGCGATCGACGAACACGTTCGGCAGACGAAGCCCCGCCACGTCGAGGCACGGCGACACCAGCAGCTCGCGCTTGAGCACGAAGCGGAGGCGGATGCCGTGCGCATGCGTCACGAGCACCGTGGGCAGGAGCGCGTCGAGCAAGCTCGCGTGGTTGAGGAGCACGACGATGGGGCCAGGGGTGACGCACGCGTCGCCGTCCACCTCGATCTCCAGCGACAGGAGCCGTCGTGCCGCCCCGAACAGGCCGCGCGCCCAATGACGCTGCACCTTGTACGTCGCGTCGATCGATGCGCCGCGCCCACGAGGAAGCGTTCCGACCCAGACGAGAGTGAGCGCGGCGAGCCCGATCACTTCGGCCGACAGGTAGTAGAGCGCGAAGAGCGTGAGGCGCGTCGCCATGAAGGCCCGACGTGCGAGCGCGAACCGACAGACGTCGATCACCAGCGCGAGCACGAGCAGAGCCGGGAGCGTCGTCCACGTGAGCGCGCAGGCGAGGGCCACGAGCGGAATCGTCACGAGGCGTCGCGCCCACGGATGGCTCACGCGCCCCAGGGTTGGGGCACGAACCATCGGGTGGATACCCGCGAACGTGGAGGGTCCGACCCGCGCGTGTCAGGGACAGTGAACGGGTCGCTCGCCCGGGAGCGCCACGCGAGGCTGGCCGGGGGGGAGGAGCCTGGCCGCGTCGAGCGCTCCACCACGCGCCGTGAGGATCGCGAGCATCGCCTCGCGGATGGGAGGATCGTCCTCGATCCGCAGGGCGCCTGGCCGCTCGCGCACCTCGCCGAGCACGTCGTCACCGCCCGTCGCGAGGAAGTCCGAGACCACCACCGTGATCGCCTCCGTCTCGCCGATCACGCGACCGTCGGATCGCGTCAGGGTGGCGACGAGGCCATGGCCCGCGACGCACGCGAGGCTCGCGTGGACGCCGGAGATCGAGAGGAAGCTCGTGTCGCGCGTCGCGTTGTCGACGAGCATCCGCGCGAGATCGGCGCCCGTCATCCGCACGAGCGCGAAGCGGTTGTCGAACGGCAGCGCCTCGTAGAACGCGCCGTAGGCGAGCGGCCCCTCGGGGAGATCCGCGCGCAAGCCGCCGCCGTTGTAGAGCGCGACGTCCGCCTCGGGACGGGCCGCCCGCATGAGGTCGGTGAAGAGGTTGCCGAGCGCGCTCTCCTCGCTGCCCGCACGTGTGATCGTCGTCGTGAGCGTGACGCCGATGGCGCGCGCCCGTCGCTCGGCGGCGTGCTCCGTGGCGCGGGCCGTCGCCGACACGACGCGTGGGTCGGGCGTGATCGGAAGGCCCTCGTAGCGAGCGTCCGCGCAGTCCTCGCCGCGGCAGATCTCGGTGGGCGGAAAGACGCGGCGGTCGAGCACCTCGTGCGTGCCGCGATCGAACGTCACGTCGACGCGGCCGAACGCGCGGCCGTAGGAGAACGACTCGACGATCGCGATGCCGTCCACCACGTGCGCCATGCCCTGGTGCGTGTGCCCCGCGACGATCACGTCGACGGCCCCCGCTTCGAGCCCGTGCGCGATCGCCATGATCTCCTGCTCCGGATCGCAGCTCGACAGATCCGTGGGGACCTCGAGCTCACGACAGCGGCCACCTGCATGCGCGGCCACGACGACGAGGTCCACACCGTCCGCGCGCAGTGATCGCGCGTGCTCGGCGATGGTGTCGAGCAGCGGACGCATGACGAGGTCCGACACGTTCGCGGCGATGGTGGTCGTGAGCGTCTGCTCCGTCGTCACGCCGATCACACCGATCCGGATGCCTGCGCGCTCGAGGGTCGTCGTGGGGAGCACGGGATGCTCCTCGGTGCCGAGGCTCGCGCGTGCACCGCTCGCGCGATCCATGAGGTTCGCCGAAAGGAACGCGTAGGGTGCCTGGGCGATGCGCGCGCGCAGCGCGCCGCGAGGGTCGTCCGTCGGCGCGCTCGGCGTCGCGCGATCGCCGAGGGGGCCGTAGTCGAACTCGTGGTTGCCGATGGTGACGGCGTCGTAGCCGAGCGCGGCGTAGGCCTCGACGATCGGCGCGCCCTCGAGGAGGTTCGACTCCAGCGTTCCCTGGAACATGTCGCCGCCGTCGAGCAGCACGACGCCACCCTCGTCCGCAGCGCGCACGACGCGGAGGTTCGCGACGTAGCCGGAGAACGCGGGCAGGGCCTCGACGTGCCCGTGCAGGTCGTTGGTGCCCACGATCGAGAGGGTGACGCGGTCGGGCGCACGTGCCTCGCCCCCGCGCGGTGTCGCGCCGCCGCAGGCCCACACGAGGACCGAGACGACCGCCGCGACGACCGCAGTGGAGACACGCAGGGGGGTTCGCACGCCCCGACTATAGCGAGGACGAACGCGGCGCCCGTGACGGTCGGGTGGAGAGCCGCGCCGAGGCGTGCAACAGCATCCCGCTTTCATGGAACTCGGTGCTGTGGTCGATGGCCGTTACCGCGTCGACGCGCTGCTCGGCGGCGGCGCGATGGGCCAGGTGTTCCGGGCGACCGACGTCGAGCTCGAGCGAGCTTGTTGCCTGAAGGTCGTGCATGGCTCGCACCCTGACTTCGAGCTGCGCACCGAGGCGCGCGCGCTCGCGGGCATCCGACACGAGAACGTCGTGGGCGTCTACGGCTTCGGCCATCACGCCGGGCAGCCCTACCTCGCGATGGAGTACGTGCATGGGCACGACCTCGGCTGGCTGATCTTCGAGCACTACCGCACGCACCACGCGCCCATCCCCGTCACGCGTGCGATGCAGATCGTGCGCTCCCTCTGCGATGGTCTCAGCGCGGTGCACGGTGCCGGCATCGTGCATCGGGACATCAAGCCGCAGAACGTGATCCTCGAGAAGCGCACGGGGCGGGCCGTGCTCGTCGACTTCGGCGCTGCGGTGGGCGCCTCCTGGATGGGCGGCACGCGCGGCACACCGCACTACATGCCGCCGGAGGCGTTCGTCGGCGCGCCGCCGTCACCGCAGACCGATCTCTACTCGCTCGGCTGCGTCGCGTTCGAGCTGCTCACCGGCTCGTTGCCGTACGACGGCGACGAGCTCCGCACGCTCGCGCACCTCCACACGAACGCTCAGATCCCGCGCGTGTCCGCGTTCCGTCCCGAGCTCGCACAGCTCGATGTCCTCTTCGACTCCGTGCTCGCCAAGAACCCACGCGCACGGCCCTCGAGCGCGGCGATGCTGGGCAACCTCTTCGAGGACACGCTCGCGGGACAGACCGATCCCGGCAGCAGCGAGATCGCCACGGCCACCGATGGCATCCGCATCCTCGTCGTGGACGACGACCCGACGTTCGCTCGGATGGCCGCGCGATGCGTGCAGGTCGCGTTCGCCGACACGCACGTGTCGGTCAAGCGTGTGGCCACCGCCGCCGCCGCCCTCGAGAGCGCGCTCGCGCGTCGCCCGGATCTCGTGCTGCTCGACTACAGCCTCCCCGACTCCACGGGTGTCGAGGTGCTCTCGACGCTGCGCGCGCACCATGGCCATCACACCGAGGCGTTGATCGCGTCGGGCGCGCTCGGACAGAAGGAGCGCTGGCGCTTCCAGATCCTCGGCGTGACGGAGTTCGTCGACAAGCCAGTCGATTTCCAGGCGCTCGTCTCGCTCCTCCACCACACTGCCGCCAGCCGAGCGTGGATCCCACGGTGAAGAGCAGCGGGGCGGATGCGAGCACCGAGGTCGGTCGCTCCGCGCTCCGACCGCTGCTCACCGCCACCATCACCGGATGGTTCCTCTTCGCGACGCTCGCCGCGCTCGGCGGCGATCGACCGCGCACGCTCGCCGTGGACCTCGCGACAGCGGTCCTCACGCTGCTCGCGCGCGAGGTGGTCGTCCGCCGACCGCGGTGGACGCGGGCTGCCGTGCACTTCGCGTGCACCATCAACCTGCTCGGTCTCGTGGTCACGTCGTGGCTCGCGGGCGGTGCGAGCGGCGTGGGCTGGACGCTCCTGCCCGCGCTGCCGCTGTTCGCGGCCCACGTCGAGGGCCGACGCATCGGCTGGATCTGGTGTGGCATCTCGGTCGTCGGCTGCGTCGCCGCGACGAGCATCGACCTGTCCGAGCTCGATGCTCCGCCGACCGCGGTGCACCACGTGATCGGCGGCATCTGGCTGATCATCATCTGCACTTCGTTCGCCGTGCTCGCGCGGCGCGAGGTCGAGGCGCAC
Organism: Deltaproteobacteria bacterium; assembly: GCA_017303575.1. Taxonomy (GTDB): domain Bacteria; phylum Myxococcota_A; class Polyangia; order Polyangiales; family Sandaracinaceae; genus JAFLCL01. The sequence goes on from JAFLCL010000010.1 coordinate 72,953, forward strand.
ATGGCCGAGGTCCAGGCCGCCGCCAAGGCGCGCAGCGATCTCGTCGCCGCGATCAGCCACGACGTGCGCACGCCGCTCCACGCGGTGCTCGGGATCACGACGGTGCTCTCCGAGATGGAGCTCGACGCAGATCAGCGTGATCTCGTGGAGCGCCTGGCCCGCACGGGCCAGTCCCTGCAGCGCATCGTCGACGACGTGCTCGACACGGCGCAGCTCGAGGCAGGTCGCTTCACCGTCGTGCCCGAGCCGATCGATCTGCTCGAGGTGCTCGAGGAGGTCATCGATCTCCACACGCCCGACGCGACCGCCAAGGGCCTCGCGCTCTCGCTGCGGCCGACGGGCGGCGACGCGTTCCGCGTGATCGGCGATGGCACCCGCCTCGAGCAGGTGCTCTCGAACCTCGTCGCGAACGCCGTGAAGTTCACGACGGCTGGCAGCGTCGTGGTCGTCGCGCGCGCGCTCGCGGAGGGTGCGAAGCGGCGCATCGAGATCCGCGTCGAGGACACCGGGCCGGGCATCCCGGCCGATCGCCTCGATCGCCTCTTCTCCCGCTTCGATCGTCTCGACACGACGGCCGCGCGCACACGGACGGGCACGGGCCTCGGGCTCGCGCTGTCGTGGGATCTCGCGCGCCTCATGGGCGGCACGCTGGAGATCGATCGCGAGAGGACCTCGGGCGCCGGCTTCGTGCTCGAGCTCGTTCTCGATGCGCATCCGGTGCCGATCGCGAGCGGTGAGCTCGGCGGCGTGGTGTTGGTGCTCGAGCCCACCGAGCTCCGCGCGGAGGCGACGCGCGCGCTCGCAGCGAGCTTCACGACCTACACGTTGATCGTCGTCTCGAGCGTCACGCAGGCGTTGGACGAGGGTCTGGGGCAGAGCCCCGACGTGGTGATCGTGCACGCGGCGGTCCCCGATCTCCTGGGGGCCCGTCGACGCCTCGCCGATGCGCTCGGCACACGGGTGCCCATCGTGCTCGCGCGCGAGCCGACGGGGGTGGCGATCGAGAAGCGCGTCGTCGCGGCGTTCGCAGGGACCACGCTCCTGCCGCTCCGGCGCAGTCGCCTCGCACGCCTCCTCGACGAGGTGATGCGCAGCGGCGCGCGACCCGCGCTCACTCACGGCACGGCGCTCGTCGTCGACGACGACGCGACGAACCGGCAGATATTCGAGCACATCGTGGTGCACCGCGGCTGGAGCGTGGTGACGGCGCCCACCGCGCACGAAGCGCTGGCGCGACTGCGTGACCGAACGTTCGACGTCGTGCTCTGCGATCTGAACATGCCCGACATCGGCGGCATCGAGCTGCTCGCGGCCGCCGAGAAGGAAGGCCATCGCTCCTACTGGGTCGCGGCCACCGCCTCGAGCCGCCCAGAGGACCGAGATCGCTGCCTGGCCGCGGGCTTCGATGCCTTCCTGAACAAGCCGCTGCGCCTCGGAGAGATCGACGCGATCCTCGCTCGGCACGGGACGAGCGCGGTCGGGCCGCGGGCGCCCTCGCTCGCGGCGCGCGCGCC
>JAFLCL010000100.1 GCA_017303575.1 Deltaproteobacteria bacterium
GATCGACGTTCTGCGTGATCGGGCCGCGCGCGAGGCCGCGCGTCTCGAGCGCGCGCACGGCGAAGTGCCCGGCGTTGGGTCGCGCCGCGCGGAAGCGCTCCCAGCCGAGCAGGCTCCGCGCCCAGTAGCGGGCGCGGAGGTGATCGTCCTTCAGGTAGTCCGCGAAGCGGATCGGGTTGCGCGCGCGTCGCTGCGTCTCGGGGCCGCGGTAGTCGGGGATGCCGCTCTCGGTGCTGATGCCCGCGCCGGTGAGGATCGCCAGGTGCCCTCCGCGTCGCGCGACGTCACCGACCAGCGTGAGGAGCGCGTCGCGCCCGTCCTGGGCGACCGAGTCCTCGGCGATCGATGTCGAGGCATGGAGCACGGCTCAGGCTGCCGCCTTCTTCGCCTCGTCGTCGGTGGGCGTCTTGGGCGGAGGCTTGGGACCGATCAGGAACGCGAAGAGGATCGCGACGTAGTAGAGGAGCACGAGCGGCGTGAGCACGAGCAGCATCGTCGGCGCATCGCCCGAGGGTGTCAGCACCGCGGCGATGATGGCCGCGATCACGACCCACCACCGGCTGAACTCCCAGAGCTGTCGCCAGTTCACGAGGCCCACGTAGGAGAGGAAGCCGATGACGATCGGCACCTCGAACGTCACCCCGAGCGCGAGCAGCATGCGCAGCGCGAAGTCGAGGTACTCGTTGATCATGATCGTCGGCTGGATGCGGAGACCGCCGACCGTGCCGCCGAACGAGAGCAGCGCGTCGAACGCGGGCGGCAGCACGAAGCGGTAGCCGAAGAACGCGCCGCCTACGAAGAAGATCGTGGAGAGCAGGACGAACGGGATCGCCTTGGCGCGCTCGCTCCGGTAGAGGCCCGGCGCGATGAACAGCCACGCCTGGTAGAAGGCCCACGGGCTACCGAGGATCCCGCCGCAGACGAGCGCGATCATCATGTAGTTCACGAACATGTCTGCGGGGTTCGCGAAGTGCAGCGTGGGCTCGCCCATGTTGAGCGAGCGGAACGCGTTCATGTACGGATCGGCGAGGAACTGCAGGATCTCCTCGCGCAGGACCCACGCGACCGCGATGCCGGGGATGAAGCCCCACACCGAGCGCACGAGGCGTGTGCGCAGCTCGCGGAGGTGATCGAGGAACGTCATCTCGACGTCGTCTTCGGGGTCCTCCGAATCCGTCGCGATCTTCTTCTCGGCTTCGTCGGGCGCGATCGGCGCCACGCGGCTCTCGAGGGGCTTGCCCACTCAGGTCGCTCCTGCGGCGCTCGCGGCGCGCGCGGCGTCTTCGGCGAGGATCTCCTCGACGGGTCGGCCCGTGTTCTTCGAGGTGACGCGCGCCTTGCGGAGCCGCAGCTCTTCCTCGCTCATCTCGGGCTCCCGGCGGAGCGCCTCGAAGACGTCCACGCCCTCGGGCGGCACCTCGAGCGCGCGCTCCTTGTCGCTCAAGAGCCCGCGGGCAGGCGGCGACTTCACGGCCTCTCCAGCACGCGTGCGCGGGAGCGCGGCGCCGATCATCGCGTGCCCGGGATCCTCGGCGAGGCGGGCCTTGCCTTCGATCGCGGTGGCCGGCTGCGTCGTGCCGTCGGGGGTCGAGGTGGGCGCGGTCTTGGGCGGCGTCGGCGCGGGCACGGGCTTGCCGCTGGGGAGCGGCTTGTCGACGACCTTGGCGAGCGGCTTGGGCTGCGACGCGAGCAGCGCGATCTTCTGCTTCCGCAGCTCCGCGAGCTCCTTCAGCTCTTCGTCGCGGAGGAGGTCGTCGATGCCCGTCGAGGCGCGCAGGTCCTCCGCCGTTCTCCGGAACTGCCGGTAGAACTTCGACACCGTCTTGATCATGGAGGGCAGCCGATCGGGGCCGACCGCGATCAAGATCAGGCCTGCGATGACCAACATTTCCCAGAAACCGATGCCCAACATGGGAGCCCGCGGTGTAGCAGAACGCGGGCCCGGTCAGAAGCCCGTGAGCACCGCGGCCTGGCAGGTGCCGTGCACGCCGCGCTGGACAGCCGTCGCGCGGGGGGGCGAGCATTCGCGGATGAGACGTCGGTCTTCGTGGGTGGTCGCGGCGATGGGCACCTGCCTCGCAGCTGGCCTGTTGGTGGGATGCCCGTCGGGCCCCGAAGCGCCCCCGCCCGTGGACGCAGCGCGGAGCGCGCGGCGCGACGCCTCGACGGACGCGGCCGGTGACTCCGGCCCCGCGATCAGCTGCGAGAGCAACGACGAGTGCGACGACGGCATCTTCTGCAACGGCGCCGAGACCTGCACCGCAGGTGTGTGCGCGGCAGGGATCACGAACTGCGACGATGGCATCGCGTGCACCGTCGACGCGTGCTCGGTGGACAGCGACGTCTGCACGCACCTCGCGCCCGACGCGGACGGGGACGGCTTCGGTGACGCGAGCTGTGTGGATCGGCGCGGCGTGCCGACCGGTGAGGACTGCGACGACACCGATCGCGAGCGCTACCCGGGCAACGTCGAGGTCTGCGACGCCGACGATCGCGACGAGGACTGCGATCTCAACACCCGCGGCGATCGCGACGTGGACATGGACGGCTTCGAGGACTTCGCGTGCTGCAACGCCACACCGATCGGCAGCCTGATCCTCAACTGCGGCGACGACTGCGACGACGGCTCGGGGGACGTGCGCCCCACGGCGCAGGAGATCTGCGACGGCGTCGACAACAACTGCAACCGCGTCGTGGACGAGGGCTGCATCTGCACGCCCGGCGCGACGCGTCAGTGTCCGAGCCCCGGCGAGTGCGCGTCCGGCGTCCAGACCTGCGTCGACGGCCGCTCGTGGTCGGGCTGCTCGATCGCACCCATCGCCGAGACCTGCAACGACCTCGACGACAACTGCGACGGGACCGTCGACGAGGGGCAGACGCTGAGCTGCTACCGCGACTTCGACGAGGACACGTACCCGGACGACGACACGCCCATCGCGGTCTGTCCCGACGAGTCCCGCCCGACCGTGGGCCGTTGCCCACGCGCCACCACCAACCGCGCGCCCGGTCCCGGCGTCACGGACTGCTGTGACTTCGATCGCCGCGTCTTCCCCGGACAGACGCTCTACTTCACGACCGTCAACGGCTGCGGCGCCTTCGACTTCAACTGCGACGGCTCCGAGACCCAGCGCCTGACGACGAGGGTGAGCGGCATCACCTGCTCGGGCGCCTCGTTCAGCGAAGCGGCGTGCAACGCGGCGGACACGTCGATCCGCACCTCACCCGGCTTCTGGACGCTCGAGACGCCGCCGTGCGGATCGAGCAGCCTCTGGCTCGCGCGCTGCCAGTGGCTGCGCGGCGGCATCGAGGCCCCGAGCGACACCTGCTTCCCCACGCCGGACTCGCGCCTCCAGGAGTGTCGCTGACGTGTGGTTCACGCTCACGCCGCTCGATGCCGACTATCCACGACGCGCCAAGCATCGCTTCGTGATGGAGCGCGAGGTGCCGCTCTCCGCGAACGCGCTCTTCGATCTGCTCGGTGACGTCGCGCAGTGGCCGAAGTGGTTCCCCGACATGCGCGCGATGCGCTGGATCAGCCCCGAGCCCGAGCGCGCCAAGGTCGGTGCGCTGCGGCGCGCAGACACCGGCTCGGGCGACGTGCTCGAGCACTTCGTGGTGTGGGATCGCGGCAAGCGCGTCGCGTTCTTCGCGGAGAAGATGACGACGCCGCTCGTGTCCGCGTTCTTCGAGGACTACGAGATCACGCGGATCGACGAACACCGCTCGAAGCTGGTGTGGACCGTCGCGTTCGAGCCACGCCTCGCGTTTCGTCCGCTGATGTTCGCGATCGGCCCGCGCTTCGCGAAGATGTTCGACGACGCGGCCGACGCGCTCGTGAAGTACGTGAAGTCGCGACCTTCGTGAGCGCGTCTCGACGCCGTCGATCTTCGGGCCTGGGGTGTTGACGACGACGGGCCCGCTCGATGGAATGGCTTCGATGCAGGTCTGGTCGTCTGGCTCCTCCGTCCCGCTCGCCGTCGATGCGCGCTGGGCCCTCGTTCACGCCACCGTCGACGCGCCGTTCCTCGAGCTCACGCGGCAGCTGTCGGACGCGGGGATCAGGGTCTTCGGGTGCACCTCGTTTCGCGGCGTCTTCGTGCCCACGGGCTTCGAGCGCGGTGCCTTCGCGCTCGTGGGCGGCGCAGACGATCCGGTGGCCGAGTCGGTGTCGCGCACCATCGACGCGTCGGGGGCACGCGCCGCCGCGAAGAGCGCGGCCATCGATCTCCGCACGCGCATGACCCGACCCGACGTGCTGCTCCTCTACGCGACGCCCGGCTTCGAGGAGCGCCTGCTCGAGGGCATCCACGACGCATTCGAGGGCTCTCCTCCTCCTCTCTACGGAGGCTCCGCGGCCGACGACGATCTGTCGGGACAGTGGCGTGTGCTCGCGGGCGCGGAGGCGATCGCATCGGGCTTCGTGCTCGTAGGCTTCACCTCGCCGCGTCCCGTGCACGGCTCGTTCGTCGCCGGCTACACGCCGGGCACGCGCCGTGGTCGCGTCACGTCGGCCTCGGGGAGAACGCTCCGCACGATCGATGGCCGCCCGGCCGCGGAGGTCTACGACGAGTGGCTCGGCGGCGCGCTCGGACCGCACCGTGAGGGCGGCGGCGTCGTGCTCGCGGACACCACGATGCATCCGCTCGGACGCGCCGTGGACCGCGTCGGCGCGATGACGCGTTACCTCCTCACCCACCCGCACCGCGTCGAGCGCGATGGCTCTCTCTCCCTCTTCACCGACGTGGCCGAGGGGGACGAGCTCGTCCTGATGCTCGGCAGCCGCGAGGCGCTCTTCGATCGCACCGATCAGGTCGCGATGCGCGCGGGTCGCGGAGCGCAGTCGATCCGCGGCGGCATCCTCGTCTACTGCGGCGGCTGCGTCGGCGTGACCGGCGACGCGACCGCGCAGGTGTCGCTGCGGTTCGGCGCGCGCCTCGAGAGCGCGCCCTTCCTCGGCGCCGCGACGTTCGGCGAGCAGGGCTGCTTCACGGGCCCCACGCCGACGAACCGCCACGGCAACCTCATGGCCGACGCGGTCCTGTTCGAATGACCCGGTGATCGTCGCCTGCGATCGACGTCCGCGGAGCGAGGCCCTAAGGTCGCCGCCATGACGCTGCGCATCCTCGTCGTGATGGACCCGCCCGAGACCGTGCTCGTCGACGCGGACACCTCGTTCGCGCTGATGGAGGAGGCGCAATCGCGCGGGCACCGCGTCGAGCACTGTCTGATCACCGACCTCTTCGCGGAGGCGGATCCGAAGACGAGCGCGCGACGCGCGGGCGCGCGGGTGCGACAGGCCAGCATGTCGCGCGATCCGTCGCGCGCGCCCATCACGCTCGGCGCGACCGAGCGCGTGTGGCTCGATCAGATCGACGTCGTCTTGATCCGCAAGGATCCGCCGTTCGACGCCAACTACCTCTGGGCCACGCAGATCCTCGAGCTCGCGCGCGGCAAGACGCTGCTGGTCAACGATCCTCGCGCGCTGCGCGACGCGAACGAGAAGCTCTACGCGCTCCACTTCCCGGGGCAGATGCCCGCGACGCTCGTCTCGAGCGACAAGGACGAGATCAAGGGCTTCCTCCGTGCACACGGCGGCAAGGCGGTGCTGAAGCCGCTCTCGGGCGCGGGCGGCGACGGCGTGTTCCTCCTCCGGGACGACGACCTCAACGTGAACGCGATCATCGAGACGGTGACGCAGGTGGGTCGTCGCATGGCGATGGTGCAGGAGTTCCTTCCCGACGTGGTGAAGGGCGACAAGCGCGTGCTCCTGCTCGACGGCGAGCCGCTCGGAGGCCTCCTGCGCGTGCCGCGCAAGGACGACGTGCGCTCGAACATCCACGTCGGCGGCTCCGTCGCGAAGGCACCGCTCGACGAGCACGATCTGCGCATCGTGGCCGCGCTGAAAGACAAGCTGCGCGCGGATGGCCTCTATTTCGTGGGGCTCGACGTGATCGGCGGACGCCTCACCGAGGTCAACGTCACGAGCCCCACGGGCATCCAGCAGATGTCCAAGCTCGATGGCGTGAGCTACAGCGCGAAGGTGATCGACTGGATCGAGACCCGCGCGGCCAAGGCCTGAGGACAGCGCTGCTATGCTCGCGCCGATGTCCGCCGTGCCGCTGCGTAAGGCCTCGTACGAGGAGTACCTCGCGCTCGAGCGCACCTCCGAGACCAAGCACGAGTACGTGAACGGCGAGATCTACGCGATGGCGGGCGGTACGCCGGAGCACGGACGTCTCGCTGCGAAGCTCGCCCGTCTCGTCGGCAATGCGCTCACCGGTCGCCCCTGCGAGGTGTTCAGCTCGGACGTCCGCGTGCGCGTCGAGTCGAGGGGCCGCTCGACGTACCCCGATCTCTCCATCGTGTGCTCGAAGCTCGTCGCGAGCTCCGACGATGCCGATGCGATCACGAACCCCATGGTGATCGTCGAGGTGCTCTCTCCCCCGACGGAGCAGCACGATCGCGGGGACAAGTGGGCGCACTACCGTCGGATTCCGAGCCTCGCCTGCTACGTGCTGGTCGGCCACGACGAGCGCTCGATCGAGACCTACCGACGTGACGGTCGTCGCTGGGTCTACGAGGCGTTCGGCCCCGGGGAGGTCGCCGTGATCGCCGGCGCAGAGGTGAGCCTCGCGGTCGACGAGCTCTACGCCAGTGCGCTCGATGAAGGCGCGCTCGGGACGGGCTGAGCGCATGCGACGACTCGCCCTCCTGCTCCTCGTCCTCGCCATCGCCGCGCCATGGCCGGACGCGCGCGCGTACTACGAAGAGGTCCCGCCCGAGCCCGCGCGGCATGCGGTCCGGTTCACGGAGTACGCTGTCGCGGCGGACTCACCACTCGCGTCGCTCGCGGGCGCGGAGATCCTCGCGCAGGGTGGCAACGCGGCCGACGCCGTGGTCGCGACGGCGCTCGCGCTCGGCGTGGTGAGCCCAGCGTCGAGCGGCCTGGGTGGTGGAGGCTTCGCCCTCTACTACCGAGCCTCTGATCGCAGCGTGACGTTCGTCGACTTTCGCGAGGAAGCGCCCGCGGCCGCCACGCCCGACATGTTCGCGCGTCGCGACGGCAACACCGACCAGGTCGCGCAGCAGCGCTCGCAGGTCGGTGGTCTGGCGGTCGGTGTGCCGGGCGAGCCGCTCGGTCTCGAGACGCTGCTCACGCGCTTCGGCTCGGGACGGGTGCAGCGTCGACGCATCGCCGAGCCCGCCGCGCGCCTGGCCCAAGAAGGCTGGCCCGCGAGCCGCTACACGTCGATGTACTCGGGCTTCACCGCCGCGACGATGCGCGACGATCGCGTGCTCGGCGCCTTCTTTCCGCCAGGGGCCGCCCAGATCACCGCAGGCGACACGCTCCACAACGCGGCGCTCGCGCGCACGATCCGCAGCTTCGGCGCGCAAGGCAGCGCGCCGTTCTATCGAGGCGCGATCGCGCGATCGATCGTGCGCGAGGTCGGGCGTCGTGGGGGATCCATCACCCTCGCGGATCTCGCGGCCTACCGCGTGGTCGAGCGCACCCCGCTCGAGGGCGAGCGCTTCGGTCGTCGGTGGGTCGTGGCGCCGCCGCCGTCGGCGGGCGGCTTCACGATGCTCGAGAGCCTCGGCCTGCTCGAGCGATGGCTGCCGCATCCGCGCGAAGGCGCGCGCTTTCGTCACGCGCTCGCCGAGTCGTGGAAGGGCGGCTTTCGTGATCGCGCGCTCTACGCGGGCGATCCCGATCACGTGAGCGTGCCCGTCGACCGCATGCTCGAGCCCACGCGCCTCGACATGCGCGCGCTGCGCTTCGATCGTTTCGCGGCGCGCGCGATGAGCGACTACGACGTGCCGGGCGAGTCGTTCGGTGACGTCGACGCGATGCCGCGCGATCAGGGCACGAGCCACGTGTGCGTCGTCGATCGCGAGGGCAACGTCATGTCGCTCACGACGACGGTGAACCTGCCGTTCGGCGCACGCTTCACCGTCGAGGGCATGGTGATGAACGACGAGATGGACGACTTCGCGCGCGAGCTCGGCGCGGCGAACGCGTTCGGTCTGCCGGGTGGAGGCGCGAACCTGCCGGGGCCTGGACGTCGACCGGTCTCGACGATGTCGCCGACGATCGTGTTCGAGGGCGACCGCCCGATCCTCTGCGTGGGCGGCAGCGGTGGCTCACGCATCGTGACCGCGGCGGAGCAGGTCGCGATCTTCCAGCTCCTCTTGGGCGACGACGCAGGCGCGGCCGTGGTGCGACCGCGCATCCACCACCAGGGCATGCCCGCGACGCTCAGCTACGAGGCGAACCTCGACCCGCGCATCGTCTCGGGCCTCGTGGTGCGAGGCCATCAGGTCGCGTCGGTGGAGACCAGCGCGAACGTGCAGACGATCCGCATCCACCGCGATGCGGACGGCGCGATCACCTCGCTCGACGCAGCGAGCGACCTCCGCAAAGACGGCGCCCCCGCAGGCCACTGACGATCAGTCGCGGATCTCGCCTCGGTTCAAGCGCTCGGCGTAGTCGTAGGCCGTGTAGGCCGCGACGAGGTGGCAGATCCAGCCGAGCATGCCGCCCGAGCCGATCCAGAAGCCCGGGGTGATGATCAGCCAGAAGATGCCGCGCAGGAATGCGCCGTTGTAGATCTGGCCCACGCCCGGGACGATCAACGACAGCACGGCTGCGAGTCCGGGGTTCTTCTTGGGCTGGGCCATCGCTCGCTCTCCTCGTCGCGGTGGGTGACGACCGCGCACGCATCTTACGCGCACGGCAGCGATTTCATTTCGTTCGCGTGCGGCGGAGGGCCGCGACGCCGAGGTGACGTCAGCCGAAGCTCTTCCACGCGGCGACGTCGGGCTCGCTCGCGGCCCTTCGCGCCTGCGTGCTCTTGAAGTACGCGTGCTTGCGCGCGCGCATCGAGAGGCCGAGCGGGCGGTGCGTCACCAGCGTGTGCCAGGGGTCGAAGGACATCTCGTGCACGAGCGCGTCGAGACGCTGACCTTCGGGCGTGCGCGGATCGTCGGCGAGCAGCGTGAGCTTGGCGACGCGCACGCTCGGGCCCTTCCACGAGAGCGTCACGTCCTCCACCGAGTCGCCCGTGCCGAGCAGCTGGAGATCCACGCCGTACGAGAGACCCCCTGCCGCGACGCGCGGCGCGAGCTCGTGCTTGAGGTAGTCGCGCTCGGGCATCGCCTTCGCGTGCGGTGAGCCCTGGTGCAGCGGCACGAGGTGCAGGCGACCCGCGTACGGGCCCACGCAGAACGGTGCCACCGAGTGGTAGGTGAGATCGAGCACCGAGCCGCGGTTGCCCTTGAACTTCGCGACGCCGCCGATGAGACCGAACGCGCGGAAGCCGAGCTTGCCCACGAGCTTGAACGGCAGCGTCGCCACGTTCTCCGCCGACTCGAGCAGCGTCACGAACTCCTCGGGCGATCGGAACGGCAGCGTGTCTTCGTCGATGAGGAGGAAGTCCTGTGTCTTGGCGTCGCCGAGCGACTTGGGGCCCTCGACCTCGAGCACCTTGAGCGCGAAGCCGCGCAGGTCGGGCTGCTTGTCGTGCTGGTCGCGTGCGCTGCCGTTCGAGAAGCGAACGAACGCCTCGTGCGTGCCGGGCTTCGCGAAGAGCCCGTGCGCGTGCGTCTTCGGGACGTCGGCGGCGATCTCGAGGCGCGCGCGCACGCCTCCGTGCTGCTTGATGTGGAGGCCTCGCTCGACCTTCTTGCCTCGGTCTCGCTTGGCCTGGAGCTCGGCGAGCCGCGTCGCGAGACCCTCGAGACGCGACTCTTCGTCGCCCGTGATCGCTTCGGACCAGGTGGTGATCGGCTCGCTCATGGGGGCGGATGGTCCGCGGGCCGAGCGAGCCGCGTCAACGGGCTCACTCGAGACGGGCTCACTCGATCGCGCCACCGACGGACAGGTCACCGGCGAACCACGGGCCGAACGGTGAGCCGTCGGCCGCGAGCTGCACGAAGAACGCTTCGTGGACGCGCACGCGCGCTCCGAGGCGCAGGCCCGGCGCGAACGACACCGAGGCGCTCGTGACGTTCACGTCGTCCAGCGTGCTCTGCACCTCGAGGAAGCGCACCGAGCCGATCACGTCCGCGAAGAGGCGCACGTCCTCGCTCGCGCTCAGCTCGAGGCCGAGGCCGAAGCGCAGCGCCCAGAGGAACGCAGCACGATCGCTCAGCGTGCGCGCGCCGTCGTCGATCACGATCGTGCGTGTCGTGTCCTGCGCGCGGAAGAGGCTCCACGCGAGGTCGATACCCACCGTCATGCGCACGAACGCGACGACGAGGCGCACGTCGTAGCGAAGGCCCGCGATCGGAGCGCCCGCGCCGACCCCTCGCTCGAACGCATCCGCGGGCAAGGGGCCCGAGAGGCCGCTGTCGGCGTAGCGCGACCAACCTCCGAGGAATCCGATCGTGCCCTCGAAGCGGAGGTGCTCCATCGAGCGGTCGCGCGGCTGGGTGGGTGACTCGGTCGACACCACCGGCGGCGTGGCCTCCTCGAGAGCGTCGTCGGCGCGCGCGCTGGAGATCAGCGCCGAGGAGGTGAAGACCGTGACGAAAGACACGAAGAGGCGCGAGGACCGGAGGGTGTGCGTCATGGCAGACAGACAGCGCATCCGACGTGCCGACGTGCGAACGCCTTGTTTCGTCGACGATCCAGCGATGACGCGGTGCGCGTCACGCGCACGACCGCGACGTGCAGGACGTCCCTGTGAGCTCGGTTCACGCCACGCCGCGTCAGCGGCTTCGCCCCGCGGCGTTCGCCGTATTAGCCTCCGCCGCCATGCGCCTCCTTCGCCTCACCGTGCCTCTCGCGATCGCCCTCGCGGGCCTGAGCGGCTGCGTCACCGTCGCCCCGTACCAGCGTGGTCTGCTCTCGCGTCCGGCGATGAGCACGGACTTCGAGGCGTCCGAGAGCGGCTTCCGAGCGCACGTGCACGACTCGCGCGAAGGCGCGACCGGAGGCTACGGATCCACGGGCGGCGGCTGCGGCTGCAACTGAGATGACGCCCCTGACGAAGAGGCGCGCGCGTCTGCGCGTGCTCGTGATCGGCCTCGCCTCGCTGATGATCGGCCTCGGCCTGTTCGGCGACGACTGGCTGGGTGCGCGGCTCTCCGCCGACGAGGCGTCGGGCACGTGGACGGGCGAGCTCACGCTCCAGGGCAACTACTACTGGGAGACCTCGACGCGCGTGGTCGCGCCCGAGTTCGGCGTCCGGCTCACCTCGCCCGAGGGCACGACGATCACCGCCGACTACCTCGTCGATGCGATCACGAGCGCGTCGATCGCCGCGGGCGTCATCGAGGACATCCGCTTCACCGAGGTGCGCAACCAAGGGACGATCACGATCAGCCGTGAGCTCGACCTCGGCGATGCACAGCTGCGCCTCGGCGCGTACGGCCGCATCAGCCACGAGCCCGACTACCTCGCCACAGGCCTCGGCGTGAACGCGACGCTGAGCCTCAACCAGCGCTCGACGCTGATCATGGCCTCGATCGGCTACATCCACGACGACGTGGGCGCCGTGCTCCGCGGCATGAACGTGACGGCCACCGATCCCGGCGGCCGCATGCTCTCGAACCGCGGGCGCCTCGGCGAGCTCGAGGGCGTCAACACGTCGCTCACCGTGCAGCAGATCGTCTTGCCGAACCTGTGGCTCAGCGCGACGTACGACCTCGTCTACACGCAGGGCTTCCTCGCCAACGCGTACCGCTCGGTGATGGTGCAGGGGGTGCTCAGTCCAGAGGCGCATCCCGGTGAGCGCACCCGCCACGCGATCTCGGGGCGCCTCGCGTACTTCTTCGAGCCGACGCGCACGGCGATCCACCTCATGTACCGCAGCTACTTCGACGACTGGGATCTCGCCGCGGTGAACCCCGAGGTGCGCCTCTACCAGGAGATCGGCGACGCCGTGACCCTGCGCGCGCGCTACCGCTTCTATGCGCAGACGCGCTCGTTCTTCTGGCGCCCCGTCGACATGTTCACGACCGACGACCCGTTCGTCACCGCCGATCCGAAGATGGCCGCGTTCGCGAGCCACCTCCTCGGCTTCCGCGCGCTCGTGCAGCTCGACTTCCTCTCGGGCTCGCCGCTGTCGTTCCTCTCGCGCGGCTACTTCGATCTGAGCTTCGACTACCTCTGGCAGGGCAGCCGCTTCGGCGACGCAGTGATCGCGCAGTCGGGCCTCCACGTCCCGTTCTGACCGGATCGTCAGGAGCGGTCGCGTCAGTCGAAGGGGATCGTGCAAGGTGGGCTCGCGTGGTGCGCCGTATCGGAGCTGCCGCAGCCGAGCTGCCCAGCGTCGTTGGCGCCCCAGCAGTGCACGTCCCCCGACGCGTCGAGCGCGCAGGCGAACGTCTCGCTGACCGAGACCTCGAGGGCACCGCTGATCCCCGCGATGGGTGGCCCTAGCTCGGGCACACGCTCGACGAGCGCGTCCTCGACTCCAGCGAGCCCGTGCACGTTGCTTCCCCAACACACGACCTCGCCGCTGCCGGCGATCGCGCAGCTGGTGTTCGTGATCCCTGCGCCCGACCAGAGAGAGACGAAGCCGCGAGACCGAGTGTCGCGCACCGGCGCCGGCTCGTTGCGGCAGTAGGCGAAGGGCGTGCACGAGGGAGCCTCCGCGCCGAGCTGGCCCGCATGGTGCGAGCCCCAGCAACGGACCTCGGTGCCGACGAGCGCGCACGCGTGGAACGCACCCGCCGCGAGCCCACTCGGCGAGGTCAGTCCGTCGATGGTGTGGCCCGTGAGGACGATGTCTCCGCTGGAGCGGGGCGCGACCTGCGCAGCCACGTTCGAGCCTCGGCACGACACCGTTCCATCGGCCATCGCTGCGCACGTGAAGAACCCCCCGCCAGCGACCTCGGAGGCGTCGTCCAGCGCTGGTGCTGCGATCGCCGTGGCCGCGCGGTCCAGCGTGGTCCCGCCCGTGCCGAGGCGGTCGTCGATCCCACCGCTCGAGGTCCCGTTCTGTCCCCAGCAGCGCCACGTCATGGACGCATCCTCGCGCACGCAGGTGTGGAACCTGCCGCCGCGAATCGCGTCGGCGTGGAAGCCGTCGAGCCCGAGGACTGGCTCCGCCGCCCAGCCGGCTTCGTCGTGGCCCAAGCCCGCATCGCCCATCCCGCCCCAGCAATACGCGCGGCCCATCGCGTCGATCGCGCACGTGTGGGCTGCGCCGCACGAGATCTCGACGATGTCGGTGAGCGGTGTCGAGGCCACGTGCAGCGCCACGGGTGCGCCAGGGCTCGTCGCGCAGTCCGCCGACCCACACGTCTGGTGAGCGCTCGCGCCGGTCGCTGTCGTTCCGTCGCCGAGCTGGCCCACTTGGTTGAGGCCCCAACAATGGACGAGCCCAGCGCGGAGGACGCACGCGTGACCTTCACCCGTGCAGAGCTGACGTCGTGTCGATGGCGTCGGCGTCCCTGCGTCGGAGGTTGCGTCGAGGCTGCCCGCGTCCTCGCTCGCGCTCGCCACACACGCCCGAACGGCGCCGACCTCCTGGCAGCTCGAGCCTGCGAGGCACTCGCTTCCGCCCACCGTGCAAGCCGTCGAGCACGCGGTCCCCGCGCAGACGAGGCCGTCGTCCACGCAGTCGGTGGAGCAGTCGTCGGTCACGGGCACGGTGCAGACGCCCGCGCCCGTCGCGCCGATGCAGAACGCGCCCGGCTGCGTGCAGTCGCTCGCCGTCGTGCACTCCGCGCGACAACGACCGAAGCGACACGTGAGGCCGTCGCACTCCGCGCTCGTCGCGCAGCGCTGGCCGAGCGAGACGCGCGACTCGCAGCCCACGCAGGTGAGCGCCGCCAGGAACCCGAGCCGCACGACGATCGAACCGCGCATGCGGCCATCGTATCCGGACGTCGTCGGATCAGCTCTCGGAGGGCGGCGACGGGGGCGGCTTCGGCATCCACATCGGGCCCGCGATCGGAAAGACCGGTCGCCCTGCCGACGGATTCACCAGCATCGCGAACGCGATGTAGAGCGCGATCGCCATGAGGATGAGCGTCGCGACCGCGACGCCGAGGCCGAGCGTCGCGTGGAGGCTCTCCGTGGGCGCCACGAAGTGACGCGCGATGCGGAGGACGTAGAGCGCGTCGATGTCGAGGAGGAAGAAGAAGAGCAGCTTCGAGAAGAAGCCGAACGCATACGTGAGCACGACGAACACGAGGAGGAACGTCACGTCCACCGCGAGCACCACCGTCGCATCCACCGCGCGACCCTGCGAGGCCTCGCTCAGCGCGTACCAGTTCATCACCCAGTTGAACGAGAACGTCGTGAGCAGCGTGCCGCCGAGCGTGTTCTTGTTCGCGAGCGACATGATGCCCGCGAGGAACTGACAGCCCGCGCCGAACAGCAGACAGAACCACGCGGCCGTGGAGAACATCGCGGCGGCGCGCGCAGGCTCGCTCGGGATCATCCCGAACGCGATCGGCAGGAGCGAAGCGCAGCCGATCGAGAGACCGAGCAGACCGAGCGGTGTGGGCTCGCCGAAGGGCAGGGCAGCCGGCGTGGTGGTGGGGCTCGCTTGCATGGCGGCCGCTCCTACCACGGACCGTCGTGCAGGCTCGTGACGGGTACGGACGCGCTCGGCTGGGTGGGGCTGGCAGTCCGGTCGACCGGCTACTGGACTGGCCGACGTCAGCGCTCGATCGCGAAATTCCTTGGATTCGAGGGTGATCCTGCGCGCGATCGCGGCGCGTGACGGTGGCACGAGACCTGCGATGATGCGCCGCCATGCAGACCCCCCGCGCCTTCTCCTCGGTTCGTCTCGGATTCCTCGCGGTCGCCGGTGCCTCGCTCCTCGCGTGCTCCGTGACCGGCTGCAACCAGTCGCCCACCGGCGACGACCCGCTGACGTTCGAGGAGGCGCCGGTCTCCGATCTCGCGGCGCTCTCCGACGGCGCCCCGAGCAACGACACGCTCCCCGACGAGGGCAAGGCCGACGAGACGCTGCCGCGCCGCTACGACCTCCTCGCGATCCAGACGCCTGCGCGCAACCAGGGCCGTCGCGGCACGTGCACGATCTTCTCGACGACCGCGCTGATGGAGTCGATCTATCTCTCGCGCGGCGCGATCGAGAACCCCGACTTCTCGGAGCAGTTCCTCCAGTGGTCGACCAAGACCGAGCTGCGTCGCTTCACGGACGGCGAAGGCTCGAACAACGAGGTCAACCTCCAGGCGATCTCGCGCTTCGGCACCGTGCTCGAGACCGACTGGCCGTACGAGTCGGCGGCGTGGGGCGCGTCCAACGATCCGATGTGCGTCGGCGAAGAAGAGATGCGCCCGACGCGCTGCTTCACCAACGGTGAGCCGCCCGCTTCCGCGCTCATGGCCCAGCGCCACACCCTCGAGCAAGGCCGCTGGATCAACTCGCGACCGACCAGCATCCAGAGCTACATGGTGAACAACCAGCTCCCGGTCGTCGTGTCGGGCACGTTCTTCTATCAGGCGTGGAGCCACGGCGGCTCGATGCTCTCGATCAGCCAGACGAACAAGGCGCAGGGCATCGTGCAGTACCCGAGCGCCGAGGATCAGACCGACAGCCGCATGCGGCCGGCGGGTCACGGCATCCTGCTCGTGGGCTTCGACAACGACATGCGCGTCCAGCGCGTGAACGGCATGGGTCAGCCCGAGGTGAACGCGGCGGGCGAGCCTGTCTACGACACGGGCTTCTATCTCTTCAAGAACTCGTGGAACAACACGTGGGCCACCACGCAGGTCCCCGGCACTACGGAGCACCCCGGCGGCTTCGGCTGGATCTCGCAGCGCTACGTGCAGGAGTTCATGCAGGCCTACGTCTCGGGCCTTCCGCGCGTCACGCAGCGTGAGGTGTGCGACGACCGCCGCGACAACGACAGCGACGGCCGCACCGACTGCATGGACACCGACTGCACGATGGCCGCCGCGTGCCGCATGATGCCGACGATGGGCGCCACCACGGCGACGCCGCGCGCTGCGATCCCCGACAACAACCCCACGGGCGTCTCGAGCGAGATCAACATCACCGAGGCGGGCCAGGTCGCCTCGCTCGCGCTCGACCTCGACGTCGCGCACACGTACCGCGGTGATCTCCGCGTCACGCTCACGCACGGTGATCGCACGGTGACCGTGGTCGATCGGACCGGCGCGGGCGCCGACAACATCATGGAGGCCTTCTCGCTCGCCGACTTCAACGGCGCGGACGCGACGGGCATCTGGCGCCTGACGGTGGTGGACACGGCGTCGGCCGACACGGGCACGCTCAACAGCTGGGGCCTGCGCATCACGCGCTGCATGGGCAGCTGCGGCGGCTCGACGGAGACGACGCGTCACTACGAGAGCACGACGGCGCGCGACATCCCGGACAACAGCACCGCGGGCGTGACGAGCGAGATCCAGGTCACCGACCGCGGCACGATCCGCCGCCTCACCGCGACCGTCACCGTCGAGCACGAGTTCCCCGCCGACCTCCGCATCGCGCTCCAGCGTGTGGGCGGCCGCGAGGTGGTGCTCTTCGATCGCCAGGACGTGAGCGACTCGCCCTTCACGCGCACGTACACGGTGGACGCGTACGCGGATCAGGAGCTCTCGGGCAACTGGCGCCTCATCGTCTCGGACCGCGCCGCGCGCGACACGGGCCGCCTCGTGAGCTGGTCGCTCGACGCGACTGTTCGCTCCGCGCCCTGAAGGCGCGGGCCGGGGGCTCGACCCCCGGAACCCCCACGACGAACGAGGCCCGTAGCGAGCGATCGCTGCGGGCTTCTTCGTCTTCACGGATCGTCGGGATCGGCCCACGGTGCATCGAGGCCGCGGGCCTCCTCTGCGCTCTCCTCGTTCACCGACTCTTCGGTGGGCTCGGCGTCGCACGCGCCGGTGGTGAGGAAGAACGCGAGCAGGTGCTCGAGATCCTCGTCGCTCAGGCGATGCTGCGGGATCGCAGGCATGAGCGAGTTGCCCTCGCGCACCTGGTGGCGGATCTCGGGCGCATACCAGTGCAGGCGAAAGAGCAGCGGGCCTTGGCGCTCCGAGTGATCGCCATGGCACGGCACGCACACGACCTCGTAGCGGTTGCGACCGCGCGCGATGTTGCGTGAGCGCACCGGCCCGCGGTAGCGCGCGTCGATCATCGTGTCGTCGGGCCGCCGAACCCCGCACGAGGCGAGAACGACGACGAAGACCGCAGTCCACCAGCGCATGGACGGCGACGGTACCTCACCCGTCAGGCGGGTCAGAGCTCAATGGCAGAAGGAGGCGTCGTCGCGCAGCGCCTCGATGGGGCTCGCCCAGACGTACGCGAAGCACATCTCGTCCTCGAGGCGCGTTCCGTAGGTCACGTCGAACGCGTCGGGGTTGTCGTAGACGCAGCGCAGGGTGAGGCGATCGCCGGGCTCGAGCGCGAGTGCACGCTCGAGCGTCACCGTGCGCTGGCGCAGCGGATCGAAGGGATCGACCTCCACGATGGGCTCGTCGCGCTCGCCGCGGGTGCGCGTGACCGAGATCGCGACGCCGCGCGCGTGCATGTGCGGGCTCACCGCGTGGAGCACGACGGGCCGATCCGTACGGATCGTGCAGCGCTTCTCCTCGACGTGACCGCGCGTGCGTGCGGGGATGTCGAGCACCGGATCGCCCACCGTCCAGAGGCCGATCTCGTGTGAGGCGCTCGCGGGCGCCGAGACGAGATCGAGGCCGCTCGTGTCTTCACGCGGCGCGGCGGTGGCGTTCACGTAGTGGAGCTCGAGCACGAGGACGTCGTCTGCGTCGTGCGTGAGGACGAGCGCGTGATCGTCGGGCACCACGAGCGGATCGTCGCCGGGCGAGCCCATGTAGAGCAGCGTTGCGGGGCCGATCGAGGTGCAGTCGCGATCGATGGGCGCGCGCGACGCGCGATGGAGCGCCACGTGATGCGCGAGGCTCGGATCGAGGCGCGGCGCGATGATCGAGGCTCGCTCGAAGAGGAGCGCGCCCGTGACGTCGAAGCACTCCGTACGCTCGCCGGGGAGGACGAGGCGCGGCGACACCTCGGCGCCGAGATTCGCGACCAGGCGCGGGTCCTCGCAGGCGAGTAGCGTGAGCGTCGCGCCGATCCCGAGCGCGATCGTGCGGCTCACGTCGGTGGCGAGAGGGTCATGACGCACGTCCCGCACGTCACCTCGTAGGCGCCGCTGCTCGTGGCGCCGGTGCACGATCGAGGGTCGTTGCCGATCATGAGGTCGGTCGGCCCGAAGCTGCCGTCGGCGCGCAGGGTCACCTCGCCGTTGATGGGCGGCAGCGTCTTGTTGCCGACGGACGTGAAGGTCGCACCGCACGATCCGTCGAGATCGATCGTCACGTCCGTGCTCGCGATGCCGAGCTCGTCGCACCCCACGAAGCTGGACGTGTACACGCCCGAGATGTCGGTGCATGTCACGGGCGCGTCCGACCCTGCGGTGGCCGCGTCACTCGTCGTCATCTCGTTGCCGCAGCCGATCGTCGCGAGCGCTACCGCGATGCCCAGACACTGGAGCACGTGGTTCATCGAGCCCTCCTGGTGTGGGGCACGCTACGCAACGACCTCGTGCACACACAAGAAAACGGCGGCGGGTGTATGGTCCGTCGCGCATGTCGCGCCTCGAGAGGTGCTCGTTCGTGGCGATCGCGGCCCTCGTCGCGACGCTCGCGACCGGCTGCTCGCCGGTGACACAGCTGCTCGTCGTCGTGCGCTCCGATCTGCCGGCCGACGACGTCGCCGAGGTGCAGATCGCGGTGGTCGCGGGCGAGCCGTTCGACGGCGCGCCGACCACGCGTCAGGTGCCGATCGGCGCGGGCGAAGGTCGCTTCGCGCTCCCCTTCTCCTTCGGCGTGCTGCCGCGCGGAGGCGACGCGCGCTCGCGTGTGGAGCTGCTCGTCACCGCGATCGATCGCGATGGTGAGCCCACCGTGTCGCGCCTGGTGCGCACGGGCTTCAGCGAGGGCCGCACCCTCGCGGTGCCCGTGTTCCTCGGCGCGATCTGCCGTGATCGCATGTGCGGCGAGGGCCTCACCTGCGTGGATGGCGCGTGCGTGTCGCCCGAGGTGCCGGTCGAGGATCTGATGCCCGTGAGGCCCGGCGAGGAGCTGGGGGATGCCTCGCGCCCCACGGGCAGCGACGCCGGTGCCGATCTGCCCGACACGGGGACGCCCTCCACGGTGGGCTTTCCCGCGCCCACGCGCGCGAGCGGTCGCGACGTGAGCCCGATCGGCATCGTGCGCAAGATCCTCGTCGATCCGGGCGGCGACCTCGTCGTGGTCGTCGACGCCACGGGTGAGGCGCCGTCGTTCGGCGATGCCTCGACGCTGCGACCGAGCGCCGTGACCGTGGTCGCGCGCCTCTCGCCCGAGCTCGTGACCCGCTGGGTGTACGTGATCGAGGGCGAAGGCTACGCGCCCGGCGCCGCATGGACGGGCGATCGCGTGTTCGTGTGCGGCTCGTTCGATGGAACGCTGAGCCCCGATGGCCTCGCGGCGCTCGGCTCTCCAGACGATGGGACCGTCGATCTCGACGACGCGGCGTACCTGCTCGAGCTCGACGCACGCACGGGCACGCCGCGCACCGTCGTGCGCCTCGCGTCGGGGCAGAACGTTCGGTGCAACGACGCGACCGTCAGCGGCTCGACGCTCGCGCTCAGCGTCGAGCTCGACGATGGAACGTTGTTCGCGGACAGCACGCTCGTCTCGCTCGCAGGCTGCCCCTCGCCCAGCGCGGCGCTGCTTCGTTTCGATCTCGGGGCGGGCGTGCTCACGCCCATGACGAGCCCCACGTTCGGCCGCGTCCTCCGCGGCGGCATCACTGCGACGCCCGATGGATCGGGAGGATTCTCGGTGGGCCTCGCGTCCGACCGGAGCGGTGACGAGAACGTGACTGGTGGCTGCGGCGCAGGCGGCGCAGTGCGCAGCGCGGACGTGGTCGTGATCGATCCGAGCGGCGGGCGAGGCTGGGCGCGCCACGCGCTCGAGGTGCCCGAGGGGAACGTGGTCGTGATGGGCGTGAGCCTCGCGACGAGCGGCGATCGTGTGGTGATGGTCGCAAACGTCGACGCGGCGGACGCGGTGCCGTTCTCGATCGCACGCGAGGGCAGCACGGTGTCGGGCCTCGGCACCACACCACGCCTCGCGTGGGTGTCGCTCCGCGGCGTGGACGGTGACGATGGTCGCATCGAGGTCGTGACCGGCAGTGTCGGCTCGACGCACCTCGTGGGCCGCGAGCCCGACGTCGCGCTGTGTGGTCAGAGCCCGTGGTTCATGCGCCCCGGGGTGACCTCGGATCTCTTCGGTCGCTCTCTGCCGAGCGCGGAGGAGCACGGCTTCGTCGTCGCGATGGATGCGAGCGGAAGCGCGCGGTGGCTCGAGCCGAGCTCCGTGGGTGGCGCCGTCTCCACGTGCGCGCGTGACCTCGGCGCCGGCCTCTGGGTCGCACCGTTCTTCCTCGAGTCGGGCACGTTCCGCGGCCGCACCGTGAACGGCTCCGCCATCGTGCACCTGGAGCCGTGATGCGAACGACCGCGGCGCAACACGAGGACGACGACGACGCGCCGATCGCGCCGCGCTCGGTGTTCGTCGGTCGCGTCTTCGGCGAGAAGTATCGACTCGACGAGGAGATCGGCTCGGGCGGCATGGGCGTGGTGCTCCGCGGCGTGCACGTCGTCACCGGGCGAGCGATCGCGGTGAAGGTGCTCCGCACCGAGCGCTCCACCGAGAGCATCACCAAGCGCTTCCTCCGCGAGGCGCGCGTCGCGGCGACGCTCGATCACCCCAACGCCGTGGGTGTGCTCGACTGCGGCAAGACGCACGACGGCCACGTCTACCAAGTGCTCGAGCTGCTCGAGGGCGAGACGCTGCGCGATCGCTTGGCGCGCGGCCCGATGTCGCTCGAGCGCACGCTCGCGCTCGTCTTGCCCGTCCTCCACGCGCTCGAGGCCGCGCACGTCAACGGCGTCATTCACCGCGACCTCAAGCCGGGCAACGTCTTCCTCGCGAAGAACAAGCACGGGCGCGTGGTGCCCAAGCTGCTCGACTTCGGGATCGCGAAGCTCTTCGAGCCGCTGCGATCGGCCGCGTCCTCGGGCGAGGCGCTCACGCCCACCACGCAGAGCGGGACCATCATCGGAACCCCTGCGTACATGTCGCCGGAGCAGGCGCGCGGCGAGATCGTCACGAAGGCGAGCGATCTGTTCTCCATGGGCGCCGTGCTCTTCGAGTGCCTGACCGGCGAGGTGCCCTTCGACGGCGTGAACCCCAACGTCGTGATGGCGCGGATCGTCCTCGAGCGCGCGCGTCGCGTCGACGAGGTCACCCCCTCGATCCCGCCCGCCCTCGCGGCCGCGGTGGACTGTGCGCTCTCGCCACTGCCTGCGGACCGCCCCCCGAGCGCGGCGGCGTTGGCGTCGCTCCTCCGCGAGGCCGCGAAGGAGGCGGGGATCACGCTGCCGCCCGAGGGCAGCTCGGATTGCGCAGACGAAGATCCGGAGACGGCGACCACGCTCGTGCACACCTCGCGTCGACGCGACGCCCGCCCGCGCTCCGTCGCGAGCACGAGCGCGCACACGCAGTCGGACAAGAAGGACATGCGCGTGAGCCGCGCCTCGACGGGCCTGATCGTCGGGGCGATCGGGCTCCTGCTCGCTGTCGTGGCGATCGCGCTCGTGTGGTCGAGCGCGAACGAGGCCGCCCAGCGCACGCCGCGAGCGCCCGAGGGCGAGGACCTCGGCCTCGTCGAGGACGCGATCGACGAAGCGTCCGACGACGCGGTCGAGCCCGAGGAGGCGTCGGAGAGCGACGAGGTCTCGGACGGCGACGAGGCAGCGGACGACGTGGTCGAGGCTGAATCCGACGAGGCAGAGGCCGTTCTCGCGCCTGCCACCGATCGTCGTCTGCCGCGCGCGCCGACGCGTCCCGCGACCGGTCCCGTGCTCGAGGCGGTGGCCCCCATCGAGCCGCCTGCGGCGACGACCGAGCCGCCGACTTCGTCCGAAGGCTTGCCGGAGATCCGAGAGTGGTGAGCCTGGCGCGGCTGGCCTTCGTGCTCGTGACGTTGCTGGTGCTGCTCGCATCGGGCGACGCGTACGCGCAAGCGGGCGGCAGCGAGGCCGAGGCGCGTGCACGCTTCGAGGCGGGTCGTGGGCACGCGCGCGCGGAGCGATGGGCGGATGCGCTGCTCGAGTTCCAGGCGTCCGAGGCGCTCGCCCCGCGCGCGGTCACCGAGTTCAACCTCGCGGCGACGCTGCTTCGTCTGGGCCGTGCGCGTGAGGCGCTCGCGATGGTCGAGCGGCTCGAGGCGCGCAGTGATCTCGACGATCGGATCGCGAGCGACGTCGTGGCCTTGCGCGCGGCGGCTCGAGACGCGATCCGCACGCTCGCCGTGGCCGTCGCGCCCGCGAGCGCCCGCATCGAGGTCGATGGATCGGTGATCGAGGGCACCGGCTCACCGCGCGCGATCCCTCTCGATCCGGGGCCTCACACGATCGTCGTCACGGCGGCGGGCTACTCGGAGCATCGCGCCACCCTCGCGGCCGACGCCGTGACGCTCGGCGTCGAGCTCGCGCCCCTTCCCGCGGTGATCGTCGTCGATGCGAGCGAAGCGGATGCGCGCATCGCGATCGACGGCGCGGACGTGGGCCTCGGTCACGTCGAGACCGAGGTCAGCGTCGGTGCGCACGTGGTCTACGTGGTCCGCGAGGGTCGCGCGCCGTTCGAGGCCGACGTCACGGTCGAGGCCGGCGAGCGCATCGTGGTGCGCGCCGCGCTGCCGCTCCCCGTCGCGCCACCGCCGACGCCGCTGCACGAAGAACCGTTGCTGTGGGTCGGCGTGGGCGTCGGTGTGCTCGCGATCGCGGGCGTGGTGATCGGCGTCGTGATCGCGACGGCCCCCCAGCCCTCGGGTGGATCGACGGGCATCGTGATCGCCCCCCTCGCGCGCTTCTGATCTGGCTCAGCGGGCGCCCATCGCGCGCACGTGATCGAAGTGTGCCTTCGACACCGGGGTCACCGAGAGGCGTGTGCCCTTCTGGAGGATCACCATGCCCTCGAGCGCCTTCTCGGCCTTGAGGGCGTCGAGCGAGATCGTGCGCGCGAGCTTCTCCACGAAGCCGACATCGACCATCTTCCAGCGCGGGTCCTCCGGCTTGCTGCCCGCGTCGAAGTACTCGCTCTTCGGATCGAACTGCGTCGGATCGGGGTACGCGAGCTTCACGATCTCGCAGATGCCCGCGACACCCGAGGGCTCGGCGTTCGAGTGGTAGTAGAGCGCGAGGTCGCCGAGGCGCATCTCGATCATCGCGTTGCGCGCCTGGAAGTTCCGGACGCCCTCCCAGCTCGTCGTGCGCTCGCGCGCGAGGTCGTCGATGGAGAAGACGTCCGGCTCGCTCTTCACCAGCCAGTAGCGGACCTCACCGGGCGCGCGCGGCGGGAGCGAGGCGACGGGCCCCAGCACCTTCGGCGTCTTCGCTCCGCCAGCCTTCGTGACCTTCGTGGGACGCTTCGCGACCTTCTTGGAAGGCTTCGCGACCTTCTTGGAAGGCTTCGCGGGGCTCTTGGAAGGCTTCGGGGCGGACTTGGAAGGCTTCGCGGGCGGCATGCGCGCATGGTGCCCAAAGCGCGCGGCCGAATCACGCCGGAACCGCTAAGACCGGCGCGTGTACCGCAAGCCCGGCCTCGACGTGATCGAGGCGCAGCGTCTCTGTCGCGACGTGTGCGGCGCGCTCTGCTGTCAGGGGCCGCAGGTGCTCGTGCTCTCGGCGGACGAAGCGATCGCGATGCGTGCGCACGCCTCGAGGCTCGAGATCGAGCTCGTGCTCCACGCGCGGGACGATGGCGGTGCTTCGCTGCGCTTTCCCGATCACGAGGGCGATCGCTGTCCGATGCTCGACACACGCGACGCGTGCCGCATCTACGACACGCGACCGACGCGCTGTCGTGCGTTCCCCGAAGGTCCGCGGCCCGGCTGCGTGATCTCGAGCGACGAACCGTGAGCGTCGTCAGGGCTCGTCGAGGAGGAACGGGCGCAGGGCGGCGGCGATGCGCGTCGCCTGGACCTCGGGATCGACCGGGTTGAACCAGCGCCACGGGTGGAGCCACGTGCTCGGCCTCCACAACGAGAGCTGCCCCCACGCACACTCGACGAGGATCGGGCTGATGCCGCGCGCGTGGAGATCGTCGAGCTCCATCCCGTGCGCGAACTGTCCGGGCACCCACGCGGACGACGCACGGATGGTGTAGCGACCGCCGAGGCGCGCGTTCACGCCGCGCGCGTGCGCGTGCAGCGCGTCGTAGTCTGGCGGCCTCCCGAAGCGTCCGCCGTACGGCAGCAGCAACATGCCGCCGAACGAGTGGAGCGACGTGCCGCGCACGAACTCGCCCCGCGAGGCGTCGAGCTCGCGCGTGACCGCCGCGACCTCGGGCTCCGAGCTCGGGCGCGCGCCGGGCGTGCCGAGGAACGTGAAGACCCGCTGGTAGAAGGGCTTTCGCGGGCGCCAGTCGGTGTGCCAGTTGCGGTTGAGATCCACGCCGTTGGCGTTCGCACGCACGAAGCGGAAGCGGCGCGCGCGGAGGTTGGCCTCGGCCGCGCGGTAGCCATCGGGGTTGAGCAGCGGATAGATGACCACGCGACGCGCGGGGCGATCGGCCAGGAGCGAGTCGACGAGCGCGAGCGCGCTCTCGACGCCGATCCACTCCATCGCGTGGATCCCACCGAGCACCAGCGCCGAGCCCGCCTTCGTCTCGGGGCCGAGCTCGAAGCGGACGATCGGCTCGCCTTGCACCGACCGACCGGCGATCGAGAGGCGCGCCCCCTCGCGCTCTCGGAGTGCGAAGCCCTGGAGGAGCTCGCGGTAGCTGGCGTACCGACCCCACTCGATGGGGACATCGGACGCGAGCGAGGGCTCGGGCTCGTGCGCGCGGAGGGCTGCCTCGAGGTCGGTCACGAGGGCGATCCTGCGCGTGTGCGCGGGCACGTCAAACGTCGCGTCCCTTGACCCGCGTGATGCGCTTCGAGACGATGCCCGCGCGTGGAGGACTCCGACGCGCTCCGCCCTTCGGCCCCCGACCGTCCCACCGGACGAAAGCAGGATTCGTCCGACGTGGCCGCGGTGCGCGAATTCCTCCCCGTCGCGCAGCTGAATCGCATCGCGCGGCTGGGTGCGGACGGGGATCGCACGGTGCTCGATCGCGGCTGGGGCGCGGTGGTGACCATCGACGTCTCCGGCTTCTCCGCGCTCGCGGCGCGCCACGCACGTGAGGGTGCGCGCGGCATCGAGGCGCTCTCGGAGATCGTGCACGTGTTCTTCGGCGCGATCACCGAGCACGTGCTCCGCGGCGGCGGCGACGTTCTCTATCACGCGGGTGATGCAGTCTGCGCGCTCTTCCCCGCGAGCTCCGAGGCGGAGCGCGACGATGCCTGTCGACGCGCGGTGCGCGCCGCCCTCGATGCACACGCGCGCCTGGCCGACTCCGCCACCGCCGCGGGCGTCGCCCTGCGCGCCGCGATCGGCTGTGGCGAGACGCGCAT
>JAFLCL010000101.1 GCA_017303575.1 Deltaproteobacteria bacterium
ATGCCGGTCCCCGACGTGATGAGCGGCGGCACGGTGTGTCGCGACTGCGGCACGGGCACGATGTGCGCGGCGGGATCGACGTGTGTCGGCGGGTCGTGTTGTCCCGCGTGCCCGAGCTCGGCGGGCGTCGCGTGCGGCGTCGACATCCCCGATCAGCGTGACGCGATGGGCCGCGTGTGCCGCATGTGCGGCGAAGGCACGATGTGCGGGGCGGGAACGACGTGCACGGGAGGCAGCTGCTGTCCGGGCTGCGCGGATCCTTCCTCGCTCGCGTGCGGCACCGATCCGGTGGAGCCCGCAGGCTGCGCGATGTGCCCGAACGGAACGCGCTGTGCGGCGGGCGAGCGATGTCGAAGCGGCAGCTGCTGCGCCCCGACCTGTGCACCTCCCTCGACGCGCCCGTGCGGCGACACTCCGAGCGATGGCTGCGGCGGCACCTGTGCCGCGGGCACCGCGTGCGCCTCGCCCGCCGAGACGTGCACGGCGGGCCGCTGCACGTGCACGCCCTCGTGCGTGGGCCGCGCGTGTGGGGAGGCCGATGGCTGTGGCGGCGAGTGTCTCGGCACCTGCGATCCGGGCTTCGTGTGCGCGGAGCGTCCAGCGCCCGCCGCGCCCGGCGACTACGAGTGCGAGCCGAGCGCGTGCGTCCCCTCGTGCGGTCTGTGTCAGTCGTGCGTGCTCGGCACGTGCGAGCCGCTGGCGTGCGCACCCGGGACCACCGCATGCCTCTTCTCGTGCGAGTGCTGCGCCGCGGGCGAGTCGTGCACGCCCTCGGGCTGCATGCCGTTCGGTTGATCGCCGATCGGATCGGGATCTCGGGGCCCGGCTCTGACACACTCCGCGGTCCCTCATGGCAGCCTCGACTCCCCCTCGCGCGATGCCGGCGGCGACGTTCCCCGTCTGCTCGTTCAAGCGCGTCTTCGACACCGAGCCCGAGCAAGAGGTGCTCACCCTCGCAGAGCTCGTCGCGTGCTTCCGTCGCTTCGAGCTCAAGCCCCAGCTCTTCGCGAAGATCGAGCGCGAGTGCAGCCGCATCGATCGTGCGCTCGAGCAAGCGGTCGCGGGCGAGAGCGTCGGCGAGCGCGTGTCGGCGATCCGCGAGGCCGGCGAGGCCGCGCGTCTCGAGGGCAAGGACGGCCGGCCCGCGATGCGCGCGAAGGCCGAGGAGCTCAAGCACTACGCGCGCAAGGACGCGAAGAAGGATCTGCGCCTCTGGTCGCCCGTGCGCTACCGCGAGGGCTGGAAGGAGCGCGGCTCCGAGGGCGTGACGCACATCACGTGTCTGGTGCTCGACTACGACTCCGGCGTGCGCATCGCGGACGCGACGAGCGTGTGGATCGACTACTTCCACATGTTCCACACGACGTGGTCCCACACGCCCGAGCACCCCAAGCTGCGCTTGATCCTGCCGCTCGCGGTTCCGTGCCCGGCGACCGAGTTCGACAAGCTCTGGGACTGGGCGCACGCCAGGACCGGAGGCGACATCGATCGTCAGCTCTCGGGGATCGCCGCGACGTACGCGCTGCCCGTGGTGCCCTCGATGGACGCCCCGCGTGACGCCGGCAGCAGCGCGGGCCCGCTGCTCGATCCGCGCGATCTCGGCATCGACGTGGGCGAGATCGTGAGCCTCCCCGTGAGGCACGCGACGCCCTCGCGCATGCTCGGGGATCCCGACAAGGAGTACGTCGTCCACGAGACGGGCGAGGCGATCTACGTCTACGACGATCTCGACGAGGACGAGGTGTGGAGCCTCGATCGCGAGCGCGCGAGCATGGTGCACGAGCCCTCCCTCCTCAGCCCTGCGCCTTCGCTCGCCGCGACGATCGTGCGACATGACAGCCGCTTCCCGATCGCGGCGCCGCGAGCACGCGCGAGGCGCAAGACACTCGTCGTCGACTTCGACGGAGTGCTCCACTCGTACGTCTCGGGTTGGAGAGGACCGACCTCGGTGCCCGATGCGCCCGTCGACGGCGCGTTTCGGTTCCTCGAGACCGCGGTGGAGCGCTTCGAGGTGGCGGTGCTCTCCTCGCGCTCGCGCGAGGCGGGCGGCATCGACGCGATGAAGGACTGGCTGCGCGAGCACGGCTTGCCCGAGCACGTGCTCGGCCAGCTGCGCTTCCCGCGCACCAAGCCTCCTGCCCACGTGTACCTGGACGATCGTGGGTGGCGCTTCGAGGGCACGTTCCCTTCGCTCGACGCGATCGACGCGTTCGAGCCATGGCACAAGCGAGAGCCGCACGAGGCCGAGCCCGACGATCCGTAGCCTGCCGCGGGGGTAGAGTGGCTCCGTGATTCGCGAAGCGGTGCTGCGATCGATCGGCGTGGTGCGGGTCCACCCGTGGGTGATGCTCGCGCTCGGCTCGGCGCTCGTGCTCGCGATCGCCTCGACGTTCACGGGCCTGGGCTTCGTCCTCGCCCCGTGGTTCGCGTGCGAGGTGATCGCGCTGTCGCTCGGAGCCTCGGGGATCGCGATGCAGCCGCGCGGCGTCGCGTGGATCGAGGCCGCGCTGTTCGTGCTCACGGTGGGCGTACTGTTCGGATCGGTCGTCGCGCTCGCGGGCCTCGTGTTCGGGCCCGATCTCGCCACGGTCGATCGCTCCACCGTGATGCCGTGGGATCAGTCGCTCTTGCGCATCTTCGGTATCTTCGGCATCTCGATCGTCGCGCTCGCGTACGTGCTGCCGTTCGTGCACGTGCCCGGCATCCTGATCGAGCGCGGCGGGACGTTCGGCACCGCGGTGCTCGAGAGCATGCTGCTCGTGCGGCGCGTCGGGGTGCTCCCGACGTTTCGTCTCGTGCTCGTGGCCGCGGTGTTCGCGCTCTTTCCCGCGGTCGTCGCCGCGATGATCGCGGGGCGCACGCTCGACCGCGCCTCGACGCCGCTCGGACTGCTCGCCAGCGCTCCGTTTCTCTTGCTCTCGCTGCCCGTGGGCCTCGGCGTCGTCGCGCAGGGCTACCTCCTCGTGCGCCATCGCCTGCCCGCGCGGCACTTGGTCCATCGATCGCAGCTCGGGTGGACCACGTTGGTCCTGCTCGCCTGCGGCGTGCTCGCGCCGGTCGTGGGGCTCGTGCTCTTGCTCGTCGCGTGCGCGCTGCCTGCGCCGCTCCTGCGTGGGCCGATCCCGTCGCACGCGACGCGTGTGCTCGACACCGGCTCGGGCGAGCGGGTGGTGCCTGGCTCGACGTTGTCCATCCTGCTCGCGTCCGATCACGCCGAGGTCCGTACGGCCTTCGACGACGCGATCGCCACGCTCTCGACGCCGCGCAGTCGATCGGGGCGTCGTCCGTTCGCGCGCGCGGTCGTCTACTCGCTCGGTGATCTCTTCGCCGTGGAGCTCCGCGGGGTGGACGGGGCGAGCGAAGGGCATGCGCTCTTCACGGCGGCGGGCGCGCGCGTCGACGACACGGTGCACCGCGCGCTCGACGAGCGTATGGGCGTGGAGCGTGCGCTCGTGTTCGGCCCGACCTTCCTCGTCGTGGCGCTCTTGGTCCTCGCGGCGCTCGGTCCGCTCGCCGAGACGCGCAACGGAGAGCGTCCGTCTCCCGAGCGGCTCGCGCAGGCTCACGCGCGTGCGCTGCGCGTGGGGGTTCTGCTCGTTCCGTTCTGGGGCCTGATCGTCACGCTCGGCGCGCTCGCTGTCGCGGGCTGGTGAGCGAGCCGCTACGCTGCAGACGATGCGTCTGCTTCACCTCTGCTTCCTCGCCGTCGCCCTGAGCTCTCTCGGCTGCGGCTCTCCCACCACGACGCCCGACGCTGCGAGCGAGCCGATCGCCGATGCGGGGCTCGACGCTGCGAGCGTCACGGCCGACGCCCCGAACGAGCACGACGCGCCGACAGCACCCGACACGTTCGCCGACGACGCGTTCGATCCGAGCGGCGATGCGAGCGTGACCGAGCGAGGTCGCGCGCTCTACGGCACGCACTGCGCGCTCTGCCACGCGGCGGACGCGACGGGCTACGCGGCCGATGACGCGCCCGCCATCGGTCGCGACGACTTCCTCGTCGTCGCAGACGATGCGTTCCTCGAGATCGCCGTCTACGACGGTCGTCCGGGCACGCCGATGAGCGCGTGGGGTGACGAGCACGGAGGACCGTTCACGCGCGAGGACGCGCGCTCCGTGGTGGCGTTTCTTCGCTCGCTCCAGGTCGCGCCGAGCGTCGATCTGAGCGGCATCACCGTGAGCGGCGACGCGACGCGCGGGAGCGCGGTGTTCGCGCGCGAGTGCGCGAGCTGTCACGGCGCCGAGGGCGAGGGTGTGAACGCCGTCACGCTCGACAACGCCGTCTTCCAGGACTCGGTGAGCGACGGCTTCCTGCGCTGGTCGATCGAGCACGGGCGACGCGAGACGCCCATGCTGGGCTTCTCCGAGACGCTGACCGCGCAGGAGATCGACGACGTCGTCACCTTCGTTCGCACACTTCGACGCGAGCCCATGCCGGAGTGGCCGATCGAGGACGCGCCGACGCTCGAGACGCTCGTGCGCAACCCCGCGGGCGCGAACCCGACGTTCACGTTGATCGACGGACGCTACGTACCCGCCGCCGACGTGCACGCCGCGCTCGAGGCGGGCCAGCGCATGATCCTCCTCGACGCGCGCGCGAACAGCGACTGGGTGCTCGGCCACATCCCCGGCGCAGCGCCGTTCCCGTTCTATTCGGTCGACGAGCTCGCCGCGAGCCTGCCCACCGATGGCACGTGGATCATCGCGTACTGCGCCTGCCCGCATGCGGCGTCGGGCCGCGTGATGGACGACCTGCGCGCGCGCGGCTTCACGAACACCGCGGTGCTCGATGAAGGCATCTACTTCTGGCAGGACGCCGGCTATCCGATGGCGCGCGGCCGATTGCCCTGAGCCGAAGCGCCTCGTTCGCGCACCTGCTCTCGGACCTGCGCATCCCGGTCTGACGAGCGGCCCCTCGGTCGTGGTACCCAATTCGGGATGGTCGAGGCGGTGGCTCCTGTGAAGTGCAGCTCCTGTGGGCTCGCGTACCACGCGGCGATGGCGCTCTGCCCTCAGTGCAAGACGCCCAACCCCGCGCCGGTCACGGACCTCACTGTCGCGCGCCGCATCATGGAAGCGGGCGTCGCCGAGGCGCAGGCCGAGCGACACCGCTCGCGCTTCGTGCGCACCGCAGGCTTCGTGGCCTTCGCGCTCTCGCTCCTCACGGTCGTGCCCGCGCTGCTCGTGATGTGGGTGACCGCCAGGCGCTGGGGACGCGTGCCGTTCGTCTTGATCGTCGTCGACATCGCGCTGCTCACGCTCGCCACGTACGGCACGCGCCTCTTCGTGCCGGTCGTGATCTCCGCGATCGCGTCGCTGCTCGTGTTCATCCTCCGCTACGGCGTCTCGGAGCAGGGCATCGCGCTCGGCTACTCCAGCGCGGTGATCCTTCCCGCGATGGCGGGCGGCGCGATGGTGATGGGCTCGGTCTTCACGATGGGTGTCACGGGCAGCGTCTCGGCGAACCTCGACCGCTGGATGCCGCCCACGCACGACGCGCGCACGATCGCGGGGCTGCCGATCGGATCGGTCACCGCGCTCCGCCCCGAAGAGATCCGCTGGAGCGAGGCGATGTTCTGCAGCGTCGATCGCTGCGCGCCCGCGACCGAGCCCGCGCCGCCTGGCGCGAGCGAGCGGTGGGTGCCCATGGACGAGCTCGGCATGCTGTGGCTCGCGGTCCCTCTGGAGGCGTCGTCACTCTCCACGTCGGTCGGCGTGGTGCGCCCTTCGGTGTACACGCGCGGGCGCTGGCCCGAGGACTGGCGCGGGCCCGACGCTGTGTCGGTGATCGCGATCGGCCTCGAGCCGCCTCCGCCTGCACCGCCGCTCTTCGCGGGCGCCACGATCGGCGCGCTCGTGGCCTTGCTCGTCGGCCTCGCGCTCGTGGGCGTGGCCCTGCGCTTCGCGTGGCAGGAGACCTAGCGTCCGGCGTCTCTGCGCTATAGAGGGCGCACCATGCTGGACCTTCGCTACGTCACCGAGAACCTCGACGAAGTGCGCGCGCAGATCGCGCGTCGCTCGGACAAGTACGCCCCCGTGCTCGACGAGGTCGCCAAGCTCGCGGTCGCGCGTCGCGCCGCGCTGACGGAGCTCGAGCAGCTGCGCGCCACCCGCAACGAGGCGAGCACGGCGATGGCCAAGCTCGACAAGAAGAGCCCCGAGTTCGCAGAGAAGCGCGACGCGCTGAAGATCTCGGGCGATCGCGTGAAGGAGCTCGAGGCCAAGGACAAGGCGCTCGAGGCTGAGCTCGAGGCCGTGGTGCTCGGCGTGCCGAACCTCCCGGATGCGAGCACGCCCGATGGCAAGGACGAGACCGCCAACGTCGTCGTGAAGACGTGGGGCGACAAGCCCACGTTCGCGTTCGAGCCGAAGGACCACGCCGATCTCGGCGTCGCGCTCGGCATCCTCGACTTCGAGCGCGCGGTGAAGATCTCGGGCGCGCGGTTCACCGTGCTGCTCGGCGCGGCCGCGCGTCTCGAGCGTGCTCTTTTGTCGTTCATGATGGACGTGCACGCGAACGAGCACGGCTACACCGAGATCTGGCCGCCCGCGCTGGTGCTCCCGAGCGCGATGCGCGGCACGGGGCAGCTGCCGAAGTTCGCGAGTGACATGTTCAAGACCGAGCGCACCAAGCTCGCGGACACGGCGACCGAGGAAGAGCGCGCGAGCAACGACCTCTACCTCGCGCCCACCGCCGAGGTGCCCGTCACGAACTTCCATGGGGACGAGATCTTCGAGGCCGGCGATCTGCCGCGAAGCTACGTGGCCTACACAGCGTGCTTCCGCGCAGAGGCGGGCAGCTACGGCAAGGACACCAAGGGCCTCATCCGTCAGCACCAGTTCGACAAGGTCGAGCTCGTGCGCTTCTGCAAGGCGGGCGAGGGTCCCGCGCAGCTCGACGCGCTCCGCGGTCATGCGGAGCGAATCCTCGAGAAGCTGGGCCTCCACTACCGCACGGTGCAGCTCTGCGCGGGCGACATGGGCTTCGGCGCCAAGAAGTGCTTCGACCTCGAGGTGTGGCTGCCGGGTCAGAACGCATACCGCGAGATCTCGAGCTGCAGCTGGTTCGGTGACTTCCAGGCACGTCGCGCGAAGATCCGCTACCGCGAGGAGCCCAAGGGGAAGCCGCAGCTCGCGCACACCCTCAACGGCTCGGGCCTCGCGATCGGCCGCACGCTCGTGGCGATCCTCGAGCAGTACCAACAGGCCGACGGCAGCGTGCGCGTGCCCGACGCGCTCCGCCCCTACATGGGCGGCCTCGAGACGATCACGAAGGCGTGAGCCGGAGACAAGGCGGCGAGCCGCTGTGCGAGGATGCGACGATGCCGAAGGTCACTTCGACCAGCGCGCTTCTCGACTGGGCACGCGCGCTCTACGCGAGCGAGCTCGTGCTCCTCAGGGCCTCGA
Source organism: Deltaproteobacteria bacterium (assembly GCA_017303575.1). GTDB lineage: Bacteria > Myxococcota_A > Polyangia > Polyangiales > Sandaracinaceae > JAFLCL01. The sequence goes on from JAFLCL010000101.1 coordinate 7,411, forward strand.
AGAAGGCCCTGCTCGTCGGCATGCCGGACCTCGAGCACGAAGGTGCGCGTGAGCGCTTCTTCGTCTGGTCGCTCACGCCGACGGGCAAGAAGGTGCGCTGGGAGATCGAGGGTGCGCTCGACACGGACGCCGAGCTGACGCTCGAGGCTGCGCCGGACGTCGAGGCGAGGGTGGCGCTGCGCGTTCGTTCGGGCGGTGTCGCGCTCCTCGTGTGCGACGCGATCACGGTCGAAGCGCGCCCGGCCGTGCTCCGCAAGGCGCGTCCTCGGCCGTGGCAGTCGAGCTTCACGATGTGGAGCGACGACACCGAGGCCACCGTCGCGCGTCTCCTCGCGCTCCTCGCGCTCGACTCGCTCGCCCCCATCGGGAAGAAGAAGCCGGCGACCAAGACGTGGAGGCTGTCGGAGCTCGAGGAGCGCAGCGCCGGCGCGTGGTCTGCGCGGAGCGGCTCGCGGGAGGTCATGGCGATCAGCCCGGTGTTCCGCTGTGGCGATCCCGGATGGACGCTCGAGGTGCAGCGCAGGGATGCTTCCGATGCCGAGTGGGATCGCGCCTGGACGCTGCCGCTGCGGCTCCCCGTGACCGAGATCCGCTCGCGCACGGTGCACACCGATCCGCGCGGCTGGTCCGCGATCGCGTGGCGCACGGGCGCGCTCGCGAGCCCCGTCGACTGATCAGTCCGCGATGGGAATCCAGATCTCGTTGCGACGAAGCATGGGCAGCGTCGAGGGTGGGTCGTAGCGCGACGACACGGCGTTCCCCGTCGTCGTCAAGCCTTCGCGCGCGAGCGCGTCGCGCAGCGCCTGCGTCCGCGTCTCGAGGATCGCGGGCGTGGTCGTGCCGCTGTAGGTGAGCACGGCGACGGTTTGCGCCGGCACCTCGCGCAGGGTGACGCGCGCGTCGTCGGGCATGGGGAGCGTGCTCGACGCACGGCCCGGCGGCATCACGAAGCGGACGATCTGCTCGCCGCTCTCGCTCTCCACCGCGACGGGGGCCGTCATCGCGAGCCGCTCGCTCTCCACGGCGACAGGCGCTGTCATCGCGAGCGACTCGCGTCGCTGGTTGCCTCCGAAGATGTAGGCTGCGAGGCGACGAAACCCTTCGTTGCTCGCCGCGTCGAACGACGCGCGCACGCGCGTCTCGGCGACGACCATGGGCTCGTAGCGTCGCAGCTCGATCGAGTCTCCCAGGGTGCGCACCACTGTGTAGCGCGGCTCCTCGACGAAGCGCCGCGCGGCCTGCCATCGCCCGAGCAGCGCGCCGCCCGCGACGACGAATGCACCGACCAACACCTTGGTTGCGAGCTTCATCGAGGCAGCGTGCGGCTCAGCCGCGGACTTGCAAGCAGCGGGTGGGCTGCGGAGGGAACGATGACGTTCGGTGATTCCACGGGCGGGCTCGAGCGGGTCATGGGGGATCGAGCGTCGCGACTCGCTGCGCTGACGGAAGGAGGAGTCGGGCTCGCCGCAGCACCTCGGCGGCGCCCTCGGCGGTGTCAGCGCGCACATCCACCTCGAAGCCCGCGCGCGTCGCGCGCACGACCGCGGACACGCCGCGTGGGACGAGCGGACACGTCGGCATCTCGGGGACCTCGTGCCCGAGCGCCGCGTTGCGCGCGAGGTGGCATGCGAGCACCCGATCGAGCCACGCCGCGCTCAAGCCGCGCACGGCCCGCAGCGTGACCGTCGCGCCGAGGACGGGCGCCGAGTCGGTCTCGTCCGTGGACGCGAACCCCGTGAGCGCGACGACGTTCGTGACGTCGGCGGTGTGCTCGAACGGGCTCGTGTCGCGATCGTCCTCGGACAATCCGACGCACGCCTCGGACTCGGCGTCGCGAAGGCTCGCCGCAGACGCGCGATGCGCTGCCGCGACTCGACGGTGCTCGGCGGCGGCGGCGAGGTGTCCTTCCGTCGGAGGCGCGCCGTCGCTCCAGCAGGGGATGCCCAGCACTGCTTGCGAGACCGGCACGCCGCACGCGTTGGGCCCCACGCCCGTCGCACGCTCGCTGTCGTGCTCGTCGGCGGCTCGCTCCTCGGCCCCCGCCGACGCCACGTGCTCGGCGACGCTCATGTCTTCGGACGCACGGCCCGCGCACGCCGTGGCGGCACACGCGATCACGATCACGATGAACCTGCTCGTCATCTCGTCCTCGTCTCTCCGCGACGATCGCGGTCGCCGACGCCGACGCAAGCGAGGGGCCACCCGCAAGTACGCGGGTTTTCATGCGTTCGTCCGGACGGACGAGGCACGTTGCGACAGAGTGCGCGCGGCGGGCGAGCGACGGACGACGACTGGGATCGCGCGTGGCAGCTCGGTGGAGCTGCCGTGCAGGAGATCCGCTCGCGCACCGTGCACTGCGATCTGCGTGGCGAGAGCGGGTGCAGCGACGCAAGGACCTTCGCTGCAGGGGTTCCATCGCGCCGTGGGCGATCCGCGAAAAGACTCGACGCTCTACGGGTGAATTGCCGGATCGGTGGGAGCCTGTCCTGAGCCCAACCGGTCGGCGCGGGGCGCGAAGACGATCGCGGCGATCAGCGCGAGGACGACGAGGGCCGAGGCCACGACGAAGGGCGCGCCTGGCGCGTAGACGGGTGTGGCGGGCGAGATCGCGTACGCGAAGATCGTCGTGTAGAGGCCGGGGCCGAGGATGCCGGTGAGGCTCGCGAGTGACGACAGCGCTCCCTGCGTGCGGCCTTGTTCGTCGGCGGCGACCTGTCTCGTGATCAGCGACTGCGTCGCAGGGCTCGAGACGCCCCAGAGCGCCATCACCGGGATACCCGCGAGAAAGAGCATGGGCGTGGAGGCGAGGCCGTAGATCGCGAAACCGACCGCGCCGCAGAGCGAGCCGAACACGATCGCGTTGCGCTCGCCGAGCGCGCCGACCACGCGCTTCACGATGAAGACCTGCGCGAGCACCGAGAAGATGCCCACCACGCCGAGCGTCCAGCCCACCTCTTGCGGGCCCCACGCGAAGCGCTCCTCGGCGAAGAGCACGAACACGCTCGGGTACACGTAGTGCGCGAGGTTGTAGAGGAACACGACCACGGCGAGGCCCAGGATGTTCTTGTGCCTCGCGAAGAACACGAGCGAGGCGAACGGGTTGAGGCTCGACCACGTGATCGACTTGCTCCGCTTGTCGGGCGAGAGCGACTCGGGCAGCACGAACAGGCCGTACGCGAAGTTCACCGTCGCGAGCACGGCCGCGAACCAGAACGGCAGGCGAAGATCGATGCCGCCGAGGAATCCGCCGAGCGCGGGCCCGAGGATGAACCCGAGGCCGAACGCGGCGCCGATCATGCCGAACGCCTGCGCGCGCTCCTCGGGCGGCGTGACATCGGCGATGTAGGCGTTGGCCGTGGTGAAGCTCGCGCTCGTGATGGCGGAGAGCACACGACCCACGAAGAGCCAGCCGAGCGTGGGCGCGATCGCCATGAGCACGAAGTCGGCGCCGAGGCCGATGCACGACGCGAGGATCACGGGGCGTCGTCCATAACGATCGGAGAGCGCGCCTTGGATCGGCGAGGTGACGAACTGGATGAGCGCGAACGTCGTCGAGAAGATCCCGGTCCAGTGCGCAGCCTCGCTCACGCTTCCGCCCGCGAGATCCTCCACGAGGTGCGGCAGCACCGGGATGATCAAGCCGAACGCGAGGATGTCGACGAGGACGGTGACGAAGATGAAGACGAGCGCGGCGCGTCGACCCGAGGTGGGAGTGCTCACAGCGGCGAGACGGTAGCGCCATCCTCGTCAGGGTGGCGAACGCGCGAGGACAACCCTGACGCCGGACTGTCAGCTGATTGGGGCGCGCGACCGCCGAGGACGACGATGGGCATCACGGCGACCGCCATCGCGACGGCCGGCAGCCACACGGTGCTCGTCGATGCGACGTAGACCGCCACGCACAACATCGCGGCGTAATGCGCCAGCGCGGCGTGAGGTCGGAGCGGTGTTCGTCGCGCGCCTGCCAGCGGAAGCAGGCTGATCGCGATCGCGACGAGCGCCGCGACCATCAGCGTCACCTGGGCGTGGCGGCCCACGAGGAGGAACGCACCCGCGCCCAGGCCCAGCAACCCCGTCGTGCGTCGGTGTTCGGCTCGAACGAGGTCGTGTGCGAGCCACGGTGCCGCGACTGCGGAGGCGAACATCCATGGCATCAGCGCATAGCCGGGCGCCCACGCGACACGCGTCAGTGGGGCCGCGGCGAGCATGACGGCACCGAAGGCGCCGCCGATCTGGAACGCGTCGCTCGCGCGTGGTTCGAGCCACTGGGTGCGCGCGGCGCTCGAACGGAGGAGCGGACGAGGGTGCTCACCCGGCAGCCATGTGGCCGCGACGAACAGCACGAACGCCTCGAGGACCCCGAGCATCAGTTGCGTCGGTTCGTCGGCGTCCGCGAGCCCGCGAAGCACGACGATGGCGAGACCCAGCGAGGCGCCGATCGCGACGGCGCTCCACCGAATCGCGCCACGCGCGGTGATCGTTGCCGCGCCCGTGGCGACCGCGAGTAAGACGGCGATTGCGCGGTCGAGCTCTGTGGGTGTGGCTGAGATCGCTGCCGCGATCTCCTCGCCCACCAGCCTCGTCGGATCGGGATCAGGGCGGATGTACCGGGCGAAGAGCCCCATCGAGACGAGCGGCGCGACGCCGAACACCAACGTACGGATCAGGAGCTCGTTCTCCTGCACGTGCGTGCGCTGCGGCAGCGTGGGTACCGGCGGCCGCGCGAGCACCTCGCCGCGTGCGAGAGCGGCGTGCGCGAACAGCTCGACCTGCGCGTCGGTCATTCGAAGCAAGGGTCGACCCCGAGCAGTGAACGACAGCGGATGTCCCGAGGACGCGCGTGCTCGGCGTCCCCACGCGTCGAGCACCTCGAAGCGGCCATGGTCGAGCTCGATCCGAACGAATCGGCGCCCGTAGGCCCAGGCCATCCAGAGGAGCGTGGCGAGCGCGAGCGCGACCCCCGTGCGATGGGAGTGTGAGAGAGCGAAGAGCGTGGACGCGAAGAGCCCGGGCAGTCCGAGCAAGACGACGAGGACCCCGTCGGCAGCTCGCCTCGGAAGGTGGATGACGTGCGGGAGGCTGGCAGTGGACGCACGCCGATGCGCGGCGTGTCGAAACACGTACGTCACGAGCTCCGAGTAGTGGTCGAGCGCCGGTGAGAGCCGGATCTCGCGACCGGCGTCGTCCACGAGGTGGCAGCCGTCGTCGAGCGTGACGCGAGATAGCTCGCTCCAGCGAATTCGTGTGCCGTCGCGCTCGAGGAGGATCCCGTCGTCGTCGACCTGAACCGCTGCGCTTCCATCGCTCGCGTCGTGCAGTGCCAGCCAACGCAGCGTGGAGCTCGTGATTCCCACGCGCATGAGGGAGACGAACCCACGGACGATGTGCCGTGTTCCACTCGCACGCCGCGGGTCTGCGAGCGGCGTGGTAAGAGCGGCCGCCATGAGCCAGTCGTTCGCTGCCGTCATCCTCGCTGCGGGTCAGGGAACGCGCATGAAGAGCGCGCTGCCGAAGGTGCTGCACGAGATCGCAGGTCTCCCGATGCTCGCGCACGTGGTGCGCGCGGCGCAGCGCGCGGGGGCGTCGCGCATCGTCGTCGTCGTCGGGCACGGGCGTGAGCTCGTCGAGAAGGACCTCGCGTCCCGCTTCGGCGGGTCGGTCACGACCGCGCTCCAGGCGGAGCAGAAGGGCACCGGGCACGCCACGCGCTGCGCGATGGAGGGGCTCGCGGGTCACGACGGTGAGATCGTCATCCTCGCGGGCGACGTGCCGCTGCTCGAGAGCGAAGCGATCGCCGCGCTCGTGAAGAGCAAGCGCGACGCAGCCAAGTCGCTCGCCGTGCTCACCGCGCGCCTACCGGATGCGACGGGCTACGGGCGCATGCTCCGCGATGCGAGCGGCAGCGTCGTCGGCATCCGCGAGCACAAGGACGCGAGCGAGGCGGAGCGCGCGATCACCGAGTGGAACACCGGGGTGTACTGCGTGGACGCGCCGTTTCTCCGCGAGAGCCTGGCCAAGCTCGACACGAAGAACGCGCAGGGCGAGCTCTACCTCACCGACGTCGTCGCGATGGCCGCGAGCACTGGTGGCGCGGCCTCTCTCGAGTGGTCGGCCCAGAGCGTCGCGGGCGTGAACGATCGCGCCCAGCTCGCGGATCTCGAGCGGACCATGCGTCTTCGCCTCGCGAACGGGCTCGCCAAGAGCGGCGTCACCGTGCGCGATCCGTCGACGACGTACGTGGGCGCCGAGGTCGAGGTCGCCGTCGATGCGATCCTCGAGCCGAACGTGCACCTGCGCGGCAAGACCAAGATCGGCGCGGGCGCGCGCATCGACACCGGCGCAGTGCTCGAGGACGTGATCGTGCACGCGAGCGCGAACGTGAAGCCGTACACCGTCGCGCAGAAGAGCGTGATCGGAGAGGCCGCGCAGGTCGGTCCGTTCTCGCACCTGCGGCCCGACTCCGTGCTCGGGCCCGACGTGCACATCGGCAACTTCGTCGAGACGAAGAAGACGACGCTCGGCAGAGGCAGCAAGGCCAACCACCTCGCGTACCTCGGCGATGGCGTGATCGGTGAGAAGGTGAACGTCGGCGCCGGCACGATCTTCTGCAACTACGACGGCTTCCAGAAGCACACGACCACGCTCGAGGACGGCTGCTTCATCGGCTCGGACTCGCAGCTCGTGGCGCCCCTCACGATCGGCAAGAACGCGTACGTGGGCACGGGCACGACCGTCACGCGCAGCGTCCCCGAGGACGCGCTCGCGATCAGCCGCGTGAAGCAGGAGAACAAGCTCGGCTATGCGTCGAGGCTGCGTGAACGCATGAAGGCGCTCGCCGAGGCGGCCAAGCGCGAGAAGGCCGAAGCGGCCGCGAAGAACGGATGATGCGATGGAGACGACGATGAAGAACGCGACGTGGATGATCCTGCTGGCCGCGCTGGCCGGCTGCGGCGGTGGCTCGACCGGTGGCGGCGCGAGCGAGGGTGCATCGACCGAGAGCAGCGGCTCCGAGAGCGCAGCAACGCCGAGCGCGCCCGCGAGCGCTGCGCAGTTCGTGCAGGCGATCGACGCGGCGCTCGCGGTGCACCCGAACGCGCGCGTGTTCGAGGTGGAGATCGACGACACGCACCACATCGGCTTCCTCGAGGTCGAGTACTTCGAGGGCGAGACGGCGCGCGAGATCTTCTTCGACCCGGGGACGATGGCGGTGGTGGCCGACGTCGAGGAGGCGATCGAGCCCGGCGAGGCCGAAGCAGTGGCGGCGGTGCGCACGCACCTCGTGGCGGGGCAGGGCGATCTTCGCGCGCGCATCGAAGACGGCTCGTTCACCAGCCACGCGATCGAGACCGTGCAGGAGATCGAGCTGACGATGCTCGAGGGTCACTACGTGATCGCATGCGAGGCCCTCCGCGACGGCGAGCGCCTCACGATGTTCCACGCGATCGACGGCAGCTACCTCGGCCCGCGCGACGCCGCGCTCGCGTACCTCGCCGAGCACCCCGAGCTCGAGGTTCGCTGAGCCCTCGCGGTGTTCGATCTGCCCGCGCCCGCGCCAGGAGCGAAGCGACGCGCCAGGGCCGCACGCCCGAGCCAGGAGCGCAGCGACGAGCCCGTTCTGCTCTCTCCATCAGACAGAGGCAGAGGCGAGCAGAGGCAGAGGCAGAACGGGCGCGGACCTTCGGTCCTGGCTCGGACACTTCGTGTCCTGGCGCGGGCTCGGCGCTCTGCGCCTGGCGCGGGACGGACGAGAGTCAGTGACCTTCGCCGCTCGCGCGGATCGCGGTCCAGATCGCGAGCGCGCGGTGGACGGCGCGCGGCGGTGGATCGAAGCGGAGCGTCGCGACGCGGTCGGTGCTCGGCTCGGGGAGGAAATAGAGCAGTGACTCACGTGGTGCGCGCTCGCCGTCCCCGCCGCGCGAGTCGTCGGTGAGGACGTCGGCCGGGGAGTTGGTGACGGCGCCCGCGTCGGCGTTCGCTCCTCCGAAGAGCGTCGCGTCCCACGCCGCGAAGAAGGCATCAGCCTCCGCGTCGGTGAGGCCGATCTCCCGCATTGTGCGGCGGATCCCGTCGCGCCCTGGCCCTGTCACGCTCGGCGCGGGGAGTGACTCGTCCATCGACAGGCGATCGACAGCGACGGGGCGATCAGCGCCTGCGCCGGCCACCGCCTCGTCGAACGCATGACCGATCACCACGCTCTCGTGCGGCGCGGGAGGCCCGGCGACCAGCGTGCGTGTGCGCGTACCGTCGGACCAGATGCGCACGATCACGCCGGGGATCGGGTGATCGCCGTCGTTCGTCACGCGCACGTCCTCGTGGATCTCCGCGCGCGCGAAGCGGAGCGGTGGCGTGAATGTGTGGCTCTGAGCTCGGTAGAAGAGGAACCGATCCGTCACGCCGCCCGTGGTCACGCACGCGGCCTCGGTGGTGCGCACCGTCGCGAGGCCGATGCTCTCGCAGTACGCGCCGGCGAGCAGCGAGCAGGGCAGCGTGCCCTGCGTCGGGAGCGGTGAAGGCTCGCATTCCGCAGGCGATCCGAGCCGCACGTCGGTCCAGGCGATCTCGGCGCCGCCCGAGCGCGCGTGCGCCTCGACGAAGGGCCACGACTCGAGGATCGTGCCGCCCTCGACAGCGGCCGACACCAGGCGCAGCGTGCGCGGCTGGCTCGAGTGGAAGTAGAGGACGGGCTTGTCGACGGCCATCACTTCGACGGGCCGTGCGGGTGCGATCGCCCCCGCGCGCAGCACGTCCGCCGAGCCGTCACGCTGCGCGCGCAGCAGGCCCCACTCGTGCACCTCGTAGTCGGCGGGAGGCATCGCCTCGGTCCCCGACGTCGCGCTCGTGGCGGGTGCCTCCGTCGACGGCGCGCACGCGCAGCCCGGGTTGCTGCAGCCGACGAAGAGGAACGGGACGAGGGTGAGGGGTCGCGCGCGCATCGCGCGATCGTACGCGCTGTCGGGCAGAGATCTCCCGGGCGCGCGGAACGATCAGTTGTGCGTGAGGATGCGCTCCACGCCGCGGACCGAGCAGGCGAGGATCGCGTCGCGCGCGATGCAGCCGCCGATCGCTGCGAGGTGCAGCGACACGCCGTGCACCGTGACGGATCGGACGCAGACGTCGGCGCCGCGCAGCAGCGGCGGCATCGGCATGCGGGAGGCCGTGCGTTGCATCCACGGCGCGATCGCGGCGAGCTCGGTGCACACCGCAGGATCGCCCGCCTCGCCCACCACGAGGCCCGACTCGTCGGCGAGCACGACCGCCTCGAGGCGCGCCTGCTCGCGCGTGTGCTCGAGCTGGTAGCGCAGCGCGGTGGTGGGTTGTTCACTGCGGCGACCGCGACGCTCGAGGATGCGAGGAGACATGACGCGATCGTAGAAAGGCGGCTCTCGCGCCGTCGAGAAAGCGGTCGAACACGGAACGCGCGTGCACCCACGCGTTGCGCGCGGGCGACTTCCCTCGCTCGCGGTCCCGTTCCATCCTCTCGCTCATGTCCCTCTCGCGTCGCGCGCTTCTGTCGGGCCTCTCGTCGGTCGCCGTCCTCGGCTGCTCGTCCGAGCCTCGGCTGCGCGCCAGCCGTGTGGCGAGCGCGCCCGCGGGGCGTGTCGTCACCGGTCGCGAAGCGTTGACGGTGATCCCCGGCATCCCCACGCAGGACGGCGCAGGCGTGTCGCTCACGCGCGTGATCGGACAGCGCGCGCTCGATCACCTCGATCCCTTCCTCCTCCTCGACGAGCTCCACTCCGACGAGGCGAACGCGTACATCCGAGGCTTTCCTGATCACCCGCACCGCGGCTTCGAGACGATCACCGTGATGCTCGAGGGCCGCATGCGTCACCGCGACAGCCGTGGTGGTCATGGCCTCATCACGGGCGGCGGCGTGCAGTGGATGACCGCCGGGCGTGGCCTCGTGCACAGCGAGATGCCCGAGCAGGAAGAGGGCATGCTCTGGGGCTTCCAGCTCTGGCTCAACCTCCCCCGCGCCGAGAAGATGTGCGCGCAGCAGTATCAGGATCTCGCGCCCGAGCGCATCGCAGAGCATCGCCTCGCGAGCGGAGGCCTCCTGCGCGCGATCGCGGGCGAGGTGCTCGGTGTCGAGGGTCCTGTCGAGCCACGCGCGACGGCGCCCGTGCTCCTCACCGCGACGCTGCGCGACGAGTCACCGCTCACGATCGATCTGCCGCGCGATCACAGCGCGTTCGTGTTCGTGCAGGACGGCGAGGCCGAGGTCGGTCCCGAGCGACGTACGACGCGCGTGCCTCAGGATCACCTCGCAGTCCTCGGGCCCGGCACCTCGCTCACGATCCGCGCGCGCCACGAGCGCACGGGCATCCTCGTGGCGGCGGCGCGTCCGCTGAACGAGCCGATCGCGCGCCGAGGTCCGTTCGTGATGAGCACGCAAGAAGAGCTCGATCAGGCGTTTCTGGACTACCGCAACGGGACGCTGGGTTGAGCGCGCCGGAGGCGATCGAGCTCGACCCGGCCGAGCGCGCGCGCATCGATGCGGCCATCGACGAGGGCGTTCGGTACGCGGGCCTCTCCGACACCCAGCGCGGCTTCGTCGTGACGTACCTCCACCGTGATCCCGTGGAGTGGCTCTCGTGCTGCGGCAGCTACTGCGATCCGTGTGTGCAGACGATCGGTCGCGCGGTCGAGCGCGCGCGGCAGGTGCTCGGCCTGCCGCCGTGGGCGTGAGCGATTCGCGAGGAGCGCGGGACGCTCAGGGAGCGAGAAACAATCGATTCACGACCCGAAGGGACGCGGTGGTGGGGGTCCAGGGCGAGTTCCGCAGGCCGAAGGCCGAGGATGTTTGAGCATCGGACCCCCCTCCGCCGCGGCCCGACTCGAAGCGGGGATTCTTTCTCGCTCTCTCAGTCGTCCGCGGCGCAGGCGCCGCGAGATGGGGGCGCTGCCCCCAAACAATGAGGCCTTCGCGGGGCGGCCAGACGCGGGCGGTCGACCGGAGGGCCGGCGCGCGAAGGCCGTGTTGAACAAGCCCGGAGCGGCGTGCGGGACCTTCGCTATGGCGAAAGCGGTACCTGGCTCGCGGCTGTCGGGGCGGTGCCGCGGAGCCCCAAGTGAGGCACGCGGCGTACGAGATCGGGATCGAGCTGTCCTCGGGTCGTCGAGCGGGGCTGTGCTTGGAGTTGCGCGGGTGCCTGGGGCCGCGAGAGAGGACGGCGCGTCGCCGACAAGACGGAGCCCGACGGCTGCGCGCGGGTCGCGCATGTGACCACTGGAGTGTGCGTGGGTCGGATCATGGTGGCGGAGCGCGAGCGACAGGAGTCGGCACACGGGGCAAAGCCATCAGCACCACAGGCCCATCGCACTCGGAGCACCGGCGGACATCGCGACCGGTCAGTGCAAGTAGGATCTCGAGCCAGTTCGTCGCCGCAGGTGTCTCGTTCGCTCGGGAGGCGGGCCGCAATAGACCGCGGGCTTGCTCGAGACGCGTGTGCACGTTGGAGCTCGCGAGCAAGCCGTAGTGCCTGATCTTCACGAAGCCCTTGGGCAGCACGTGCTGAACGAAGCGCGCGAGAAAGTCGACAGGCCGGAGCGTGATCGCCTTGCCGTCCTTGGTGCGGAAGGTGACGTGATCATCGCCGACGTCGAGGAGCCTGCTGTTGGCGATCCCGACACGATGCGTGTAGCGCCCGAGGTAGCGGAAGACGTGCTCTGGCCCTGCGAACGGCTTCTTGGCGTACACGACCCAGCGGTGCTTGGTGATGCTCGAGCACAGACGCTCGAATCCCTGTGGGTCCTCGAACTCATCGAAGCCCGCGAGGGCACCATGCGTGTGCTCGCGGCGCAGCGCATCGAGGAACTTGCCGCGGAACACGTCTCCTAAGACGCGCACCGGCAAGAGATAGTCGGCTCGCGTGCGGATCCACCGAGTCCCGTCGAGCGTGAGACCACCACCGGTGACGATGCAGTGCAGGTGCGGATGGAGCGCGAGCTCGCGTGTCCACGTATGCAGCACGGCGGTGACGCCCAGCAGGCCACCGAGCTTGGGGCCGTGCCCGACCTCGAGCAGCGTCGCGCTCGCGGTCTCGAAGAGCAGGTCGTAGACGAGCGAGGGCTTGTACGCGGCGAGCGATCGCAGCGCGGCGGGCAGCGTGAAGACCACGTGGAAGTGCGAGACGGGCAGGATTCGAGCGAGTCGCTGGGTGACCCACTTCTCTTGCGCGAGCGACTGGCACTTGGGGCAGTGCCGATTGCGGCACGAGTTGTACGAGGGCTCCTGGTGGCCGCACGCAGTGCACACGTCGAGATGACCGCCGAGTGCGGCGGTCCGGCACAGCGCGATCGCCGATAGCGCGCGCCGCTGATCGAGGCTCAGCGAGTGCCCGGCCTCGAGCGCGCCCCGATGAGCGCGCACGATGTCACCGATCTCGAAGCGTGGGCGTTGACGTGGGGCGCACTCGTCATGCGCCGACACGAAGGTGCCGGGCTAGCCGAGGATCTCGGCCTCGACCGTGCCGAGCACGTCGAGCGGGCTCTTGGTGCGCTTGACGAGCGCGCTCGTCACCTGCGCGTAGACGGCGGTGGAGCGGATGCTCGCATGGCCGAGCAGTTGCTGGATGATGCGTAGCTCGACGCCCATCTCGAGCAGGTGCGTCGCGAAGCTGTGTCGCAGGACGTGCGGCGTTACGTGCTTGCTCACGTTCGCGGCACGCGCCGCCTCGCGGAGCGCGGTGCGCAACGTCTTGGGTTGAACCGCACCAGCGCCGTGCTTCGAGGCGAAGAGCAGCGGCGGTCTAGGACGGGCGGCTCGCCAGTACTCACGCAAGCTCGTGAGCAGCCGCGGCGAGAGCATCGCGAAGCGCTCGTGACCGCCCTTGCCCGCACGCACGTGCAAGAGGCCGCGGTCGGAGAGGATGTCGGTCACTTCCAGGTGGCGCACCTCGTCCAGGCGCAGACCCGCGCCGTAGCAGACCATCGCCATGGTCCGACATGTGACGCACTCGATCGCCCCGATGACGCGCGCGACCTCGCTGCCCGAGAGGACCCCCCGCATCCGTCGCTTGGTTCGCGGGAATGACACCCACGCCACCTCGTCGGGTCGACCGAGCGTCTTGCTGTAGAGGAACTTCAGCGCAGCGAGGTACTGCCGCATGCGCTGCGCCGAGAGCTTGCGCCGTTCGAGCTTGGCAACGAACGCGCGCATCTCGTCCTGCCCGAGCTTGAGCGGAGAGCGTCCGCCGCAGTGCTCCACGAACTGCCTCGCGCATGCGACGTAGTTCTCCACCGTTCCCTTCGAGTACCCTGCGCGCTCGAGGTCCTGCTGCATCCGATCGCGGATTGCACCCATACCGTCACCTCCCGAAACGCCGCGCTCGTGCCTGAGCGCGGACGACTCCAAGAGGGTCGGATCAGCAGGGCCTCGACTTCACCCACTCCCGCCAGCAGGTAGAAACACCCGCCGCGGAGCGGCTTCGTTCAACCCCGTACGACAGTTCGAGAGCTCGAAACGATTGTTTCTCGCTCTCTCAGTCGTCCGCGGCGCAGGCGCCGCGAGATGGGGGCGCTGCCCCCAAACCCCGTACGACAGCTCGAGAGCTCGAAACGATTGTTTCTCGCTCTCTCAGTCGTCCGCGGCGCAGGCGCCGCGAGATGGGGGCGCTGGCCCCAAACCCCGTACGACAGTTCGAGAGCTCGAAACGATTGTTTCTCGCTCTCTCAGTCGTCCGCGGCGCAGGCGCCGCGAGATGGGGGCGCTGCCCCCAAACAATGAGGCCTTCGCGGGGCGGCCAGACGCGGGCGGTCGACCGGAGGGCCGGCGCGCGAAGGCCGTGTTGAACAAGCCCGGAGCGGCGTGCGGGACCTTCGCTATGGCGAAAGCGGTACCTGGCTCGCGGCTGTCGGGGCGGTGCCGCGGAGCCCCAAGTGAGGCACGCGGCGTACGAGATCGGGATCGAGCTGTCCTCGGGTCGTCGAGCGGGGCTGTGCTTGGAGTTGCGCGGGTGCCTGGGGCCGCGAGAGAGGACGGCGCGTCGCCGACAAGACGGAGCCCGACGGCTGCGCGCGGGTCGCGCATGTGACCACTGGAGTGTGCGTGGGTCGGATCATGGTGGCGGAGCGCGAGCGACAGGAGTCGGCACACGGGGCAAAGCCATCAGCACCACAGGCCCATCGCACTCGGAGCACCGGCGGACATCGCGACCGGTCAGTGCAAGTAGGATCTCGAGCCAGTTCGTCGCCGCAGGTGTCTCGTTCGCTCGGGAGGCGGGCCGCAATAGACCGCGGGCTTGCTCGAGACGCGTGTGCACGTTGGAGCTCGCGAGCAAGCCGTAGTGCCTGATCTTCACGAAGCCCTTGGGCAGCACGTGCTGAACGAAGCGCGCGAGAAAGTCGACAGGCCGGAGCGTGATCGCCTTGCCGTCCTTGGTGCGGAAGGTGACGTGATCATCGCCGACGTCGAGGAGCCTGCTGTTGGCGATCCCGACACGATGCGTGTAGCGCCCGAGGTAGCGGAAGACGTGCTCTGGCCCTGCGAACGGCTTCTTGGCGTACACGACCCAGCGGTGCTTGGTGATGCTCGAGCACAGACGCTCGAATCCCTGTGGGTCCTCGAACTCATCGAAGCCCGCGAGGGCACCATGCGTGTGCTCGCGGCGCAGCGCATCGAGGAACTTGCCGCGGAACACGTCTCCTAAGACGCGCACCGGCAAGAGATAGTCGGCTCGCGTGCGGATCCACCGAGTCCCGTCGAGCGTGAGACCACCACCGGTGACGATGCAGTGCAGGTGCGGATGGAGCGCGAGCTCGCGTGTCCACGTATGCAGCACGGCGGTGACGCCCAGCAGGCCACCGAGCTTGGGGCCGTGCCCGACCTCGAGCAGCGTCGCGCTCGCGGTCTCGAAGAGCAGGTCGTAGACGAGCGAGGGCTTGTACGCGGCGAGCGATCGCAGCGCGGCGGGCAGCGTGAAGACCACGTGGAAGTGCGAGACGGGCAGGATTCGAGCGAGTCGCTGGGTGACCCACTTCTCTTGCGCGAGCGACTGGCACTTGGGGCAGTGCCGATTGCGGCACGAGTTGTACGAGGGCTCCTGGTGGCCGCACGCAGTGCACACGTCGAGATGACCGCCGAGTGCGGCGGTCCGGCACAGCGCGATCGCCGATAGCGCGCGCCGCTGATCGAGGCTCAGCGAGTGCCCGGCCTCGAGCGCGCCCCGATGAGCGCGCACGATGTCACCGATCTCGAAGCGTGGGCGTTGACGTGGGGCGCACTCGTCATGCGCCGACACGAAGGTGCCGGGCTAGCCGAGGATCTCGGCCTCGACCGTGCCGAGCACGTCGAGCGGGCTCTTGGTGCGCTTGACGAGCGCGCTCGTCACCTGCGCGTAGACGGCGGTGGAGCGGATGCTCGCATGGCCGAGCAGTTGCTGGATGATGCGTAGCTCGACGCCCATCTCGAGCAGGTGCGTCGCGAAGCTGTGTCGCAGGACGTGCGGCGTTACGTGCTTGCTCACGTTCGCGGCACGCGCCGCCTCGCGGAGCGCGGTGCGCAACGTCTTGGGTTGAACCGCACCAGCGCCGTGCTTCGAGGCGAAGAGCAGCGGCGGTCTAGGACGGGCGGCTCGCCAGTACTCACGCAAGCTCGTGAGCAGCCGCGGCGAGAGCATCGCGAAGCGCTCGTGACCGCCCTTGCCCGCACGCACGTGCAAGAGGCCGCGGTCGGAGAGGATGTCGGTCACTTCCAGGTGGCGCACCTCGTCCAGGCGCAGACCCGCGCCGTAGCAGACCATCGCCATGGTCCGACATGTGACGCACTCGATCGCCCCGATGACGCGCGCGACCTCGCTGCCCGAGAGGACCCCCCGCATCCGTCGCTTGGTTCGCGGGAATGACACCCACGCCACCTCGTCGGGTCGACCGAGCGTCTTGCTGTAGAGGAACTTCAGCGCAGCGAGGTACTGCCGCATGCGCTGCGCCGAGAGCTTGCGCCGTTCGAGCTTGGCAACGAACGCGCGCATCTCGTCCTGCCCGAGCTTGAGCGGAGAGCGTCCGCCGCAGTGCTCCACGAACTGCCTCGCGCATGCGACGTAGTTCTCCACCGTTCCCTTCGAGTACCCTGCGCGCTCGAGGTCCTGCTGCATCCGATCGCGGATTGCACCCATACCGTCACCTCCCGAAACGCCGCGCTCGTGCCTGAGCGCGGACGACTCCAAGAGGGTCGGATCAGCAGGGCCTCGACTTCACCCACTCCCGCCAGCAGGTAGAAACACCCGCCGCGGAGCGGCTTCGTTCAACCCCGTACGACAGCTCGAGAGCTCGAAACGATTGTTTCTCGCTCTCTCAGCGTCGAGGCGCCGTCACGGCCTGCACGGTGAGGTGACCCGACACGACGTACGGCTGCGTCACGCCCGTCCAGATCTGGATCTCGCCGGCGCGCACGGGGAGCGTGATGTCGGCGTCGTAGCTGCCGCCTTCCGCATCGTCGGCACAGTGGAAGACGCCGTCGGGGCCGCGGATCACCAGCGTCGAGTCGGCGATCGAAGCGAGCCGGAAGTGCACGTGTGTCACGCGGCGCGGCACGATCACGATCGCCGTGGGCGCGGAGGCCACGCGGCCGACGCACGACGGACGCAGATCGAGCGAGGCCACGTCGACGTCTCCGCCTGCGTAGAGCTCGAGCGTGACG
Organism: Deltaproteobacteria bacterium; assembly: GCA_017303575.1. Classification (GTDB taxonomy): domain Bacteria; phylum Myxococcota_A; class Polyangia; order Polyangiales; family Sandaracinaceae; genus JAFLCL01. Next base: position 24,050 of record JAFLCL010000101.1, read on the forward strand.
CGAGCGCCGCGCGCGTCGAGCGGCGTGCGCGCGATCTCGCTCGAGTCGCCGGCAAGTGCCGCCGGGATCTCGCTCGTGCGCGGCGGCAGCGCGATCGCATCGCAGGCTTGTGGATCGTGGAGCTCGCAGGCCCGCGCGAGCCGCTCGGCGCGCGGCTCCGCGTCGAGCGTGGCGCGAGCGATCGGCACGCCACGCCGTTGCCGCCGTCGCATGCGCGGGTGAGCACTTCGGTCGCGCGCGCGACGTCGCGGGGGACGCCGAGGCCACCGAGCAGCGCTTGTCCGAGGAAGGTGCAGCCCCACGCCTCGCTCCCCTCGCACGCGCGCGAGAATTGCTCGAACGCCGCGCGCGCATCGATCTCGGCGCCCCAGCCGCTCGCGAGCAAGCGACCACGGTGCGTGCACGCTGCAGCGAGACCTGCCTCGCACGCGAAGGTGTCGAATCGATGCGCATCGACGCGGAGCGACGGGTCGTTCGAGACCGTGAGGGTGTCGGTCGCGACGCGATAGCAGCCCCAGGGAATGCCTCCGTCACAAGCCGTCGCGTAGTGCTCGAGCGCGGCCAGGGTCGCCTCGCGCGTGCCCGCGGCGGCGAGGGTGTCTGCGTGGTTGGCGCAGCCCCACGGCGCGCCCGCCGCGCAGGCGGAGGCGAAGAGAGCCGCCGCGCGCTCGGGATCTGCGTCGCCGCCTTCTCCATCGCGGAGCATGAGGCCCAGGCCCACGCAGGAGACCTCGAGGCCTGCGTCGCAGGCGCGCGCGTAGAGCTCACGCGCGGCCTCGGGCTCGGTCGGCTCGAGGAGCTGAGCGATCGAGTCGCAGCCGCACAGGTTGCCGAGCTCGCACGCGGATCGGTGCGCTGCGAGGCGCGCGGGGTCGTCCTCTTCGAGCCCGACGGTGCTCGCTTGCTCGGCGACGCCGGGCGCACCTTCGGTCGTGCAGGTCGCTTCCCCGCGCAGCGCGGCACGCGTCGTCGGTGGCGGCGCTTCGTCTGCTCCGCGTGCTTCGCTCGATGCGCCACCGCAACCGAGCAGCGTGGCGGCGATCGTGAGCGCGATCGCCGTCTGGATCCTTCGTTCGCCCTCGTGCATCGAGGCCACGCTACACCGCCTTCCGCGCGAACGAGTCCGCACGACGCCACTTTTTTCGCGACGACTCGAGGCCTTCAGAGTTTCGCAAGGTGGGCATCGTTCACTACCATCGAGAGCGAGCCCACCAACGAAGGGACGCTCTCGGAAGGAGCCCCACCATGAGTTTCTCGCGTCATCTCTCCGCGGTCGTGCGTCCCGCATTCTTCGGCCTCGCGTCGGCCGTCGCGCTCGCCAGCGCGCCCGTGCTCGCGCAGGCCACCCCGAGCGCGCCTCCCGTCGTGCAGGCGCCGGGTGCCCGCGGTGCGATCCGTGGTC
>JAFLCL010000102.1 GCA_017303575.1 Deltaproteobacteria bacterium
GCGCGGCGCCGCGAGGATCTCGAGCGCGCCGAGGCGTATGCGACGGAGGCCGCGCGGCTCGGCGCTTCGGGCGCGCCGCTGCTCGAGCTCGAGGCCGAGCTGTGGGCCGCGCGGGGCGACTGTGATCGCGGCCGCGAGACATTCTTCCGCGCGCTCGAGGCGCGCGTCGTCGATCCCCTCGAGGCGAACCTCGAGCTCGGGGGCTACCGCATTCCGCCGACGCTCATCACCGAGTGCGGCATGGGCGATCCCCGCGAACGAGAGTGAGGCCTCCGATGGTTCCGAACACAGCGCTGCTCCTCCCGGCCGTCGCCCTCGCGGCGTGGACCTTCGTGATGTGGGCGTGGATGTACGCGACGCGCATCCCCGCGATCACGGGCTCGAAGATGAAGCTCGATCCGAGCATCCCGCGCGGCGAGCAGATGGCGACGCTCCCGCCGGAGGTGCGCTGGAAGGCCGACAACTACAACCACCTCTTCGAGCAACCGACGCTGTTCTACCCGATGGTGATCGTGCTCGCGCTGATCCCCGCGAGCGGCGCGATCGAGCTCGGTCTGGCATGGAGCTACCTCGGCTCGCGCGTCGTGCACAGCCTCTTCCAGGCCACCGTCAACAAGATCGAGGTGCGCTTCGCGCTGTTCCTCCTCTCGTCGCTGATCCTGCTCGCCCTCGTGATCCGCGCCGCGATGTTGCTCCTGCTCTGACTGAGCCGCCGCAGGATCAAGGCACGCAATCGCGCAGCGCGGACGTGCAGTCCACGGACGCGACGTCGACGTCGAGATCACAGAGGCCGAGCACGCGCATGTACCAGGGGCTGGGCGCCGCGGTCGCGTCGAGCGTGAGCGCGCGTGTGCCCTCGCGCAGCTCGATCTCGAAGCGACGGATCAGCTCGTCTGGCGGGCGCGTGCGACCATCGGTCGGGTCGCCGATCTCGGAGGTGCGGATGCGGCACGTGTCGAGGAGCACGTAGGCGGCACCGCTCGCGTCGATGCCCTGGATGCGCAGCCGATCGGGGGCGGTGTAGGTCGCGACGTCGACGACGAGCGTCCGGGCGCGCGTGCCCCCCGCAGCGTTCGCGCGCAGCGAGATGGAGCCCGAGCAGTTCTGCCACTCGAGGCCTTGCTCGCAGCCGAGGTCCACATCGGGATCGCCGAGCGGGACGTAGGGGACGAGCACGGGCGTGACGGTGGCGCTGCTCGAGCACATCGGATCGACCGGGTTGGTCGGACCGCTACGACCCGCGTCGTACACGCCGCCGTCCGGTCGTCCTGCGTCGGGTGGCGTGACGCAGCCCTCGATGCGCGCGTGCGAGCACGTGCCCTCGAAGCTCGCGGTGGTGACCGGATCGCACGCGTCCACGGTGCACGGATCCCCGTCGTCACAATGGACGGGCGCGGCGCAGTAGCCGCTCAGGGTGGGCGTGATCGGTGGCAGGTAGAACGCATCGAAGTGCGAGTCGCGCGGGATCACCGCGGCGTCGCGGCCGGGCTCGAGCTCCGTCGCGTCGCATGCCACGAGGAGCGCGACGATGCCGACGAGCCACCTGCACGCGCGGGCCATGCATCGAGCATGCGCTACCGAGGAAGCGGGCGGCGATGTCGTTTTGTGTACGTCGTCGGCGCGGCTCACCGACGCTCGCCTTGAACGCTCGCCCCCGCTCGTGTCACCTAACGGTCCCTCATGGCTCTCCTCGCCCGTCATTCCTTCGTCGTGTCGCTGCTGCTCGCGGCGCTCGTCGGCGCCCTCGCGTGCGGTCCCACCGCGCCGCGGTTCCGCTCCGCGCGCGGCGAGACGCAGCAAGAGGACACCGCGGTGGGACCGGGCGATGTCTTCGAGGTGCGCGTCTACAACGAGGAGGACCTGAGCGCGCTCTACCGAGTCGAGGGCGACGGGACGATCGACTTCCCGCTCGTGGGCCGCGTCGAGGTGGCGGGCCTCGATCCGAGCGCCATCGCCGCGCGGATCCGTGATCACCTGCGCGAGGGGCAGTACCTCGTGGCCCCGCACGTGAGCGTGCGCGTGGAGGAGTACAACTCACGCCGCGTGTCGGTCATCGGCGCCGTGCGCGAGCCTGGCAGTTACTCGATCTCGAGCCGGATGGGCGTCGTCGAGGCCGTCAGCCTCGCTGGTGGCTTCACGGCGCTCGCGAACCGAGACGGCACGCTGCTCACGCGCCGCATCGACGGCGAGTTGCGCACCTTCAGCGTTCCCGTCGATCGCATCTCGAGCGGACAGGAGCCCGACGTCACGGTGCGAGCCGGCGACATCCTCCACGTCCCGGAGCGAATCTTCTAACGCGGCCTGCTGCGCAGCCGACTTCGCACCGCCGCGAACCGCACTGCGCGACCCGATCAAAACCGGCCGGACGGCCGACATAAATGGCCGTCTCGATTCTCGAATTCCTCGACAGAACGCGCTTTCAGCATGGCGATCCCTCCGTGGCACGAGCCGAGCATTGGGCCGCTCCAGGAGGAATCCGAATGAGTGAGCCCCTCACGAGCGCGAACGTCTCTGCCCCGCTGGCCTCCCAGCCGCGCGCGCTCCGCATCCTGGCCAAGTCCACCTTCCGCGAGCTCAAGAGCAGCGGCTACAACCGATCCGAGATCCTCGCCTTCGCCACCGAGATGCTCTCGCTGGTGTCGACGGATCTCCGCGAGCAGAGCATCGAGGCAGCCGCCGAAGAGTGATCGTGTTGCTTTGACTTCACCTGCGCGTGGCGCAGGTCCACCGCGAGGGCATGACCGAAGGGTCGTGCCCTCGTGTCGTTCTGGGTCTCGTCGCGCGCGAGGGATACGCGTTCTTGGCCCCATGCAGCGCTGCACGGCGGTCCTTGTCGCTCTCGCGGGCCCTGACTAGAGTCCGCGCCTCTCGCCGACCGAGGACGTCCGGCGAACACACGAGGAGTGGACGATGGCGAAGATTGCGATCAACGGCTTCGGCCGCATCGGACGGTGCGTGACGCGGGTCATCTTCGAGGCGAAGCAGAAGGACCTGGAGATCGTCGCCATCAACGACCTCACCGACGCGCCCACGCTCGCGCACCTCCTCAAGCACGACTCGGTGCACCGGACGGCGAGCTTCTCGGTGGAGGCCGCCGAGGGCGCGATCATCGTGGACGGCAAGCGCATCCCGATCTTCGCGAAGAAGGATCCCGCGGAGCTGCCGTGGAAGGACCTCGGCGTCGACGTGGTGCTCGAGTGCACGGGCAAGTTCCGCGACAAGGCGGGCGGCGAGAAGCACCGCACGGCGGGCGCCAAGCGCGTGATCATCAGCGCCCCGGGCGAGAAGGACATCGACGGCACGTTCTGCGTGGGCATCAACCACGAGAGCTACGACCCGGCGAAGCACTTCATCGTCTCGAACGCGTCGTGCACCACGAACTGCCTCGCGCCGATCGCCAAGGTCGTGAACGACACGTTCGGCATCGTGAAGGGCCACATGGTCACGGTGCACTCGTACACCAACGACCAGAACATCCTCGACCTGCCGCACAAGGATCTGCGCCGCGCGCGCGCGGCCGCGCTGTCGATGATCCCCTCGACGACGGGCGCCGCGAAGGCGATCGGCCTCGTGCTCCCGGAGCTCAAGGGCAAGCTCGACGGCACCTCGATCCGCGTGCCCACGCCCAACGTGTCGCTCACGTGCATGACGGTGGTCGTCAGCAAGCAGACGACGGTGGCCGAGGTGAACGCCGCGCTCGAGGCCGCCTCGAAGGGCGCGCTGAAGGGAATTCTCGGCTTCGAGGACGCGCCGCTCGTGTCGTCCGACTACATCGGTGATCCGCGCAGCTCGATCGTCGACGCGGCGCAGACGGCGGTGGTCGGCGGCGACCTCGTCGAGGTGCAGAGCTGGTACGACAACGAGTGGGGCTTCTCGCACCGCATGGTCGATCTCGCGGCCCACCTCGCCCGCGCGGAGAAGTGAGCGCGATGTCGATGCTCGACGGGATCAAGAGCGTCCGCGACCTCGACGTCGCGGGTCGTCGCGTGTTCGTGCGCGTGGACTTCAACGTGCCGCTCGAGGGCAAGGTCGTGACGGACGACACGCGCGTGCGCGCGGCCATCCCGACGCTGAAGCTGTTGCTCGAGAAGGGGGCGCGGGTCGTGATCGCTTCGCACCTCGGCCGGCCCAAGGGCGGCCCGGATCCGAAGTACTCGATCGAGCCCGCGGCCCACAAGCTCGCGGAGCTGATGAGCGTCGACGTGATCCTCACCGAGGACTGCATCGGCGACGGGCCGAAGAAGGTCGTCGGTGATCTGCGCGACGGTCAGATCGCGTGCCTCGAGAACCTCCGCTTCCATCCCGAAGAAGAGAAGAACGACGAGGCCTTCGCGCGCGAGCTCGCCAAGCTCTCCGACGCCTACGTCAACGACGCGTTCGGCGCTGCGCACCGTGCGCACGCGTCGGTTGCCGCGCTCCCGAGGCTCCACCGCGAGCGCGCGGCAGGCCTGCTGCTCGAGGCCGAGCTGCTGGCGCTCGGTCGCGTGCGAGGTGAGCCGACGCGGCCGTTCGTCGCGGTCCTCGGTGGCGCCAAGGTCTCGGACAAGATCGCGGTGCTGGAGGCGCTGCTCACGAAGGTCGACGTGCTCGTGATCGGCGGCGCGATGGCCAACACGTTCCTGGCGGCCAAGGGGCTCGCGATGGGCAAGAGCCTCGTCGAAGAGGACAAGCTCGCGCTCGCTCGCACCATCATCGCGCGCGCCGAGGAGAAGAAGATCACCCTCGTCCTTCCCGAGGACGTGGTCGTGGCCGACGGCCTCGACGCGACCAGCGGGCGCGTGATCGACGTGAGCGCTGTCGGCCCGACCGACATGGCGCTCGACATCGGACCGCGCACGGTCGCCACGGCGACCAAGGCGTTCCAGGGCGCCAAGACGGTCTTCTGGAACGGCCCGATGGGGCTCTTCGAGAAGGCGCCTTTCGCGTCCGGAACGAACGGCGTGGCACAGGCGCTCGCCGAGCTGCGGACGCTCGACTCGGACGCGTTCACCATCGTCGGTGGTGGCGACAGCGTCGCGGCAGTCGAGGACGCGGGGCTGTCATCGCGCTTCTCGCACGTCTCGACGGGCGGCGGCGCGTCGCTCGAGCTGATCGAGGGCCGCAAGCTCCCAGGCGTCGAAGCCCTCCGCGGCTGACGCTGCAGAATCTCCATCGTCTCGCGCGACGCGTGAGTCGCGCAGAAACCGAGCCATGGCCATGACGCGACGTCCTCTCATCGCAGGCAACTGGAAGCTGCAGAACGGGCTCGACGCCTCCACGTCGCTCGCCCGCGCGGTCGCCGCGGGGATCGACGCGAGCACGAAGCCCGAGGTGGTGATCGCGCCGGTGTTCACGGCGTTGGCGAGCGTCGCGACCGTCCTGCGTGAGCTCGAGGGCAAGACGGTGGGCCTGGCCGCGCAGGATCTCCACTGGGAGGACAAGGGCGCGTTCACCGGCGAGGTGAGCGCACCGCTGCTCACCGACGTCGGCTGCACGCACGTCATCGTCGGTCACTCCGAGCGACGCCAGCTCTTCGGCGACACCGACGAGCGCGTGCGCCGCAAGGTGGAGGCTGCGTTGCGCGGCGTGCTCACGCCGATCGCGTGCGTGGGAGAGACGCTCGAGGAGCGGGAGGCGGGGCTCACGCTCGAGGTCGTTCTCCGACAGCTCGATGCGATCGCGACGAACCTCCACGACGTGTCGCGGATCGTGCTGGCCTACGAGCCCGTGTGGGCGATCGGCACCGGCCGCGTCGCCAAGGCCGAGGACGCACAGGACGTGCACCACGCGATCCGCAACCGAGTGCGCGAGCTGGCGGGCGATGCCGTCGCCGAGGGCATGCGCATCCTCTACGGCGGCAGCGTGAAGGCCGACAACGCGGCGGGCCTGCTCTCACAGCCCGATATCGATGGCGCGCTCGTCGGTGGTGCGTCGCTCGACGCGTCGCAGTTCCTCGCCATCGTCGCCGCCGCCTAGGAATCGATGGGCGGATCGGCCGGTTGGCGTTTCTCGGGCGGCGTACTAGCCTCCGCCCCCTTTCCCGGCGTCTTCTGAGGATCTCGTCATGCTCTATTGGGTCATCTCCGCGGTCTACGTCGTCGTCTGCGCCTTCCTCATCCTCGTCGTGCTCCTCCAGCAGGGTCGCGGCGGCATGGGCAACGCGTTCGGCGGCAGCAGCCAGACCGTCTTCGGCGGCGCAGGCGCGGGCAACGTGCTGACGCGCGCCACCACGGCGAGCGCGACGCTCTTCATGGTCCTCTCCGCGGTGCTCGCCTACATGTCGAGCTCCAGCGACGCGGCGCTCGAGGAGCGCGCGCGACAGCACGAGATCGAACAGGAGAACCAGCGCGAGCTGCGCGAGGCGGCGGAGGAATCGGAGACCGGCGCATCGGCCGACGAGACAGCGCCGTCGCTGGGTGAGCCGGCGCTGGGTGAGCCGGCGCTGGGTGAGCCCGCGGGTGACGAGATGGTCGATCCGCAGCCGATGCAGCTCCAGCTCGGTGAGCAGGGCGCGACGGAAGCGCTCGACGTGCAGATCCCCGCAGGCGAGCCCGTTCCTTCGCCTGCAGCCCAGCCGCCGTCGGCTGAGGATCAGCTCGGGCCGGCACCGACGCCTGCGGCTGGTGAGCCCACGCCCGCCGAGCAGCCCACGCCGAGCGAGCCCGCGCCTCCGCCGCTCTGAGTTGCTGCGCGCTTCGCGCGCGCCGGGGGCTCGACCCCCGGAACCCCCATCGCTCCTTCGTCGCTGACGCTCCTCCATCGCTCGCGCCTCAAGGGGGCTTCGCCCCCGCCGGCTGGCTCCCCAGAAAGCGCCGATTGTTTCTCGGTCTCTGGTGCGAGGGACCTCTCGGGGTCAGCCGATGAGGGAGATGGGCTGGCCGGCTTCGAGGGACGCGAGGGCCCGCTGGATCTGCTCGGCGTACGTGCCGTAGCCGTGATCGACGGCGAGCCGCAGCGCTTCGCGCAGGCCGTTGCGCGCATCGTCGAGCGCGCCTTGCGTCTGATCCACCACCGCGAGCATCACGCGCCCCTGCACGCCTTCCCAGATGGCGTTCTTGCGCTCGGCGTACGCGATGGCCTCGAGGATGTGCTGACGCCCATCCGTCGAGGCGAACCGCATCGCGTCGATGTAGCCGAGCACGCGGAGGTTCGCGTACTGCACGTGCTCGATGCCGTTGTCGCGCGCGATCTCGTAGCTGAAGCGGAGCGAGCTGAACGCTCGCTTGAAGTCGTTCAGCCGCACGTACGAGTCGCCGATGTTGTGGGCGCTGACGGCGGCGTGATACGGCAGCTGGAACTCCTTCGCGATCTCGAGGCAGCGGTTCGCGGCGGCGATGCCCTTCTCGTAGTCCTTCGCGAAGAAGCACACGAGCGACTCCATCGTGAAGAGCTCGCACTCGACCGACTTGTTCGGGCGCGACGCGAGGATCTCGCGCGCCTCCGCGATGCGCGCGAGGCCGGCGCGCTGATCGCCACCCGTGGCGTGCGCGAGGGCGAGCGAGGTCAGGCAGCGCAGCTGTCGCTCGCGATCACCGGTCGCGATGCAGAGGGCCAGAGCACGCTCGAAGAGCACGATGGCGGGGCGCCGCTCGCCTCGGCGGAGCTCGGCCTCGGCGCGCGCGAGCGTCGCATCGCGCTCCATCGTGACGTCCTGGATCGATCGCGCGATCTCGTCGGCACGCTCCACCCAGCGCTGTCCTTCGTCGATCTCGTAGGCCTGCACGAGCATGCGACCGCGCAGGAGCGCGAGCTTCGCGAGATCGGCGTCGCGCCCCAGCGAGTCCGCGAGATCGATGCCGGCCTTGAGCTTCTCGGCGCCATCGACGAGGAACCGATTGTTGAGCGCAACGGTGCCGTAGCGCACGTACATCTCGAGGAGGCGCGTCGCGTCGCGATGCGCGGCGTTGGTCGCGAGCTCGATCGCCTTGTCGAGGTGCGTGAGCGCAGCCCGCGGCTGCTCGAGGGACGCGCGATCGGCCGCTCGCACGAGGTACTCGATCGCGCGGACCCGATCGCCGGCCTCGCGGTGGTGGGTGGCCAGTCGATCCGCGATCTCGTCGATGCGCTGCGCGTAGAGCAGCTCGAGCGCGGCGGCGACCGCGGCGTGCATCTCGCGACGTGTCTCGAGGGTCAGGCCGTCGCGCAGCACCTCGCCCACGAGATCGTGCGCGATGACGAGCTCGCTCGGTGTCGGTCGCGCGAGCAGGCCCTTGCCCTCGAGCACGCTCACGGCGTCGGCGACCGAGTGCGCGCTCTCGCCGGTGACCTGCGCGAGCAGCTCGACGGTGAAGCGGCCCGAGGCGATGGCCCCGACCTGCAAGAGGTGCCGATCGGTGGGCGAGAGGCGCGACAAGCGCGACGACACGAGGCCACGCAGCGACTTGGGCACCTCGCTCTGCGCGAGCTGCATCTGCAAGACGACGTGTCCCTCGCGCACCTCGATCGCGCCCGCATCGCCGAGCGCCTTGAGGTACTCCTCGACGTAGAGCGGGTTGCCCGCGCTCTTGGTGGTCACCTCGCGCAGGAGCTCGACGGGCACCTCTTCGGCCGCGAGCCGCGTCGCCACCAAGCGCGCGACGTCGTCGTCGGAGAGCGGGTCGAGCGAGATCTCGACGTAGCGGCTCCCATCACGCCACGCGTGCACGAAGCCGGGGCGGTGCGCGAGCACGATGACGACGCGCGCGTCGCGTCCCTCGCGGAGCAGCGCATCGAGGATCGCCTGCGAGTCGTCGTCCATCGACTCCGCGTTGTCGAAGCAGAACGCAGTGAGCCGGTCGCCCGCGAGCTTGAGCGCGACGCGCAGGAACGCGGGACGAATGAGGCGACCGAGCGAGTCGGGCGCGTCGGCACCGACCGCGGCGCCGAGCAGCACGCCGACCGCACCGACCTCGGGCGCGGTGAGACCGAGCTCGCGTGTGCGCATCACCTTGTCGCGCACGACGTCGGGCGAGTCGAGCTCGTCCACGCCGAGGATCACGCGCAAGAGGTCCGTGATCGCCGAGAGCCCGATCGAGCGTCCTTGTCGCTGACACGACGCGACGTACATGCCGACGTCGTGGCCCGCCGATCGAAGGCGACGCCGAGCCTCGTGGAGGATGCGTGTCTTGCCCGAGCCTGCGTCGCCCACGACACCGAGCACCCGGAGCTTGCCGCGGTTCGCGAGCGCGAAGAGCTCGCCGATGCGCCGCAGCTCGTCGCGCCGACCGACGAACTTGCCCGCTGCATCGAGCGGGCTCAGCTCGGACTCGATCACGTGACCGCCTTCGGGATCGTCCGAGAGCGGCAGCGTCGAGAACAGGCTCTGGATCGCACGACGCGCGTCCGCGCTCACGCACACCTGCGAGGGCGAGGCCTGTCGCGCGACGGTGCGCGCAGCCTGCACGATGTGCGCGTACACGTCGTCGCGGAGGGGCTCGCCGCGCACGTCGACGAGGATGCGTCGCGCATCGATGCCCACGCACGGCGTGATGCGCGCGCCGTTCGCGCTCGCGACCATGCCCGCGGCGAGGTGGAGGATTCGGAGCGCGCAGCGGGCAGCTGTCTCGGTGTCGCGACCATCCGGATCGCGCAGACCGAAGAGCACGCCGACCTCGTTCGCGTCGTCGAGGCCCACGATCTGGCCCCCGTAGCGGCGCACGATCGCGGTGACCTCGGGCGCGGCGAAGAGCACCGCCACGCCCGCGCCCTGGAACACGGCGAAGCTCGCGTCGCGTAGCTCGTGCGCGGGGCGCGCGACACCGGTGGTCTGCTTCCGCGCCACGCTGCGCTTGCTGGGCAGGTCCGCGGGCGTGGCGGCCTTCACCCGGCTGTCGCCCTCGAACACGGCGAGGATGTCCTGGCCGTCGTGATCGCTCTGGTTGGACTCGCTCGCGTCGCGGATCTGCCCGACGTAGCGCGAGAGATCGTGCCCACCGACGCGTCGGCCGGACGAGTAGAGGAACTGGACGAGCTCTTCGTAGAGCGAGCCTGCGTTCGCGTAGCGGCGCGAGGGATCGGCGTGCATCGCGCGCTCGACGATCTGCGCGAGCTCCTCGGGCACGTCGGGCGCGACGGCGCGCAGCGGCTTGTGCTCACCTGCACGAACACGCCGGAGGATCTCGTAGGACGAGTCGGCGTCGAACGGGTTGCGTCCCGACAAGGCCTCGTAGAGCACGACGCCGAGCGCATAGAGATCGGTGGTCGAGTCCACCTCGCGGTGCGGACCACCTCCGCCTGCGGCTTGCCCACCTCCCGCTTGTTCGGGGCTCATGTAGGCGTACTTGCCCTTGAGCACGCCCGCCTCGGTCCCCTCGCGCACGAGCGTCTTGGCCTTGGCGACGCCGAAGTCCGTGAGCTTGACCTCGCCCTCGATGCTCACGAGCACGTTCTGCGGCGAGACGTCGCGGTGCACGATGTGGAGCGGGCGCATGCTCGCGTCGCGCCGTCGGTGCGCGTAGTCGAGGCCCTTGGCGAGCTCGCTCACGATGAAGACGGCGAGCTCTTGCGCGAGCGGCAGGCGCAGCGACTTGCTGCGTCGGAGCAACGTCGCGAGGTCGTAGCCGGCGACCCACTCCATCGCGATGAAGTACGTGTCGTCCGCGCGCCCGAGGTCGAAGACCTGGACGATGTTCGCGTGCGACAGGGTCACCGCGATCTTCGCCTCGTTGATGAACATCTCGACGAACTGAGGGTTCTGGCTCAGCTCGGGGAGGATGCGCTTGATGACGAGCGTCTTCTCGAAGCCCTCCACGCCGTGCGACTTCGCCTTGAACACCTCGGCCATGCCCCCGCGCGCGAGGAGCTGCACGAGCTGGTACTTGCCGTAGACGGTGGGGGGAGACGTCATCGCGCGCGGTCGACGCGCGGCGTCGAGCGGCTCACGGTCCAGGGACACCCCCGCGCCGGAGCGCACCGAGGATACTCCGAACGGCTCCGCAGAAGGGAGCCTTCTCCCGCCCGAGAGATGAAAAGGAATCCGCCCTCGCGGCCCGTCCGCGATGGGTGAAGTTGTTTCTGTTCGTGGAAACCATTAGCGTACGGAGCAACCATGACGACGCCCCGACGCTCCCCTCGACCTGCCCGCGCCCCCATCGTCCTCGCGCCCGGCGGCGGCCGGGACTACCCGATGGGCCGCATCGCCGCGTGCTTCAAGGCCGACGGCGCCGAGACCGCGAACGTGTATTCGATCTCCGAGTGGTGGCTCGAGTCCCACACGCAGGGCCCAGGCGCGCACAGCCATCCGGAGGACGACGCGTTCTTCGTCCTCGAGGGCACGATGAGCTTTCTCCTCGGTGACCGGTGGATCGACGCGCCGAAGGGCAGCTTCGTGCTCGCCCCGGGCGGCACCACGCACGACTTCGAGAACCGCAGCGACGCGCGCGCGGGCATCCTGAACTTCTCACCGACGGTGTTCGAGCCGGAGATGCCAGCGATCGCGCAATGGTTCCGCGATCATCCACCGGGCGACGCGTAGCTCACCGCTGCCACAGTCGTTCGAGCGCGATCTCCACTGCGTCAACGGTCGACGGTGCTGCCAGCACGGCAGCGGAGCGTGGCGCAGGCGGTTGGCCTTCGATCAGTGCTTGAGCAGCGTCTGCTCGGTGGTCTCGGACACGTATGCGGGATCGAGCACGATCTGCTCGACGATCTCGAGGCCGTAGCCGTCCACGCCTGCGATGCGACGGGGGCGGTTCGTGAGGAGGCGGATGCGGCTCAGGCCCACGCTGCGGAGGATCTGGGCGCCGATGCCGTACTCGCGCAGCACCTCGCCGCTCTCGGGAGTGCGCGGCTTCACGTCGAGACCGAGACGCATGCCGAGATCCGCCTGGAGATCCATCGCGCCCGGGAAGAACACGATCACGCCGCAGCCCTCGGCCTCGATGCGGGCGATCGCATCGCGCAGGGCGACGCGACCTGGCGTGCGCACGTCGAGCACGTCACCGATCACACTGCCGGTGTGCATGCGCACGAGCGGCGCGTGGAGCTCGTCCGTGCTCGCCACGTCGCCGTGCACGCACGCGAGGTACTCGCGACCTCCGCTCTCGAAGACCTTCACCGTCCACGACTTGCCGCTCGGCAGCGTGAGCGCGCCCGTCGTCTTCTCGACCACGAGCTTCTCGTGCTCGAGCCGGTATTGGATCAGATCCGCGATCGAGAGGATGCGCAGGCCGTGCTGCTCGGCGAAGCGCACGAGATCGGGCATGCGCGCCATCGTCCCGTCGTCGTTCATGATCTCGCAGATCACGCCCGACGCGTTGAGGCCCGCGAGGCGCGCGAGGTCGACCGAGCCCTCGGTGTGGCCGGTGCGCTGGAGCACGCCGCCCGGGCGCGCGCGCAGCGGGAAGATGTGGCCCGGGCTCACGAGATCGTGAGCGCGCGTGTCGGGCGAGACGGCGACGCGCACCGTGTGCGCACGATCGGCGGCCGAGATGCCGGTGGAGACGCCGTGTCGCGCCTCGATCGAGATCGTGAACGCAGTCGTGCGCGAGCGACGGTTCTCGTCGACCATCATCGGGAGGTCGAGCTGGCGCACGCGCTCCTCGGTGAGGCTCAGGCAGATGAGCCCGCGCGCGTGACGCGCCATGAAGTTGATGGCCTCGGGGGTGACCTTCTCGGCGGCCATCACGAGGTCGCCCTCGTTCTCGCGATCCTCGTCGTCGACGAGGATGACCATGCGGCCCGCGCGCACGTCCTCGAGGGCGCGATGGACGTTCTCGATGCTCTGGGCGCGGCTCGTCGTCATGGGAAGGCCTCCAACTTGGATGGGCGAGTGTTGCGACACGATCAACAGAAGCCGCTCTTCTCGAGCAGCGCGAGCGTGACGCCGCTCGGGTGTCCTTGGGCGTCGGAGGGAACGCCATCGACGCCGGGACGACCGAGGAGACGCGCGACGTACTTCGCGAGCACGTCGACCTCGAGGTTCACCCTCGCGCCGGGCTTGCGGGTGGCGAGCAGCGTCTTGTCCTGCGTGATGGGCACCAGCACGACATCGAAGCGCAGCCCGCTCGCGCCGTTGACCGTCAGGCTCGTCCCATCGACGGTGATCGAACCCTTGGGGGCGAGGAACGGTGCGAGCTCGGGCGGGACCTCGAAGATCATCTTCCGCGCATCGCCGAGCGGCTCGATCGCGATCACGCTGCCCACGCCGTCGACGTGGCCCGTGACGAGGTGACCGCCGACGCGCGCGCCGTACGCCAGGGCGCGCTCGAGGTGCACACGGCCTCCGATCGCGACCTCCGACAGCGACGTCTTCGCGAGCGTCTCGGCGCTCGCGTCGACGGTGAACGACGACGCCGTCCACCTCGTCACCGACAAGCACACGCCGTTCACGGCGATCGACTCGCCGAGCACGTAGTCGCGGAACGCGCAGGAGACCTCGAGCTCCGCGTCGAGTCCACGACGCGTGAGCTTCACGAGGGTGCCGAGCTCTTCGACGAGGCCGGTGAACACGTGGGCTCTCCTCTGCGTGCCACGACGCGTGGTCACGAACAGGGCCGAGCATGGCCGGACCTGGCCCGGATGCCACGGTCCGGTCCCGTCGAACCGCGCAGGCCAAGCCCAGCCGCGGGTCGGGCTCGCGGGCAGACGCTGGCGTGAGATAAGGGGGCCATGGCCGAGGAGGCGCTCGAGATCGGGCTCGGACGGAGCTTCTACGTCGTCCTCGCGGTCGCGGGGATCGGGTCGTTCGGCATCCTGGCGGTGGTGCTCCTCCTCCTCGCGCTCCCGTGGCCGAGGCGGCTCGATGCGGACGGCATCGTCACGCGAGGCGGAACGCGGCACGCGTGGTCCGACTTCGAGCGCGTCGCGCCGCTCCGAGGCAAGTCGTTCCGGCTCCATTTCCGCTCGGGGCGAGTGAACGTGGTGCCGACGCTCCTCGACGATCCCTCCGTGCTCCTGTCTCGGCTCGGACACCGCGGCATCCGCGTGCCGTGACCTAGCGCCCGAGGGTCACCAGCGCAGCGTGCGCACGTGCCCGCGCACGAGCATGTCGATCCCGTGCGTCGTGCCGACGGCTCGCTCGAGGTGGACCGCGGAGGCCAGGCTGAGGGGAGGGCGTGCGCGGGTCGCGAGGCCGGGCGCCTCTTGATCGCCCACGATCACAGGCGCCACGAAGATCGCGGCGCGATCGACGAGCTCTGCGTCGAGCAGCGCGCCCGCGAGGCGTCCGCCTGCCTCGACGAGCACGCGCATCACGTCGCGTCGCGCGAGCTCGCGCAGGAGCAGCGTGAGATCGAGGCCGCCGCCGTCGTTCGCGCGATCGATCGGGAGCAGCGTCACGCCGTGCGAGGCGAGGCTCGTGGCGCGATCGACGCTCGCGTCAGGCGCGTGCGCGATCCACGTGGGCTGCGTGCGCGCCGTCGTCACGAGCTGCGAGGTCTCGGGTGTGCGGAGCGCGGAGTCGACGACCACGCGGACGGGCTTGCGATCGGAGAGAGGTGTCGGCGCCAGGCGTGCGTCGAGGCGAGGATCGTCGGCCAGCACGGTGCCGATCGCTGTGAGGATCGCGTCGGCGTGCGCGCGTAGCCGATGGGCCTCCGCGCGCGCGTGCTCGCCCGTGATCCACTTCGAGTCCCCGGTGCGCGTCGCCGTCCGACCGTCGAGCGTGACAGCGCTCTTGAGCTCGACGAGCGGTCGACCGAGCAGCGCGACGGTCGCGAAGTCCGCCACGAGCTCGCGTGCTTCGTCCTCCCGCACGCCCTCGATCACCTCGAGGCCTCGCGCGCGCAGGTGATCGCGGCCCGGCATCTTCGCGTGGCTCTTCGGATCGCGGCAGCCGATCACCACGCGTGTGATGCCGGCGCGGACGATGGCCTCGGTGCACGGCGGCGTCCTGCCGTGGTGGTTGCAGGGCTCGAGGGTGCAGTAGAGCGTGGCGCCGCGCGCGCGATCGCCTGCCGCCGCGAGCGCGGCGATCTCCGCGTGCGCAGCGCCAGCGTGGCTGTGGAAGCCCTCACCGACGATCACGCCGTCGCGCACGATCACGGCGCCGACGTGGGGGTTGGGCGCCGTCTGTCCTTCGGCGGCGAGCTCGAGCGCGCGACCGAGGAACGTCGCGTGCGCGCTCTCGCTCATCCGCGATCCTTGAGGAGGTTCGTGGTCGGGATCGCGTCGTCCGAGTCGGGATCACGGGGCTCGACGCGTCGCTTGCGGGGCTCGGGCTCCTCGTCCTCCGCGAGGATCGGCGCGCGCAGTCCGCGCGCGGGCGTGCGGGTGACGCGTCCGGGCGCGAGCAGCTGCGACAGCTCCGAGAGGAACTCGTTCGTGTCCTTGAACTGCCGGTACACGCTGGCGAAGCGCACGTATGCCACGTGATCGAGCTCGCGCAGGGCATCCATCACGCGCTCGCCGACCACCGTGGAGCTGACCTCTTTGTCGCCGGTCTCGACGAGCACGCGCTCGAGCTCGTCGACGAGGCGCTCGAGCGATTCCGCCGACACCGGCCGCTTCACGCAGGCGCGGTGCAGACCGCCGAGGATCTTCATGCGATCGAACGGCTCGCGACGGCCGTCCTTCTTCACGACGAGCGGCAGGACTTGCTCGACGCGCTCGTACGTCGTGTAGCGACGCGTGCATCCCTCGCACTCGCGCCTGCGGCGCGTGACCTCGCCGCCCTGCGAGAGGCGCGAGTCGATCACCTTGTTGTCGAGGGTGCCGCAGAACGGGCACTTCATGGGGGCGCGAACCTAGCCGACGTGCACGTTTCAGCAAGCATCCGCGTCAGCGCGCGAAGAGCGCGACGAGCTCGGTGTGGAGGGTGTCGGGGAACAGATCGAGCAGCGCCACGCGACGCAGAGGCACCGTGCGCGAGAGGCGCGCGGCGTCGCGCGCGAAGGTGTCGGGATCGCACGAGACGTAGACGATGCGCGCGGGCGCGAGGGCTTCGAGGCGCGTGGTCTCGTCACGCGCGCCCGTGCGCGGAGGATCGAGGACCACGAGATCGGGTGCCCCGCGACGCTTGGCGCGCACGTCCTTCACGACGCGATCGAGCGCCTGTGTCGCGTCTTCGGCTCGCACGTCGGCGGTGAGGCCATGCGTTCCCAGGTTCTCGCGCAGCGTGTCGGTGGCCTCGCGATCGATCTCGACGGCGAGGAGCGACCTCGCGCGCGAGGCGAGCGACAGCGTGAAGTGACCGTGCCCGGCGTGGAGCTCGATCACGTCGAGCCCCTCGGGCCGACCCCACGCGATCACACGCGAGCCGAGCGCGCTCGCCGCCTCGACGTGGGCCTGTCGGAAGCCGCCGATGGGCGCGACGAGCGAACGCCCATCGGGATCGAGCGAGCGCTCGCGTGGCTCGCCGATCGTGGTGGCGATGCTGGCCCCGCCCACCTTCACACGCGCGCCGAGCAACACGCCGGCCAGGCGAAGAGCCTCGAGCTGCGTGTAGAACGCAGGGCTCTGCGCGTCCGGCGAGTCGAACGCGCAGGTGGCGCCGGCGCGGTCGCCCGCGAGCGAGAGCCCGAGGCGTAGCTCGCCGGTGCCGACGAGGATGGGCGCCAGGGCGTCAGTGAGTCGCGCGCGCGCGTGCTCGAGGCGCGCGTCCAGCACCACGCAACGCTCGGGCGTGATCACCTCGCGCGCGTCGCCCTCGCGGTAGCCGATGGCTGCACTCGGTGCGTTCTTCGTGCGGGCCCACGCCAAGCGCGTGCGCAACCGGTAGCCGCTCGCTGGCTCCGGGGCGGCGACCTCGAGCTCGGTCGCGCTCGGATCGAGGCCGTGCTCCTTCCACGTCTCGAGCACCCACGTGCGCTTCGCCTCGATCTGCATGGCGCGGGGCGCGTGCGCGATCGGACAGCCGCCGCAGCGCTCGACCACGGTGCACGCGGGCGTCACGCGGGCCTCGCTCGCGGTCAGCTGCGCGAGCAGGGACGCACGTCGGGCGCGCTTCACGGCTCGGTCCTCGAGGACCTCAAGGGAAGCTCTGCGCGGGCGCGCCCCGCTGGTAGAAGAACCGGAACGATCCGCTGAGCACCGCGTGCCGCTGATCGGGCCGATCGGTGGCGAACTCGGCGTTGTCGAGGATCGCCGAGATCTCGGTGTCGCCGCCGTCGAGGTCCGGTGCGTGGAGCGCGAGGAACGTGATGGTCCCGCCCACGGCGTGGAGGTTGCCGGGCACGCGCCAGAACTCGTCGGGGTAGCCCGCGTCGCACGTCTGACCGGCGTAGAAGGTGATGTCGATGAGCCGCTCGCGATCTTCATCGACCGCTGTGAGCTCCATGGGCTCGCCGAGGTGATCGCGCGCGATGGCGTTCACGTCGTAGACGGAGATGATGAGGCCGTCGCTCACGCTCTCGCGGTAGGACCCGCGCTGCACGCGGATGGTGGCGAACGGGCTCTCCTCTCCGTCGAACGCGCCGAGGTTGGTGATGTAGTCGGCCGCGAAGAAGGTCGGACGCATCGAGTACTCGGCGAGATCGACGTTGCAGTCGCGCAGGAGGAGCGAGCCGGTGATCTCGCCGGTACCCGTGCCGACCGAGCACGCGCTCGCGATCAGTACCGTCGCGCTGGTCACGCACGTCGCGGGCAGCATCCATCGAGCGTGGGTGCTCACGGCGCCTCGCCGCGCGGTTCGTTCGTGGGGCTGCTCATGCTGGCGCGTCGCATCGTACCACCGCCGATCACGCGGTCGCCGACGTAGACGACGCTGGCCTGACCTGGCGCGAGCGCGCGCTGCGGTGTGAAGAAGCGCGCGACGAAGCCGCGCTCGCTCGGTGTGACCACCGCGCGTGCAGCGGTGTGTCGGTAGCGGACCTGCACGTCGGCTTCGAAGGGCGTGGTCGGTCGCGGGCCGAGCCAGTGCGCGCCCTCGATCTCGACGGTGTCGCCGAGGAGATCTCTGTCGCTCCCCACGATCACCTCCGCGCTGTCGGGGAGGATCTTGAGCACGTAGCGCACGGGCCCGCCGCCCAGGCCCAGGCCGCGACGCTGACCGACGGTGTAGTGGTGCACGCCCTCGTGCGCGCCGATCGCCTCGCCATCGGCGGTGCGCATCACGCCGCCGGGCACGCGCGCCTCGCCTCGCTCCGTGCTTCGTCGATCGACGAACCCGCCGATGTCGCCGTCGGGCACGAAGCAGAGCTCCTGCGAGTCCTTCTTCTGCCAGTTGGGGACCGCCAGGCGCTGGCCGTGTGCGCGGGTCTCGTGCTTCTCGAGCGCGCCCAGTGGAAAGATCATGCGCCTCAGGATCGAGGGCGCGACGCCGTGGAGGAAGTAGCTCTGGTCCTTGTTGCGATCGACGCCGCGACGAAGGAGAGGCGTACCGTCGTCGCTCCGCTCGAGGCGCGCGTAGTGGCCTGTCGCGATGCGCGCGCAGGCGAGCGAGTCGGCGAGCGTCGCGAGGCGGCCGAGCTTCACCTCTTGGTTGCACGCGACGCAGGGGCTGGGCGTGGTGCCCTCGCGGTACGCGCGCACGAAGGGATCGACGACGGTCTCGCGGAACGCCTCACGCTCGTCGATCACGTAGTGCGGGATGCCCAGCGCCTCGCAGGTGCGACGGGCGTCGTCGCGATCCTCGGGCGCGCAGCAGCGACCGACCTTGTCCTCCCCCGACGCGTCCCAGAGGTGCATCGTGACGCCCACGAGATCGTGCCCCTGCTCCTTCAAGAGCGCTGCCGCGACGGAGCTGTCCACACCGCCGCTCATCGCGACGAGGACACGCTCTCTCGTGCCATCCGACATGGGCAAGGGACGTGACACGCGTGCGGCGCGGTGTCGACGCGGTCAGCCTGCTCGACGCGCCAGAACGCGCGTGATCGCGGCGACCGCGAGATCGATGTCTTCGTCGCTCGTCTCGATCCCGAGCGAGAAGCGCACGCAGCTCTCGCTGCGCCACGGCTCGTCTGGATGGAGCGCGCGTACGACGGGCGAGGGGCCGTCGAGGCCGCTCGAGCATGCGGCGCCCGCGGAGACGGCGATGCCCTCGAGGTCGAGCGCGGCGACGAGCGTGCTCTTGCGCCAGCCGTGGAACGAGACGTTGGTGACCGTCGCGACGCGCTCGGTCTCTGCGCCGTTCACCACGCCGCCGAGCGCGACGAGCGCGGCCTCGAGCCGATCGCGCTGCACGGCGATGCGCGGCATCTGCTGGAGGCGCGTGCCGAGCGCGCGGCACGCGAGACCGAGCGCGGTGTGGGCGGCGACGTCGGGCGTGCCTGCACGACGTCCTCGCTCGTGCGCCCCGCCGAGCTGTCGTGGGGTCACGTCGATCGAGCGCGGCACGAGCAGTGCGCCCGCGCCAGCGCTCGCGCCGATCTTCGCCCCGGCGATGGCCACGGCCCAGTCGTGTCGGACGAAGCGATCCGCCGAGAGCTTGCCGAGCGCGGCCGACGCGTCGACGAAGACGCTCGCGCCCTTGGGCAGCATGGACGCGATCGAGACCACGTCGATCGTGCTGCCCGTCTCGTGAGACACGGCCTGGACGGCGAGCAGGCATCGCGCGGTGCTGAAGATTGGTCGAGCGACCAAGTCTCGGAGCGGTGCGAGCGACCCGTGGAGATCGAGCGCGTGAACCGTCGCGCCGCGGCGCGCGAGCTCGTTCGTCGCGCGCTCCACGGCGGGGTGCTCGATCGACGACGTGATCACGACCAGGTCCTCGACCTGCTCGCCTGCGAGACCGAGCACGCCGAGGTTTCCGGCCTCGGTGCCGCCGCCCGTGAGCACGATGTCCGCCGCGCTCGCACCGAGCGCCCCTGCGACCGCGCGTCGTGCGTCCTCCAACATCGCGCGGGCGGCCCGTCCTTCGTGGTGCGCGCTCGAGGCGTTGGCCCAACCGAGCTCGTGCGCGCGCAGCATCGCGTCGCGCGCCGCGGGCAAGAGCGGCGTCGCCGCGTGATGATCGAGGTAGACGCGTCGCACGCGACGACCTGATCAGCCGTCGGTGGGCGGCGCCGGGAGCGTGGGCCGGACCTCGAGCTCGAGCCGAACCAGCGTGCCCGTGAGCGGCGTGCTCGCGAGCTCGGCCGCGGTCCACGGATCACGCGGCGGGCTCTCGATCTGGACGCGGCCGCCGTGCGCCTCGGCCACGCGTCGTGCGAACGCGAGGCCCAGGCCCACGCCGCCGTACTGCCGTGTCACCGATCCGTCGGCCTGGAAGAAGACCTCGAGGATCTTCTCCTGGTGGCTCTCGGGCACGCCCGGCCCGCTGTCGGCCACCTCGAACACGAGCGTCTCGGCCGACCCGTCGCTGCCGGCCCGCGAGGTCGCGCGCACAGCGACCGTGCCGCCCTTGGGGGTGAACTTGATCGCATTGTCGAGCAAGTGAGACATCGCGCGGCGCACCTTGTCGGGGTCGCCGTACGCAGGCGTCGGACCCGTCGCCGGCGTGACGTGCAGCGTGACCTGCTTGTCCACCAAGCGCGGCTTGGCCTCGTCGATCGCACGCTTGGCCATCTTCGCGAAGTCGTAGTCGCGCGCGAAGAAGTGGAGGCGCCCGGTCTCGAGCGCCGAGACATCGAGCAGCGTGTCGATGAGACCGCGGAAGCGCGAGACGCCTGCGTCCACGGCGACGAGGGCCTTGCGCTGCATCGCCGTGAGCGGCCCGAGCTCTTCGTTGAGGAGCAGCTTCAGGTAGCCGACGGCCGGCGTCATCGGCGTCGAGATCTCGTGGCTCAGGTTGCGGAGGAACTCGCGGCGCAGG
Source organism: Deltaproteobacteria bacterium (assembly GCA_017303575.1). GTDB lineage: Bacteria > Myxococcota_A > Polyangia > Polyangiales > Sandaracinaceae > JAFLCL01. The sequence goes on from JAFLCL010000102.1 coordinate 20,588, forward strand.
CGCGCGACCTCTTCGAGCCGCGCGTTGGCCTCGACCAGATCTTCGACCTTGTGCTCCAGGCGCTCGACGATGCGGTGCGAGGCGGCGCGAAGCGGGAGGTCGCCCGTCTGCGAGGGACGCTCCTTGTGACCGCCGAGGAAACGCTGGATCTGCGCGGGGAAGCTGCGCACGTCGATGGGCTTCTCGATGAAGCCGTCGCAGCCCACCGCGAGGCTCGTCTCGCGATCGCCCTCGGCCGTGATCGCGACGATGGGCACCGCGGCGAGCGAGTCCGTGCCGCGAAGACGAAGCGCGACTTCGTAGCCATCGAGATCGGGGATGTTCAGATCGACGATGACCAGATCGGGCTGCGAGGTCTTCGCGAGGCGCACGCCCTCGAGCCCGCTCGCCGCGTCGAGCACCTCGTGCCCCGCAGCGGCGAGGACCTTGCGCACGAGGAGCCTGCTCCCCGCGTCGTCCTCGATGTGGAGGATCCTCGACACGGCCGTGAGTTAGCCCGCTCGCTTCCATTTGTCCCGTGAAGCCGCGGGCTCTATGTCGGGGCCATGACCGAGCCCACGCCCCGCCGTCCTGCGCCTCCCGCTCCGCCACGCTCGCCGGTGGAGGCGCAGCGAGGCGAGACGCTGCCGCACCTCGTCGCGATCATGCAGCGCCTGCTCGCGCCCGATGGCTGTCCGTGGGACCGCGAGCAGACCCTCGAGACGCTGCGCCCCTACGTGGTCGAAGAGGCGCACGAGGTCGTCGACGCGATCGATCGCAGCGACGCGGCCGACCTCCGTGAAGAGCTCGGTGATCTGCTCTTGCAGATCGTCTTCCAGAGCGAGATCGCCCGACAAAAAGGGTGGTTCGGGCCCGACGACGTGGTCGCCGCGATCAGCGACAAGATGGTGCGACGTCACCCGCACGTGTTCGCCGACGAGAGCGCGGGCACGTCCGACGAGGTGCTCGACGCGTGGGAGAAGCGCAAGGCGCGCGAGCGCGAGGCCAAGGCGTCGAGCGAGCGTCCCAAGGGCGCCCTCGATGGCGTGCCGGTGGCGATGCCGTCGCTGCTCCGCGCCGTGCGCATCGGCGACAAGGCCGCGCGGGTCGGCTACGACTGGCCCAGCCCGAGCGGCGCGCGCGAGAAGGTCTCCGAAGAGCTGCGTGAGCTCGACGAGGCCATCGCGGGCGGGGATCGCGAGCGCATGGAGGACGAGCTCGGCGACGTGCTCTTCTCGCTCGCGAGCTGGGCGCGCCTCTCGTCGATCGACCCGGAGGCGAGCCTGCGACGCACGCTCGATCGCTTCACCACCCGCTTTCGCGAGGCCGAGCGCCTCGCGCACGAGCGCGGCACGCCCCTCGATCAGCTGAACGACGACGCGCGCGACGTGCTCTGGCGCGAGGCGAAGGTCCGCACGACCTGACGAGCGTCTCTCACTCGGGCGGGGGCGCTTCGAGCTCCGCGAACATCGCGCGCACCTGGCTCGAGAGCGTCTCGCGCGTCGGCGTCGCGCGTCGCTCGAGCAGTGCGTCGTAGGCCTTGTCGAGCGTGGACACGACGGTGATGTGCTGCGTCTTGCCCGCGATGACGGCCATGCCGCGCATGATGGTGCGAACGACGGACTGCTTGAAGCCATCCCCGAGCGGCGCGCTCACCATGCGACGCACCTCCGAGAGCTCGCGCTTGTAGACGTCTTGGATGTAGGCGCGCGTCTCTGCGTCGGGCGTGCCTGCGCTCGCGGCGATGATCTGCAGCAGCGTGACCTCGCCCGCCGTCTTGGTGCGGTTCGAGAGCAGCGTGCGAACGGCCCACTGGTTGGCGGCGAGCGTGGGCTCTCCCGTCCAGACGAGGATCGAGATGCCGCCGCACGACGACACGGCACAGCCTGGGTACTTGTAGATGCGCTCGAGCACGCGACCGCGACACTAGCCCGATCCTCGTGCGCGGTGGGTGCGGGACACGTTCAGGTGAGGGCTGTCCGCCTGCGTCGGCGGCTCGCCCCAGCGATCATCACCGCGAGCGCGATCACGAGATGCGCAGCGCTCGATCCGGTGCGTCGCTCGTGGACACGACACCCGCAGCCGCCATCGCCCGCGTCGGCGAGGCCGGCGTCGTTTGCCGCATCCGGCGAGGCCCCTGCGTCCACGGACGGATCGAGGGCCGCGTCGCGGACGCCTGCATCCACGCCGGGCTCGATGCCCGCGTCGGGCACGAGGACCGGCCCGGCGTCGCTCGGGACGCAGCCTTCGTCGAGCACGTGCGAGCACACGCCCGTCGCGACGTCGCACAGGTCGAGCGTGCACGACTCGCTGTCCACACAGTCGACGTCGAGCCGGCAACAGCCTGCGATGTCGGTGTGCGAGCAGCCGAGCGCGGCGTCGCACGCGTCCGCGGTGCAGAGATCGTCGTCGTCGCAGTCGAGCACGGCGGCGACCACGCACACGCCCGAGGTGCAGCGCTCCTCGCCGTTGCAGGCGTTTCCGTCGCCGCAGCCCGTGCCTTCCGCCACGGGCCGATCGCGCGGGCACGACGACGAGACGCCGTCGCACGTCTCGACCGCATCGCACACGCCCGCGGCGCTGCGACACGGCGTCCCTGCGCTCGCGATCACGTCGTCGGGGCACGCGGCCGCCTCGCCGGTGCAGCGCTCGCTCACGTCGCACGCGGTGAGCGCGGCACGGCACTCGGTGTCCGCAGCGACGAAGCCATCGACCGGACACGCCGTCGATCCGATCGCGCAGCGCTCGGCGACGTCGCAGTCACCGCTCGCCGCGCGGCACACCGTCGCGGCTGCGGCGACAGCGTCGAGCGAGCCGCAGGTTCCATCCGCGCGTCCCGTGAGCGCGGCGCTGCACGCCTGACAGTCGTCGATGACACCGCCGCCGCACGCGCTCTCGCAGCACACGCCGTCGACGCACGCGCCCGTCGCGCAGTAAGCGTCGCGCGCGCATGGCTCGCCGCGCTCGGCGCTCAGCACCAGGGCCCACGCGCCGCCCGAGCTCCCGCTGTCCGCGAGATCGGAACCCACCACGAGGCTCACGCCGTCCGCGGCCACCCCCACCGCGCGCCCGAACCGATCGTCGGCGAGGCCCGCGATCGACACGGCGCCACCCTCGGCCCACGTCGCGCCGACGTGATCGAAGGTCCTCACGCTGCCCGTCGGGATCGTGCTCGGCGCCACGACGTCACCACTCGCGCCCGCGACGATGCGTGCTCCATCGGCGGTGATCGCGATCGACTGCCCGAGCTGATCGCCATCGCTCGCTTCGACGGCGGCGATCGTCACGTCGCCGCTCCAGCCGCTCGCGCCGCGCGAGAAGACCCGGAGCGTGCCGGCGTTCGTGCCGCGCGCGGTGTCGTCGAGCGGACAGCCGAGCGCGACGAGATCACCGACGCCATCGATCGCCACCGAGAGACCGCAGAGATCGTTGGGCAGCGCATCGCCATGCGTGAGCAGCGCCTCGTGCGTCCAGATCCCGCCGCTCCGCACGAACGTGCGCGCGCCTCCCGTGTCGACCGAGGTCGTGTCTTCGCGTGGGATGCCGACCACCGCGCGCAGTCCATCGCGGCTGATCGCCACGGCCTGCCCCATCTTCTCGAAGGGTGCGGGCGTCGGCGAGACGAGCGTCGCGCTCTCGCTCCAGCCCGTCGCGTCGCGCGTGAACACGAACGCAGCGCCGCAGCCTGCGCAGCTCGGCGTGCTCGCGTTCGGCGCGCCCGCGAGCAGCGTGGAGCCGGTGGCGTCGAGCGAGACGGGCGAGAGCTCGTCGCCGTTGGTCGTGCTCGCGGGGATCAGCGTGGCCTCTTCGGTCCACACGCCGCCGACGTCGACGAACACGACGATCGCGCCACCGTCGACGGAGCCCGCGTACGGCGCGCCGATCGCGATGCGCGTTCCGTCTCCGCTGACCGCCACGTGCGAGCCGAGCTGATCGAGCTCCGCGTTGGCGGACGATCGCAGCACCTGCGTCTCGACGAGCGCGCCTCCGGTGCGGACGAAGACGTGGGCCGCGCCCGCCGAGACGCCGTTCGTCGTGTCCTCGGGCGCGCCGACGACGACCACGCGCGCGTCGTCCGAGGTCGCGACCGCGAACCCGAAGCGACGTCCCGCCAGATCGATCGAAGGCACGAGGACGGACGGCGCCACGAGCAGGGTCGCCTCCCGCGACGCCGCCTGCGCCTGTTCCTGAGGACCCTCGAACGCGGGGACCTGACGTCCACAGGCGGCGAGGACCCCGCTCAGCACCAACGGCAGCGCGGCTCGCGCGATCCTGGTCTCACCGTCCGCCTTCATCCGGGCCTCCGCCGCCGATGCTACCGAAAACCCGGATCGAATCGGGGGTTTCCAGGTGAGCGATCGACAGGGGATGCACGGACGGTCTCAGTGGGCCTCGGCCAGCCTCGCGAGGGCGCGCTGCGCTCGCGCGTTCGCGGGGTCGCGGCGAAGGGCGTCCTCGTACGCCGCACGCGCCCCCTGTTCATCTCCGCCGAGGCGGAGCGCGTCTCCGAGGACCAGCGCTGCGGAAGGGTCGTCGTCGGTCGCTGTCGCGAGGGCGCGGCGGGCGTCGGACGCGGCGTCTGCGAAGGCACCGAG
>JAFLCL010000103.1 GCA_017303575.1 Deltaproteobacteria bacterium
CCCGCGACGCAGGCGCTCTCGTCGCTCCGCGCCGGCGAAGGCCGCGGCGCGATGGTGGCGGGCATCGACGGCACGGTCGTGATCGACGACGCGTACAACGCCAGCCGACGCAGCGTGCTCAACGCGCTCGAGGCCGCGAGCGAGCTCGCCGAGGCCCGACAGGGCCGCGTCATCGCGGTGCTCGGCGACATGCTCGAGCTCGGCGCGTACGAAGAAGAAGAGCACCTCCGCGTGGGCGAGGCGGTCGCGCGCATCGGGACCTCGCTCTTCGTCGCCTGCGGGCAGCGCATGCGCATCGCCGCGGACGAGGCGCGCGAGATGGGCGCCGATCTCGTCGTGGAAGAAGACGACCCGATGGCCGCCGCCCAGCACGTGCGCGACTTCGTGCGGCCCGACGACGTGATCGTGGTGAAGGGCTCGCGCTCGATGGGCATGGAGCGCGTGGTCGAGGCGCTCCGAGCGCACGGGGACGCACGACCGACCGACGATCGTGCGCGCACCGCGGGGGGAGACGTCTGAGCCATGCTCTACGCGCTCCTCTATCCCTACGCGCCGCAGCTGCACTTCCTCAACGTGCTTCGCTACGTGCCGTTCCGCGTCCTCGTCGCGACGATGACCGCGATGGTGCTGACCTTCGGTCTCTACCCGTGGTTCATCCGGCGCCTCCAGACGAAGCAGATCGGTCAGGTCGTCCGCAAGGAAGGCCCCGAGAGCCACCTCTCCAAGGCCGGCACGCCCACGATGGGCGGCGCGCTGATCCTCCTGGCCGTGATCCTCTCCACCGTGATGTGGGCCGATCCCACGAGCACGAGCGTGTGGCTCACGACGCTCGTGACCGCCGCGTACGGCGTCATCGGCTACATCGACGACGCCCGCAAGATCACGAAGAAGGACACCGGCGGCCTCGCAGGTCGGTGGAAGCTGGTGCTCCAGTTCGCGGTCGCCCTCGCTGTGTGCGGCTACCTCTGGTACGGCACCGAGGGCCTCAGCGCGGACTGGCGCGAGCTACGCAACCACCTCGCCCTGCCCTTCGTCGCGTTCAGCGACGAGGGGTACGCGTTCGTGCTCCCGCCCTGGCTCTACGTGATCTTCGCGGCGTTCGTGGTCGTGGCGACCTCGAATTGCGTGAACCTCACCGATGGCCTCGACGGCCTCGCGATCGGCCCCGTGATGATCAACGCGGGCACGTACGCGATCCTCGCCTACGTCTCGGGCCTCCTCTTGTTCGGCGAGTCGGTCGCGGACTACCTCCGCATCCCGCAGCTCGAGAGCGCCTCGGAGCTCGCCGTCTTCGGCGGCGCGATGATCGGCGCGGGCTTCGGCTTCCTCTGGTTCAACACCTACCCTGCCCAGGTCTTCATGGGCGACGTGGGCTCGCTCGCCCTCGGCGGCGGCCTCGGCATGCTCGCCATCCTCACGAAGAACGAATTCCTCTCGGTGCTGCTGGGCGGCATCTTCGTGATCGAGGGCGTCAGCGTCATCGGGCAGGTGCTGAGCTTCAGGCTCTTCAAGAAGCGCATCTTCTTGATGGCGCCCATCCACCATCACTTCGAGAAGCAGGGCTGGCCCGAGCCGCGGGTCATCGTTCGCTTCTGGATCATCGCCGTGATGCTCGCGATCGCGAGCCTCGCCACCTTGAAGCTGAGGTGATGGCCATGAACCTCCACGGAAAGACCGCCGTCGTCGTGGGCCTGGGCCGCTCGGGCCTGGCCGCCATCCACCTGCTCGCCGGCTCGGGCGCGAAGGTCCGCGCGAACGACAAGAAGCACGAGGCCGAGCTCGGCTCGCTCGCGGAAGGCGCGCGCTCGCGTGGCGCGACGCTCTTCCTCGGCGGTCACCCCGACGAGGCGTTCGTGGGCGCCGATCTCGTCGTGCTCTCGCCGGGCGTGCCGCACCTCGACGCCGTCCGTCGCGCGCACGATCGCGGCGCGAAGATCGTGTCGGAGGTCGAGCTCGCCAGCTGGTGGATCGAGAGCCCGATCGTCGGCATCACGGGGACCAACGGAAAGAGCACCGTCACCACGCTCGTCGGCCAGATGATGGAGCGCACGGGTCGCCCGACGTTCGTCGGCGGCAACCTCGGCGACGCGCTCACTCTCGCGGTGGGCACGCCGGCGAGCAAGCAGGGCGGCTCGGTCGTCGCGGAGCTGTCGTCCTTCCAGCTCGAGGACATCGACACGCTGCGCTGCCGCGTCGCGGTGCTCCTCAACGTCACCGACGATCACCTCGATCGGCACGGCACGTTCGCGAGCTACGCGGCGGCCAAGGGGCGCATCTTCGGCACGCAGGCCGAGGGCGATCACGCGATCGTGCCCGCGGGCGACGCGCTCTGTCTCTCGCTCGCGCGCGCGGGCGCGGGCACCGTTCACACCTACGGCGGAACCGACGGCGAGGTCCGCGTGATCGAGGGCGCGATCGTCGACACCCTCAGCGGCCTCTCGGTGCCCACGCGCGAGCTCGGCCTCCGCGGCCTCCACAACCAGGCCAACGCGTGCGCGGCGGCGCTCGCTGCGCGACTCGCGGGCGCGTCGAAGGACGACATCGCACACGTGCTGCGCACGTTCCGTGGTCTTCCGCATCGCATGGTGCTCGTGCGCGAGCTCGACGGCGTCGCGTACTACGACGACAGCAAGGCCACGAACGTCGGCGCGACGGTGGCAGCGATCGACGGCCTCGCCGATCACGAAGGACAGCTCGTCTTGATCGCAGGCGGCGTCGACAAGGGCGGCAGCTACGAGCCGGTGCGCGCACGCATGGACACGCGCGGCCGCGCGGTCGTCCTGATCGGGCAGGCTGCCCCGCTGATCCGTGCGGCGTTCACGGCCTCGACCGTGCCGCTCCACGACGCGCGCACGATGGACGATGCCGTCACGCGCGCGCGCTCGCTCGCGAAGCGGGGCGACGCGGTGCTGCTCGCGCCCGCGTGCGCGAGCTTCGACATGTTCACGAGCTACGCGCACCGCGGCGACGAGTTCGCGCGCGCGGTGCTCGCGCTGGGCGGCACGGAAGGAGCGACGTCGTGAGCACGGCGAGCCTCGAGCTGAACGATGCGGGCAAGGCGAAGTCCGAGAAGGACTCGACGCCCAAGCGACGCACGCGCTCACCCTTCGAGTGGCGGCCCGCGCTGCGCAACCTCGTCGTGCCCAAGGTCGGCGCGGCCGATCCCGTGCTGATGGCGCTCATCGTCGCGCTGATCGCGTTCGGCGTCGTCATGGTGTTCTCCGCGAGCGCCGTCTTCGCGTCGCAGTCGCGCTTCACCCACCACGACGGTCACTACTTCCTCGTGCGCCAGGCGGCGTTCGCGGGCCTCGCGGTGCCGCTGATGCTGCTCGTGTCGCGCATCGATCCCAAGCGCTGGCAGACGCTCACCTACCCAGCGCTCGCCGTCACCACGATCCTGATGATCGCCACGCTGTTCATCGGACACCGCGTGGGCGGCGCGATCCGCTGGATCCAGGTGGGCCCCGTGAACATCCAGGCCGCCGAGCTCGCGAAGGTGACGCTCGTCCTCTACCTCGCGCACTCGCTGGGGAAGAAGAGCAGCGATCAGATCCGCAACTTCAAGGTCGGCATCCTGCCGCACCTCCTCGTGCTCGCGGTGCTCGCGTTCCTCTGCTGGCGTCAGAACGACCTCGGCTCCGCGATGATGCTCGGCCTGCTCACGCTCGTGATGCTCTTCGCCGCGGGCGCGAAGATCGGGCCCATCGCGCTCATCGTGCTCGGGACGAGCTCGCTCGTCGTGCTCGCGATCGCGATCTCGCCTTGGCGTCTCGCCCGCATCCGCGCGTTCTTCGATCCCTTCGCGCACCGCCAGACCTCCGGCTACCAGATCGTCGAGTCGATCCTCAGCTTCGGCTCGGGCGGATGGACGGGCGTGGGCCTGGGCGACAGCCGTCAGAAGCTCTTCTTCCTCCCCGAGGCGCACACCGACTTCATCGGCGCGATCATCGGCGAGGAGCTCGGCTTCGTCGGCATCGTGGTGCTCGTGCTCGCGTTCTGTCTCCTCGTGGTGCGCGGCTTCCGCGCCGCCTTCCGCGCGCGCGACGAGCACGCCTCGCTCCTCGCTGTCGGCATCACGACCTTCATCGGCGCTTCGGCCTTCGCGAACCTCGCGGTCGCGATGGGTCTTCTCCCCACCAAGGGGCTGGTTCTTCCTTTCATTTCTTATGGCGGCTCGTCGCTCCTGGTCTGTGCAGGTGCGATGGGCATCGTGTTGTCGGTCTCTCGGGACCGGGCCGTCTCTCGCGATCGGGCGACCGCGGGTGATGGAGACACGAAGTCGGGCACGAAGGCAGTGAGTGAGGTGCCGACCCTCGCGCGGGCGAGCGCGTAGGTCGGTCATCGAGGAGCGTGAGTCATGATCCAGCGCGTGATCGTCGCGGGAGGTGGCACGGGAGGCCACCTCTTCCCAGGGATCGCAGTCGTCGAAGAGCTGCGTCGTCACAACCCGTCATTGGAGGTGCTCTTCGTGGGCACCGAGCGCGGCATCGAGTCGCGCGTGGTGCCGGGCATGGGCGAGAAGCTCGAGACGCTCGACGTGACGCCCCTCAAGGGGCGCACGTTCGCGCAGCTCCTCGGTAGCCTCGCGAAGCTGCCCTCGGCCTGGGGGCGAGCGATGTCGATCGTCCGCCAGCATCGGCCGGACCTGGTCCTCGGAGTCGGGGGCTACGCGTCAGGACCGATGCTGGTGGCGGCCGCATCGATGGGCATCAAGACAGCGCTGCTCGAGCAGAACGCCCACGTGGGGCTCACCAATCGTGTGCTCGCGCGCGTGGTGGGCCGCGCGTACCTCAGCTTCGACGAGACGGCGCCGCAGTTCGGTCGCGCCGCGCGCGTGGTGGGCAACCCCGTGCGCCGTGCGTTCGTGGAGGCGTCGCGTCGTGCGCTCGTCGATCCGCGCGGCTCGGACATGCGCGCGCGTCGCATCCTCGTGATCGGTGGATCGCAGGGCGCGCAGCGCCTCAACGAGATCGTGCCCGAGGCGCTCGCTCGACTCGGGCTCCAGGAACGCGGCATCGAGGTCGTGCACCAGACCGGCGCCAAGATGCGCGACGAGGTCGCCGCCAGGTACGCAGCGCTCGGCGTGAAGGCCGAGGTCGTGCCGTTCATCGACGACGTGGCGCGTGCGTATGCGAGCGCGTCGTTCGTGATCTGTCGCGCGGGCGCCTCGACGCTCGCGGAGCTCGCCGCGATCGGTCGGCCCGCCATCCTCGTGCCCTTCCCCTTCGCGGCCGATGATCATCAGGCCAAGAACGCGGAGAGCTTCGAGAAGGCCGGCGCCGCCGTGTGCCTCCGCGAGAGCGTGCTCGATGCGGACCGTCTCGCGAGCGAGGCGCGCGCGCTGCTCGATGATGCCGATCGGCGCACGTCGATGTCGGCCGCGATGCGATCGCGCGGTCGTCCCGACGCGGCCGCGAGCATCGTCGATGACCTCGTGGCGTGGATCGACGGCGAGCCCGTGACGCCGCTCCGAGGCGGCCAGAGCCCCGAGTCCGCGGCGCTCGACGACGCGCGCGAGGACGACGACGGCGACGCGACGCTCACACCGACGGCAGCGATCGCGCGCGCGATCGGCGCGCGTGCGGAGCAAGCACCGAGCGTGTCGGGCTACCGCGCCCGCCCCGTCGTCGACTTCCGCCGCGGCCGCGAGCTGCGCATGGATCGGCCGGCGACGACGAAGATCCCACGCCTCGTCATCGAGCCCTACGTGGCCCCGCTCCGCGCGTCGCTCGCGAACTGACCACTCAGCGATGGTACGGTCGCGCGATGCGCGCGTGCCCGTCGTTCGTCCTCGCGTTCGTTCTCGCCCTCCTCGCCCTCCTCGCCGCTCCCTCGATCGCGCCCTCGATCGCGATGGCGCAGCCGCTGATCGTGATCGACGCCGGTCACGGCGGCTCGGATCCGGGCGCGGTCGGGTGCTCGCTCGAGGAAGCGAACGTCGTGCTCGACGTCTCGACGCGCCTCCGCACCGAGCTCGAGCGCGCGGGCATCCGCGTCGCGCTCACGCGTGACGTCGACGAGTTCGTGGGCCTCTCGGCGCGCGCGGCGTTCGCGAACTCGATGAGCGCCGATGGCTTCGTGTCGGTGCACTCGAACGCGAATTCCGGCACGCCAGCGACGGGCACCGAGACGTGGATCGCCAACTCCGCGGGCGCGCGCTCGCTCGAGCTCGCGACGCTGCTCCAGGCGCAGATGGTCGCGAGCTGGGGGTTGCGGGATCGCGGCGTGAAGCGCGCGGACTTCGTCGTCGTGCGCGACACCACGATGCCCGCCGCGCTCACGGAGCTCGCGTTCACCAACAACTGCGCGACGGACGCGACGCGCCTCGGCAGCCCCACCGATCGTCAGGCGATGGCCGAGGCCCAGGCGCGCGCGATCCTCGAGTGGCTCGGCGTGATGCCCGGCATGAACGGCACGCTGCGCGGCGTGGTGTTCGAGGATCAGGGTGTGGGCACGATGGATCTCAGCGTGCGTCTGCCCGGCGCGATGGTGCGCATCGTCGAGACCGGCGACACGGCCACGGGGGACTCGCCCGACGCCGCGTGGCTCTTCGACCTCCCCGCAGGCACCTACACGGTCGAGGCGAGCGCGCCCGGTCACACCACGGCGTCGCGCACCTGCGACGTGACGTCCGGCGGCACCACGTGGTGCTCGATCGGCTTGTTCCCGACCTCGCTGCCAGTGCCCGACGCGAGCGTACCGCCGATGCCCGACGCGTTCGTCGTGGTGGAGGACGAAGACGCCGGCACCGTCACGCCGCGGCCCGATGCCGCGAGCCTCGAGAGCCCCGACGCAGGCGTCGTCGCGCGTCCGAACGCGGGCGACTGCGCGTGTCGCGCGAGCACGCGGCGCGGAGGCTCGGCGTGGATGCTCGTCGTCGGGGGCCTCGTGATCGCGCGCGTGCTGCGACGTCGACGCGCGATCGGCCTCGCGGTCGCGACGAGCGCGACGCTCGCGGTCATGGTGTCGTCGTGCACCGGTGCCGAGTCGACGCAGGCGCCGCTCGTGACCGACGAGGCGGTGCCCGAGCCGATCGTCGTGCGCGTCGTCGAGGGGCCGCCGATCAGGATCGTGTCCGAGCGAGAGCTCTTGCTCACCACGAGCGACGGCACGGCGCTGACCGCGCCCATCATCAGCCCAGACGGGCGCACGCTCCTCCTCGCGACGCCCGACTTCGCGGCGCTCCACGCCTGGCACGACGGAGCGCTCACCACGATCTGCGAGACCCAGCACTGCGGCCACGAGCCTCGCTTCTTCGGCGCAGGCCTCGTCGCGACACGCACGCCGGAGCAGAGCGCGAGCGCGATCCCGGGCGATGCCTACACGCTCGACGGTCAGCCGAGCACGACACGCTTGGGTGCGCACGGCGCGATGGCGTTCGTGGAGGACGAGGACACGGTCCGCGTTCGCATCGACGGCCAGACCCGCACGCTGCGCGCCCACGACGATCGGTTCGTGCGCGCGGAGCTGTCGCCCGATCGTCGCTTCGTGATGATCTGGGGGCTCACGAGCGGCGTGTCGCTCCATCGCCTCGCCGACGATCGCGTGTTCGCGCTCGGCGTCGTCGGCGACCCGCACTTCGATCCGAGCGGCCGCGCGCTCGTCTTCGATCGCACGACGGACGAAGGCCACACGCTGCTCACCGGCGACGTCTTCCTCGCCGAGCTCCCGAGCTCGGGGGAATCGCGCGAGATCACGGTCCGTCCGCTCTTCACGAGCGAGCGCCTCGAGACGCACGCGAGCCTCTCGCGCATCGACGAGCGCGGCCACGCGCACGTCGCGATCGAGCGCGACGGCGCGATCGTGATCGCCGAGATCGCGCTCAGCGCGGACTGACGCCGGTGTCGGGGGAGCTCGGCGCCGTGCCGTGCGCGCGCAGCGCTCCGCCGAAGCGGACGGAGCCGACGATCGCGACGATCGACGCGATCACCACGACGTACGCGCCTGCCTCCACCGACACGCTCACGCCCTGTTCGAGCGACGCGGCGGTCATCATCCGTCGCACCGAGTAGACGATCGACACGATCGGCGTGACCGCGACCATCAGCGCCGCGAGCCGCGCACCACGCATCTGGATCGGCGTCCTTCGACGCGCGACGAGGCTCGCGAAGAGCGCCCCTGCGACGGGGATCGCCCAGAGGTTCGGCGCGCGCTCGGCCGCAGCCGCCAGCGCCGTGAAGGTCTGCACACGCGTCGCGCCCGACGCCGTCACGGCCGAGACCGTCACGAGCGGCGCGACGAAGCCACCGAGCAAGCCGAGCGCGGCCACGATCAGCTCGGCGCGCCCGCGCTTGGGATCGAGGATCGGCACCGGCGCGTCGTCCTCCTGCTCGCGAGGCGGCATGGGCAGCGCCTCGAACGGCACGAGCACGAGGTCGTGATCGGGACAGCGATCGGTGTCCTCGAAGCACTCACGACAGAACGGACAGAACAGCAGCTTGGCCGTCACCGGATGGGCTCCAGCGTGATCGTCTCGGTGTGTGCGGCCGCAGGGATGCGCACGTGCACCGTGCGCGGGTGGTGCCCCGGCGCATCGACACGCACGTCGACCTCCGCGCCCACGAAGAGCCCGCCGACGTCCACGGGCGCAGCACCGCGCGACGCACCACCGACCGTCACCTGCGCGCCCGTGGGCAGCGTCTCCACGTGCAGCACCGCCTGCAGCGGGCTCAGCACGATCTCGCGTCGATCGGTGCCCGGCACCGCGCGCAGCTCGAACGCGGAGGTGCCGTGTCCTTCGAGCGCGACCTGGAACGTGTAGGTCTGACCGACCACGAGCCGATCACGGATCGCGAGCGGCGTCGTGCCCGCGACCGCGCCATCGATCGTCACCGTGGCGCCGGGCGGGAGCGAGCTGATCTCGAAGGCTGGCGTCGGCGAAGGCACGAACGCGTACACGCCCACGCCCGCGAGCACTGCGAGCACGAGGAGGCCCGCGATCAGCAAGAGCCAAGGGAACGGCCTGGGCGCTTCTTGCACGGCCGCGAGGCCACCGGTCACGTTCGGCGGCGGCGCGAAGGGATCGAGCGTGGAGCGGCCGACACCGTTCGGCGGGCTCGGCGCGTACGGCTGCTGCGGCTGCTGCGCCGGGTAGGTGCCGTACGGATCCATCGGAGGCTGCGCGTAGCCCTGCGCCCCCTGCGAGTAGCCTTGCTGCGCTTGCGGATAGCCTTGCTGCTGCGCGTACTGCGGCTGCTGCGTCGGATAGCTCGGCTGCCCTCGAGGCTGCACGTAGGGCTGCTGCGGTGCGCTCTGCGCATAGCCCTGCTGCCCGCTCGCTTGCGAGTAGCCCTGCTGTGCGGGCGCATAGCCCTGCTGTGCAGGCGGATAGGCCTGCGGCTGGGCCGTTTGATGGGCCGCTTGATGGGGCGGCATCGGCTGCGAAGGCTTGGCTTGCTGCTGCGGTGGCTGCGGCGTGTACGCGGGCGCGAACGGGGTGGTCGCCCCCTCGAGCCCCGTCGACGGCGGTGGCTGTGGTCGCGCAGCCGGTACCGCCGGCGCGGCGGGTCGTCCGGGGATCGGCCGCGGCGGCGGACGATCCGAGAGCTTCGCGCGGGGCGCAGGCAACGCGACCGCCGGCTGCTGCCTCGGCGGCACCACGGCCGCGAGGTTGGGCAGCCCCTTCTTGAGCTCGTTCGTCGTGTCCTCGTGGTCGTCGCCGAACGTGCTCTTGATCGGCAGCTCGCGCGTGCCCGCGACGTGGACGCGACCTCGCGGCGACTCGACCTTGGACGTCTGCGGCTCCGCGAGCGCTCGCGCCGCGGCACGCCCGAGGTTCGCGTCGACGAGCGTCGAGTCCTCGAAGTCGTCGCCCTCCTCGTGCTCGTTGCCGCGGAGATCGGTCTCGTCCTCCCACGCGCTCGGGGGCACGGCGCGCGCATCGGTGGTGAGCTCGCGCTTCACCACGCCGGGATCGGAGGTGATGGGCGCGACCCACGCGCCGCTCGGACCCACCATCGGCACGCTGACCCGACCATCGACGGAGTCGATCTCTCGCGTCGCCTCGCTGCGGCCTGGCGGTCTCACCGTCGCGCGCGCACCCACGTTGGCGTTGGCCTGCGCCACCGCACGCGCGACGAACGCCGGGCTCTCGCGCGACGTCGGCTCGTCCACCGGCCCACCACGTTGCGTCGAGGCTTCGATTCGCGGCGTCGGCGCGACCACCACGGGCGCCTGCGCCTTGCGCTTGAAGGGCAAGACGTCGTTGCGTGTGGCGTCGTCCTCGTCGTCGTCGCCGAGGTCGAACGCCGGCTTGGGCGGCGGCACCGGCTCCTGCGGCGGGAGCACGTCGAGGTTCGGCGCGCTGCCGCCGCCGCGCCCGCTCTCGGCGGGGAACAACAAGCCGATGAGGTCGGCCAGGCGCGCCGCGCTGAACGTGGGCGAGACCGAATAGAGGAACTGATGGAGCGCCTGCCCCATCTCGGTCGCCGAGCTCCATCGATCCTCGGGCCGCTTCTGGAGCGCCTTCATCACGATGTCCGAGAGCGCGCGCGGGATGCTCGGCCGTCGCGTCTCGGGCCGCGGGATCTCGGCCTTGCGCACCTTGTCGAGCAGGGTCGGGACGTCGGCGTCCTGGTAGAGCATGCGACCGGTGAGCAGCTCGTAGAGCACGACGCCCGTCGAGAAGACGTCGGAGCGGTGATCCATCGGATCGCCCCACGCCTGCTCGGGGCTCATGTAGTAGTACTTGCCCTTGATGACGCCGACCTCGGTCTGGTTCGACCGAGACGCAGCCTTCGCGATGCCGAAGTCGACGATCTTCACCTCGCCCGCACCCGACACGAGCACGTTCTGCGGCGAGATGTCGCGATGCACGATGTTGAGCGGCTGCCCCGTGTTCGGGTCGCGCTTGCGGTGCGCGTAGTCGAGGCCGTTGCACATCTCGGCGACGATGAAGGTCGCGACGTCGATGGGGATCGCCTTCTTGAGCTCGGCGCAGCGACGCATCACGCGGTACGCGTCGGCGCCCTCGATGAGCTCCATCGCGATGTAGTAGGTGTCGTCGATCATCCCCAGATCGAAGGTCTGGGCGATGTTCACGTGCGTGAGGAGCACCGCGATCTTCGCCTCTTCGACGAGCATCTGCGTGAAGTGCTCGTCCTCCGAGAAGCGCGGGTGGATGACCTTGAGCGCGACCAGCTTCTCGAAGCCCGCGACGCCGCCGGTCTTCGCGACATACACCTCGGCCATCCCGCCGACGGCGATGCGCCGCAGCAGCGTGTACTGACCGAAGATCTGAGGCAGGTCGTTCGAGTCGAGGGCCAAGGGCACTCCCCCGTGTCTCCTCGACACGGGATCCGCCCAGCATAGACGCTCGGGCCGTTGCGAATCCAAGATTCCCGGTCGTCGTGACGCGCTGCGGCGACGCTTGGTCGGGGGCACTGCCCGTGCGAGCATGCGCGGCATGTCCGACCGCGACCCGAAGGCCGAGGCCGCCACCGACCCGACGCCCCCGAGCGACACTCCGCGACGGCGAGAGACGGGCCGCCTGCCCACCCGCCTGAGCGCCGAGACGCTGCGGGAGATCGGGCTCTTCGGAGGGCTCGACGAGGACACGCTGACGCTGCTCTCCCGCGAGCTGGTGATCGAGCGCGTGACCGTGGGAACCCGCGTGGTGAACGAGGGCGACCCTGCGCGCGAGATGTTCGTGGTGCTCGAGGGCGAGCTCGAGGTGCTGAAGAAGTCCGACGTCGGGGGCGAGGTGCGCGTCGCGATGCTCGGCCCGAGCTCGTGGTTCGGCGAGATGTCGATCCTCGACGTGCAGAACCGCTCCGCGAGCGTGCGCGCGCTCGCGCCGAGCTTGCTCGTGCGCATCACCGCCGAGCACGTCGACAGGTGCCTCTACCGCCGCGACCTCAAGGCCTACGCGCTCTTCGTGATGAACATCGCCCGCGAGCTCTCACGAAGGCTCCGCGTGACGGACTCGATCCTCGCCCACTTCATGGGCTCGGTCGCCGAGGTCTACGCCCCGAAGAAGAAGGGCTGATCGATCGACGACCGCGCGCCGGCCCACCAAGGGCGAGTTGCCATTTGGTGACGGACCTGAGACCGTCGAGGCGTGTCGGGCGCGACCCTCAACGCCATGCGCATCCTCGTCGTCGACGACGACGCCGACAGCGCCGACCAGCTCGCCGAAGGCCTACGCGCGCTGGGCCACGACGCGATCGTGGCGCGCAGCGCGGACGAGGCGCTCGCGCTCTCCGATCTCCAGGCCGACGCCGCCATCCTCGACATCCACCTCGAGGGCGCGAGCGGCCTCGAGCTCGCGAAGGAGCTGCGTCGACGCGGTCACACCATGAGGCTCATCGCGTGGACCGGGGACGCGCGCATCACCGAGGCCACCTGTCGCGCCGCGGGCTTCGATGCGTTCATGACCAAGCCCATCTCGATGGCGCGCCTCGCCGCCGTCGCGCGCAGCGCCTCGGGCGCGTTCAAGACCGTCGACTGAAGCGCGCGGGCTACGCGCTGCCGTCGATCGTGCGCGGCAGGCGCACGGTGAACGTCGTGCCCGCCCCTTCCTTCGACACCACCTCGACGCTGCCTCCGTGCGCGAGCGCGATCGCGCGCACGATGAAGAGCCCCAAGCCCACGCTCCTGACGGAAGGGCTCTCCGGCGCGCCGCGCGTCATCGGCGCGAACAACCGCGGGAGGAGCTCGGACGCGATCGGCGGGCCGAGGTTGTGCACGGAGAGCGTGCACGACGTGGCCTCGCCGCACGACGTGACAGTCACGGTGCTCGACGGCTCGCCGTAGGCCATCGCGTTGGCGACGAGGTTGCCCACGAGCTGTGCGACGCGATCGGCATCGAGGGTGGCCTCGCCGTCACCGTCGGAGACGTGACGCAGCGCTCGCCCTGGAAACGCGAGCGAGAGCTCCTCGATGGCCTGCCCGACGACGCGGTGGAGATCGACGGGCGCGCGCGCGACGCCCAGACCATCGCCCAGGCGCGCACGCGTGAAGTCGAGCAGGTCCGCGATCAGGCGCTGGGCACGATCCGCCGCGCGCACCATGCGACCGACCGTCTTGAGCTGCGCGGGCGTGAGCCCGTCGGCTGGCAGGATCGCGGCGCCGAGCTGCACCGTCGAGAGCGGGTTGCGTAGGTCGTGGCTCACGATGCCCACCATCTGCTCCGCGAACGACGCGCGCACCTTGGCGTCGTCGTGCAGGCGCTCGGTCTCCGCCACCAGCCGCTCGAGCGCGTTGCGTGACGCGACCAGCTCGCGCTCGTACTTGTCGCGATCGAGCGCGACGTAGAGCGCGAGGTCGTGCACCACACGATCGCCCGCGGAGCGCCGCACCGCGTTGAGGATCACCGGCAGCCGTGGCGCGCTGGCACGCACCAGCTCGACCTTCACCTCTGCCACCGAGCCCTGCAGCTGGAGCAGCGGTCCCCAGTGCGTCTGGTGGAAGATCCGTCCGCCCATCGTCAGGAGCTCGTGGAACGTCTTGAGCCCGACGAGGGCACCCTCCTCCATGCCGAGCCAGCGGCAGAACGTCACGTTGGCGCGGAGGATCAGGCCCTTCTCGTCCGTGCGCACGAGACCACACGGAGCCTCGTCGAAGACGATCCGCGCGTCCGGGCTGAGCGCATCGGCGCCCACGGGATCAGAGGCCCTCGCTCGCGAGGAATCGATCGATCGCCGCGCAGCTCGCCGAGGGAGCGCTGAGGTGCGGGCAGTGGCCCACGTTCTCGATCAACGCGAGCGAGCCCCGCGGCAGCACGCGCTTCATGTACTCGCCCACCGCGACGGGCGCGATCAGGTCGTCGGTGCACTGGAGCACGAGCGTGGGGGTCTTCAGCTTCGGCAGGTCGGCGCGGTGATCGGAGAGGAACGTGACGCGCGCGAACTGCTTCGCGATCTCGGGGTCGGTCCGGCAGAAGCTGTTCTCGAGCTCTGCGGCGAGCTCGGGCTGCTCGGGCGCGCCCATGATCGTCGGCGCCATGTTGCTCGACCAGCCGAGGTAGTTGCTCTCGAGCGCGTCGAGCAAGCCGTCGATGTCCTTGCGCTCGAAGCCGCCGACGTAGTCGCCGTCGTTCACGTAGCAAGGAGAGGGACCGACCATCACGTGAGCGGCGAAGCGCGACGGATCACGCAGATCCGCGAGCATCCCGATCATCGCGCTCACCGAGTGGCCGACGAAGATCACCGGGCCACTCGCGGTCTCGGCGATCACCTCGAGCATGTCGGAGGCATAGCCATCGAGCGTTGCGTACTTGTGAGGATCGTAGGCCGAGACATCGGAGCGCCCGCTGCCCACGAGATCGAGCAGAACGGTTCGGTAGCGCTTGGCGTACACCGGCTCGATCAAGCGCCACATGTTCTGGTCGCAGCCGAAGCCGTGCACGAAGACCATCGTCGCGTCACCAGATCCGCCCACGTGGACGTTGTTGCGTTCGGGGATGCTCATCGTCCACCTGGGCGCGAAGCGTCCGTGCGAACACGTGGCGCGACAAGGGGGCGGGCGGGACGTTCGGCAGCACGTCGCGACCCGCACGACGCTGAACGCGCCGCGGTGCATGAGAAAAACACGCGTGCGCCCTCACGCGCGGAGCGCCGCCTCTCGTGGTCCGTGATAGGCGCTTCGCGTGACCGAGACCTCGCAAGCCGCGGCACCCTCTCTCCTCGAACGGCTGCGCGTCCAGACGCACGCGAGCCACACACGGCTCGATCGAGGTGTGCGCCTCGCGCCCCACGAGATCACCGTCGATCGCTACGCCGCGTTCCTCCGCGGCTCGCTCGCGATCGTCGCGCCGCTCGAGGACGTGCTCGCATCGCATGAAGTGCTCGAGCTCGCGCGCGCTCGGAGCGCGGCGCTGCGCGAGGACCTCGCGACGCTCGATCTCGCGGACGACGTCGCGCGCTCCGAGGTGAGCTTCGTGAACGATCGCGCGGAGGCGATCGGCGCGGCGTACGTGATGGAAGGCTCGGCCCTGGGAGGACAAGTGCTCGCAAGGCACGTCGCGACGGCGCTACGCCTCGAGCCCACGCAGAAGGAAGAGCCGACGCAGGAGGGCCTCGGCTACCTGCGCGTGCACGGCGAGACCACCGGCGCGCGCTGGCGCTCGTTCCTCGCGCGCCTCGCGGCCTTCGATGCGGGCGCGAGCGAGAGCGATCGTGAGCGCGCATGCGTCGCGGCATCGCGCACCTTCGCGGCCTACGAGGACGCGCTGGGGCGTGCGGGCGCGTGGAGCGAGCGATGAGCACGAGCACCGAGGTCACCCTCGACAACTGCGCCAGCGAGCCGATCCACATCCCCGGCGCGATCCAGCCCTACGGCGTCTTGTTCGCGTGTCGCGGGCCGGAGCTGATCGTCAGCCAGGTGAGCGCGAACGTCGGCGCGCAGTTCACCGAGGCGAGCCCGGAGACGGTCCTCGGCCGCTCGCTCCAAGAGCTCGTCGACGAGCCGAGCGCGGCGGTGCTCCGCGCCGTGGCGGAGAGCGACGACGTGCGGGCCGATGGCCCCTTCCGCCTCGTCACCAGGGACAACGTCTCGCTCGACGCGGTGGCGACGCGCAGCGGCGACGTGCTCCTCATCGAGGTGGAGCCCGCGACACCGACGCGCTTCCACACCATCGGCAGCTTCGATCCCAGGCTGCGATCGATCGTGCGTCGCCTCCACGCGGCGCAGTCGATCGCTTCGCTCTCGGACATCGCGGCCGCCGAGCTGCGCCGGCTCACGGGCTTCGATCGCGTGATGGTCTATCGCTTCGACGCGGACTGGAACGGCGAGGTCGTGGCCGAGCACAAGCGCGCGGACCTCGAGCCGTTCCTCGGTCAGCGCTACCCCGCGTCCGACATCCCTGCGCAAGCGCGGCGCCTCTACACCGTGAACCGCCTGCGCCTGATCGCAGACGCTTCGTACGAGCCCTGCCCGCTCGTGCCGCCGCTCGATCCGCAGACGCGCGCGCCGCTCGACATGAGCGAGTCGCTCCTCCGCAGCGTCTCGCCGATCCACATCCAGTACCTCCACAACATGGGCGTACGCGCGTCGATGTCGGTGTCGCTGATCGTCGACGGTGAGCTCGCGGGCCTCATCGCGTGCCACCACTACGCGGGCCCGCACCGCGTGTCGGTCACCGTGCGCGACACCTGCGAGTACCTGGGCGCGGCGCTCTCGTGGCAGCTGCACGTGATCGAGGGCGCCGAGAACGCGCGGCGCATGCGCGAGACGCAGCGCCACGAGGGCGAGCTCGTGCGACGCCTCGCTGTCGCCTCCGAGCTGCTCGATGCGCTGGACGCGCCCGCGCTGCTCGAGCTCGTCGGGGCCAAGGGCGCGGCGGTCGTGCTGCACGAGGGCACCCGTCGCATCGGACAGTGCCCCTCGCTCGAGGACGTGCAGGCCATCGTCGCGCAGCTCCGCACGCAGCCCGACGAGGTCCACGTGACCGATCGCCTGGCCCACGTGATCACCGGCGCAGAGCGCTTCGAAGATCGCGCGGCGGGCATGCTCGCCGTCGCCATCGCGCCCACGGTCGGCGAGTACATCCTGTGGTTCCGCCCCGCGATCGCGCGCGAGATCCGGTGGGCCGGCAATCCCTCCAAACAGGCCTCGATGGACGAGGCCGGCGTGCCGCGCCTCACGCCGCGCGGGAGCTTCGAGCTCTACAAGGAGGTCGTGCGCGGGCGCTGCGAGCCCTGGCAAGAGTGGCAGATCGAGGCGGCCTCGAGCCTGCGTCGTGTGCTGCTGGGCGGTGTGCGCCGGCGTGCTGTCGAGCTGCGCAACGTGAACGAGCGGCTGCGCCTCGCCGACCGCGCCAAGGACCACATCGTCGCGGCGGTGAGCCACGAGCTTCGCTCGCCGCTCAACGTGATCGCGGGCTGGGCCTCGCTCCTCAAGACCGGTGGCGTACCGCCCGAACGCGTGCCGCAGGCCATCGAGGTCATCGTGCGCAACGCGACGCTCCAGGCCCAGCTCATCGATGATCTGCTCGACGTGTCGCGCGTGACGACGGGCAACCTCACGCTCGAGGTGCAGGACGTCGATCTCGCGACGCTGATCGAGACCACTGTCGCCCCGCTCGCGATCGCGCTCGAGGCCAAGTCGCTCAAGATGACGGTGCTCGTCGCCGAGGACGCGCGCGCGGGCCGTGGCGATCCCACGCGCCTGCGGCAGGTCGTGACCAACCTCGTCTCGAACGCCATCAAGTTCACCGACAAGGGCGGCGCGATCGAGGTGCGCCTCGATCGACGACAGTCCGAGCTCGAGCTCGTCGTGTCCGACTCGGGCCGAGGCATCTCGGAGGACTTCCTCCCCCACGTCTTCGAGGCGTTCCGTCAGGAGGACATGACGGTCACGCGGCGCGCGGGCGGCCTCGGCCTCGGCCTCGCGATCGTGAAGACGCTGGTGGAGCTGCACGGCGGGCGCGTGTGGGTCGAGAGCGAGGGCCTCGGCAGAGGCGCGCGGTTCTTCGTTCGCCTGCCGGTCGCCGTGCTCCAGCAGCGCACTGATCCCGCGGTGACGGAAGAGACCTCGTTCACCTCGTCCACGCCGGCGCCGGATCTCGCGGGCCGCTCGATCCTCGTCGTGGAGGACGAGCACGACGCGCGCGAGATGATCCGCGGGATCCTGAGCGCGTCGGGGGCCGTGGTCACCGTCGCGCCCGACGCGCGCACTGCGCTCGCGGTGCTGTCGTCGGCGAGCTTCGACCTTCTGGTCTCGGACATCGGGATGCCCGACGTCGACGGCCTCACCTTCGTGCGCACCCTGCGCGCGCGCCCCACAGAACAAGGCGGCGCGACGCCCGCTGTCGCGCTCACCGCCTACGCGCGCGCCGAGGATCGCATCGCCGCGCTCCAGGCCGGCTTCGCCGCGCACGTGGCCAAGCCCGTCCACGCGGACGAGCTGCTCGCGACGCTGGCCAGCGTCCTGCGCCACCAGCGCTGAGGCTGCGAAAGATCGCCCGACGTGCTGCTCGGGGCGCCCGCGATGTTCGCGTGGATCGTGTTCGGCGTGTTCGTGCTCGCGCGCATCGTGCACGCCATCGCCTACGTCTCGGCGGTGCAGCCGTGGCGTTCGATCTCGCACGCCATCGGCGCGCTCGCGACGCTCGTCGTCGTCGAAGAGATCGTGCGCGCCCTGATCGCGCGTGTCTGACCTCGAAACACGAGCCAAGCGGGGCTACGGCCCGCGCCGAGCGGCCGCTCCTGCGGCCGGAGCGGGAGGGGCCCCGCTTGCGGGGGCCGCATGGCCCCTCGGGACACTAGAGCGCCAGCTCGGTCTGGTACTTCTTCTCTTCGCGGTCCTTCATCGTCTCGAGGATGATCGTCGCGGTCTCCTCGATGGCGCGCCCGCTCACATCGAGCACGGTCCAGTCCGGGTGCGCGTTGAAGATCGACTCGGCGAACTCGAGCTCGGCGCGCACGTGATCGCGCAGGCCATACGTCGCGTCCGCCGGCATGCCGAGCTGGATGAGGCGCGCGCGGCGGATCTCGAGCAGCTGATCGATGCCGATCGTGACGCCGATCACCTTCTCGGTCGGGAGGTCGTCGATCTCCGCCGGCGGCGGGACACCCAGCACGAGCGGCACGTTCGCGACGCGCAGGCCGCGGCCCGCGAGGTAGGTCGAGAGCGGCGTCTTGCTGGTGCGGCTCACGCCCACGAGCACGAGGTCGGCCTTGCGGAGGTTGCGCGGCTCCTTGCCGTCGTCGCTCTTCACAGCGAACTCGATGGCCTCGACGCGGCGGAAGTACTCCTCCGAGAGCGGCATCTGCGCGCGCGGCTGGTTGAGGGGCTGGGCCTCGATGTAGGTGCCGACCTTGTGGATGAGCTGGCCGATGACGTCGACGCTCTCGATCTTCTCGCGCGCTGCGATCGCGTGGAACTGCTCGCGCAGCTCGGGCGAGACCAGCGTGAACACGACCATCGCGCCCGCCTCCGACGCCTTCTTCAGCACGTCCTCGATCGCCGCCTGATCACGCACCCGCGTGAAGAGCCGCACGCGCACGCGGTGGTGGGGAAATTGGAGGAGGCTCGCGCGCACGACGCGCTCCGCGGTCTCACCGGTGGAGTCGCTGACGACGAAGATCTGAGGATCGCTCACCCAACCGTCGTAACACGAGTCGCTCGCACGAAGTAGCCACACAGAGGCGCGAGACGACGACGCAGTGCGTCGCAGCATCGCGCACTTCGATCCTGAGCTCGACCCATGCGACGTCGCAAATCGCAGCGACGAATCAGCTCGACCCATCTCCGACCGCAAATCCCAGCGCTGAACGTGAGCTGAGGTCAGCGATCCATCGACCTGTTCGATGGATCGAAGGCCCGACCCTTCGATCCATCCAGATTTCAGCGATGGTGCTGAACTCGACCCTTCGATCCATCCAAAGCTCACCGATCGTTCTGAGCTCGACCCTTCGAACAGGCCAACACACGAAGAAAGGCCCGATGCATCGCTGCACCGGGCCTTCTTCGTGGGGGTCTGGCTCTAGGGGAGCCAGCGCTGGCTAGCCGCGCGTCGTGTGGCCCTTGGCCGACACGCGACGACCGGCCGCGCGGTTCACGCGACGACGGTTCTTCGCCTTCAGCTTCGCGCGGAGGCGCTTGCCTCGGCCGCGGTCACGGCTGCGGGGATTGCGAGAGATCATGAGGAACATCGTCGGTCTCCTGTCCTGGTCTGGTCAGCGGCTGTGATCAGCCCGCGAACGCGTCGTCGGTGGCGGGGGCGTCGGGCGCCTCGGCGGCGTCCACGGTGGACGGCGCGTCGGTGCCGGCGTCACGGGGCGAGCCCGCGTCGCGGACCGCACCTGCGTCGGGGCGGGGCATCGAGTCCGTGCAGTAGCACGTGTCGGTGTCGGGGTTGCACGGGCCGCGCGCGTCGTTGCGGCAGGTCGCGCCGGTGTTGCAGTCCGCGTCCACCTGGCAGGCGGGCCAGCAGAGGTTGAGGGGGCTGAGCGCGCTGCCCAGGTTCGGGCAGGCGTAGCCGGCCGGGCAGTCCGCCGCCGTGGTGCAGCCCGAGACGCAGAAGCTCTGGGTCTCGCTGAAGCCGACGCAGATGTCGTTGTTGCCGGCCGTCGCGCCCGCGCACATCGTCACGTCCGCCGCGACAGCGATCGACTCCATGGCGCCGTTGCGGAGGCCGACACCGCCGCCGGTGAGGTTCGCGCAGCCGCCGATGGCGCACACGCCGCTGCCGACGCGATCGCCGAGCGAGTTGCCTTCACCGAAGAGGCAGCGGCCGACGCCGAAGG
This sequence comes from Deltaproteobacteria bacterium, assembly GCA_017303575.1. Lineage (GTDB taxonomy): Bacteria > Myxococcota_A > Polyangia > Polyangiales > Sandaracinaceae > JAFLCL01. The sequence goes on from JAFLCL010000103.1 coordinate 20,190, forward strand.
GCGAGTAGCACTCATCGTCCGTGTCGCAGGGCGCGCCGACGTTGTACTCGGTGACCGTGTTGTAGTTCGCCGGGTAGCAGCCGCCGTTGAACTCGTCCGCGGCGCCGTGCACGCCGTCCCAGAAGCACGCCTCGCCGGTGCCGCAGTTCGGGTTGCCGCCGGCCGCGCCGACGCGCTGGCCCGCCGTGGTCTCGGAGCCGACGACACAGCCGTCCATGCACACGCCGCCGGGCAGGCCGAACAGGCTCTGCGTGCAGTTGTCGCCGTCCTGGCAGGCCAGGTCGGTGTCGTTGCAGCCGAGGCGGACGCAGTAGCCGTCGAGGAGCGTCACCGGCGTCTCGGCGTCGTCGCCGCTGAGGCAGAGGCCGTCGTCCTCACAGTCGAGGTCCTCTTCGCAGTCGTCGCCGGCCGTCGCGCCCGCCGTGCCGCGCGTCTCGCAGAGCCCGGTGGCCACGTTGCAGCTCGAGGCGTAGTCCGCGCCCTCGTCGACGATCGTCTCGCGGGTCGTCGGGTCGGTGTCGCGATCCTCGAACGAGAACTCGCAGGTGTCGACGCCGTCCACCACCGCGCACGCCACGAGGCACGCGAGGTTGGCGCGATCGCAGCCGTAGCCCTCGTTGCAGCCGCCGCGGCCGTCCACGTCCTGCTCGCAGGTCTGGAAGCACTGACCGACGGGGTTGCCCGACGTGTCGGTGTCCGTCTGGAGGCAGCTCGAGCAGTCGTTGCACTGGCCGTTCGCGTTGGGATCACACGCGACCTGGCACTGGCCGCCGGGCCAGTACTGGATGGGATACGCGCGTCCCGGCATGCCGTCGGAGCGGCGGACGCTGGGGCGCGTCATCACGACCTCTTCCTGGCAGACGTAGGGGTCGTTGCACTCGCCGGAGGCGCACTGGCCACCGATGTTGCCGCGCGTGCCGCACGCGCCGGGCATCGTCATGCCCGTGTCGCGACCGACGACGCGCGCGTCACGGCCGGCGTCCTCGAGGACGATCGGTGGTGTGTCGGACAGCATCGCGGCGTCGACGGGGACCTCGGGGTCGGGACAGCCGGCGAGCACGACCGTGCCCAGGCCAGCGGAGAGAAGCCCGAAGGCATAAGCGAACCTGGTCTTCATCACGGAACCCTCCGAAAGTCGGTCGTTCGAGAAGGGCCCTCCTCGGCCACGAGAGATCGTGGAAGAGGAGAAGACCCGCCAACACACCCGGCACGAACGCGGACCCCGCACCGGAAAAAGGCGGGGCCTTCTAGCGCGCAGTCCCTTGGTGTCAAGGACGGTGAGCCAGAACGGGCGCGGCGGACGCCCGAGCGCGTCCATCCCCGACGGGGCTGCAGGAAAGGGGCCATGACGTCGCCGAGCGGGGAATGCCCGCGCCGAGGCGGGATCGAGACCGCGCCCCGTGACATCCCGGTCGCGGCCGTCACGATCGTGACGCGACGAAGGCGCCACTTGCTCGCCCAGATCGCGCGTGGTACGAGCGGCCGCCTTTCATCGGTCCGTGACCCATGCGCGCTCCGCGGCCTCGCCGCGAGCCGCCGCCCGCGAGAGCTCTCCCTTCCCAGGAGAGCTCCCCAGGGCAGATGGGATGCGGTCGGATGGAGGGGCCGTCGGCGAAGCCTTCGGTAGACGAACGAGACCGCCCGCGATCCTCGGCCTGGCCCCCCACTCTCTCTGCATGTCCCTGACCCTCGACAAGACCGCCCTCTTCGACGTGATCGAGCCCGTGTGCAAGGCGCACGGCCTCGAACTCGTGGACGTGGCGTTGGTCAGCGAGCAGGGCGCTGTGCTTCGGGTGCTCATCGATCGCGAGGGCGGCGCACACGTGGAGAAGGCGACCGGCAAGCTGGTGCCGGGCAGCGGCGTCTCGCTCGCGGACTGCCAGAGCGTGAGCCGCGATCTCTCGACGGTGCTCGACGTGCACGAGCGCCTTCTGCCGAGCAGCCGCTACCGCCTGGAGGTCAGCTCTCCGGGCATCGATCGTCCTCTCGTGCGACCGCGCGACTTCGAGCGCTTCGCAGGCGTCGAGGTCCGCGTGCACACCAAGCTGCCGCTCGACGACACCGGCCGCCGCAAGGTGCAGGGCACGCTCCTCAAGTACGAGGGCGAGGCCGTCCACGTCGACGATCCCCCGTCCAAGACGACGTGGGTCGTGCCCCTCGACAACGTGTCCAAGGCGCACGTCGTCTTCCGCTTCCAGTGATCCCATCGATCCCGATCCGTGTGATCGGGGCTGTTCGTCTGAAGAAGAAGCCATTCAGGAGTCAGTCATGCAGAGCTCGGGCGTTTCGCTCCACACCATCATCGAGCAGGTCAGCAAGGAGAAGGGCATCGAGGCCGCCGTCCTGGTCGAGACCATGGAGCAGGCGATCCTCACCGCTGCGAAGCGGACCTTCGGCATGACCCGTGAGCTCGAGGCGCGGTTCAATCAGGACAGCGGCAACGTCGACCTCTTCCAGTACATGACGGTGGTCGAGGACGTCGAAGACCCCGAGCGTCACATCTCGGTCGAGGACGCGCGCCGCCACGGGCTCGAGGCCGAGCTCGGCGAGGAGCTGGGCTTCCAGATCTTCTATCTCGAGTCCGACGGCGACAAGGCGCGCCAGCAGGACCGCGACTTCGGCGAAGTGCTGAAGATGAAGCAGCACCGGCAGGGCTTCGGCCGCATCGCGGCGCAGACGGCCAAGCAGGTCATCATCCAGCGCGTCCGCGACGCCGAGCGCGACATCGTCTTCAACCAGTTCAAGGATCGCCGCGGCGAGCTGGTGCACGGCGTGGTCCGCCGCTTCGAGCGGGGCGCGAACATCATCGTCGACCTCGACGGCACCGAGGCCGTGCTGCCGGCGCGCGAGCAGACGCCGCGCGAGAGCTACCGTCCGGGCGACCGCATCGTGGCGCTCCTCAAGGAGATCGATCGCGAGGCCCGCGGCCCGCAGCTGATCCTCTCGCGCACCGACGTGGGCCTGCTCGTGAAGCTCTTCGAGAAGGAAGTGCCCGAGATCTACGAGGGCATCGTGAAGATCGTGGCGGCCGCCCGCGAGCCGGGCGCGCGCTCGAAGATCGCCGTCACGAGCCGCGACTCGGACGTCGATCCGGTGGGCGCGTGCGTCGGCATGAAGGGCTCGCGCGTGCAGGCCGTCGTGCAGGAGCTGCGCGGCGAGAAGATCGACATCGTGCCCTTCGATCGCGACCCTGCACGCTTCGTGTGCAACGCGATCGCGCCGGCCGAGGTGGGCCGCGTCATCATCGACGAGGCGAACAACACGATGGAGCTGGTGGTGCCGGACGCGAAGCTGTCGCTCGCGATCGGTCGCCGCGGCCAGAACGTGCGCCTCGCCTCGCAGCTCTCGGGCTGGAAGCTCGACATCATCAGCGAGTCGCGCTTCCGCCAGATCGAGGACATGGCGCTCGAGCAGCTCCAGATGGTCCCCGACGTCAGCGAGGGCCTCGCGAAGTCGCTCTACCGCGCGGGCTTCCGCACGGTGGACGAGATCGCGGAGGCGGGCGATCAGGAGCTGTCGTCGATCGACGGCGTGGGCACGACGGCGCGCGCCGAGAAGCTGCGCACCGACGCGTCGGGCGCGATGGACTCGGTGCGCAAGGCGCTCGTCGATCGCATCGTCGCTGCGCCCCGCATGCTCTCGGAGCGCGAGATCCTGGTGCTCTGCTCGGGCGTGACGGAGCGCATCGCGGAGGCCCTCGAGCGCGGCGGCTACCGCTCGGTGTCCGACGTGGCGCGCGAAGAAGACGTGGATCGCCTGGCGATCCGCACGGGCCTCGGCGCGCAGCGTGCGCGCGAGGTGAAGCAGGCCGTCGCGGCGTTCGTGCGCGACGACCTCGAGCGCGTACGCGCCGCGATGCGCGCCGTGCCCACGGGCGACGAGCAGCCGCCGCCGGCCTGAGCCACACGAAGGAGCGACGAACCAAGTGGACCTAGTGACCGTAGAGACCAGTGAGAGGACCTGTGTGGGGTGCCGCGAGAAGGCGGCGCCCGAGGGCCTCGTGCGTCTCGCGGTCGCCGACGTCGCGCCGTTCGTCGCGCCCGACGTGTCGTACCGAGCGGGTCGCGGCGGGCGCAGCCACGACCGCGGTGGACGAGGCGTCTGGGTGCACGCGCGCAAGGACTGCGTGCGCCGCGCGACCGACAAGGGCGGCCTCTCTCGCGCGCTCCAGCGCGAAGTGCGCGTCGAGTCCGCCTGGTTGCTCGGTGCGATGCGCGACGCGTTCGTGCGGCGCATCGAGGGATTGTTGCTCGCGGGGTCGCGGCGTCGGGTGCTCACGATGGGCACGGACGCCACGCGCGAGGGAATGGCAGAGGGCCGCATCGCGGCACTGGTGGTGGCAAGCGACGCCGCAGGGCGGCGCGACGAGTTGGTGGCCGCGGCGGAGCGGCTCGAGCGTAGGGCGATTGTCTTCTCGACCAAGAGCGGCCTGGGTAGGCTCTTCGGTCGCGACGAGGTCGGAGTGATCGGGATCCTGGAGAGCGGGATCGCGGCGGAAGTGGTCGAGAGCGGGCAGCGGCTTCTCGATCTGTCGGAGGCGGAATGAGCAAGGTCCGGGTGTACGAGGTCGCGCGAGAGCTCTCGCTCGAGAACAACGAGCTGATGAAGCGGCTCGCCACGCTCGGGATCCAGGTGCGCAATCACATGAGCGCGCTGGACGTGGCCGAGATCGATCGCGTGAAGCGCGCGATCGAGAAGGACAAGGTCGAGAACACGGTCGAGACGAAGCTCCGCGCGGGCGTCGTCCGTCGTCGTACCGTCGCGCAGCCGAAGGACGAGGTCGTCGCGGAGGTCCGCGCGCCCGAGCCCGTGGCGCCTCCGCCGCCGGCCCGCGTCGAGCCGCCACCGGCGCGCGTCGAGCCGCCCGCCGAGATCCCCCGCGAGCCCGAGCC